>NZ_JBHXFL010000039.1:0-64345 GCF_042724095.1 Streptomyces sp. NPDC127100
ACGTAGGCGCCGCACTCCCGGTCGGGGAGTGCGGCGCCTACGTCGTGACGGGCCCGCCGGAGGGGTGTGCGGACCTGCCGGTCAGATGCCCTGCCAGTCGGGCTTGTGGGCGTAGGTGTGCCGGAAGTAGCCGGCGAGCTTCAGCTTGCCCGCGGCGGCCTCGTCGACGACGACCGTGGCGTGCGGGTGCAGTTGCAGCGCCGACGCCGGGCACACGGCCGCGACGGGGCCCTCCACGCTGGCGGCGACGGCGTCGGCCTTGCCCTCGCCGGTGGCCAGCAGCACCAGGTGCCGGGCCTCCAGGATGGTGCCGATGCCCTGCGTGATCACGTGGTGCGGCACCTGCTCGATGTCGCCGTCGAAGAACCGCGCGTTGTCGACGCGGGTCTGCTCGGTGAGCGTCTTGATCCGGGTGCGCGAGGCGAGCGAGGAGCACGGCTCGTTGAACCCGATGTGCCCGTCGGTCCCGATCCCCAGCAGCTGGAGGTCCACGCCGCCGGCCTCGCCGAGCGCGCGGTCGTAGGCCTCGCAGGCAGCCTGCACGTCCGCGGCCGTGCCGTCCGGGCCCATGAACGCGTCCATGGTGATCCCGAGCGGTTCGAGCACCTCGCGCCGCAGCACCGACCGGTACGACTCCGGGTGCTCCGCCGGCAGCCCCACGTACTCGTCGAGCTGGGCGATCCGGGCCCGCGCGGTGTCGACGGAGCCCGAACGCACCCGGGCCGCCAGCGCCTCGTAGACGGGCAGCGGCGTCGAGCCGGTGGCGACCCCGAGCAGGGCGTCGGGCTTGCGCCGGAGCAGCTGCGCCATGGCCTCGGCAATGAGCTCGCCGCCCGCCTTGGCGTCGGGAACGATGACAACTTCCACGCTTGCCTGCCGTTTCGAAGAGAAGGACTCACCGGGGCCCGGGACTGGGCATGTGGTTTAGACCAATCTAACAGAGGAGCGCCCTCGTGGGGGCGCCGAAACGGCGTCCGGTCGGGTATGCGCGCAGCCGCGCGCGCGGGAAATTGTCCCGGCGGTCCGGCCCCGCTCGTGGGCCAACGGGGTTAGGCTTCAGGCGACCGCCCGGACGCCCGGGCGACCGCGGAACACGACAACTGCAAAGACCGTCCACCGCATGGACACGGCTAGTGGTCTAGTCCACAATGGACACCGACGCACCGGCCGCGAGACGCGCGCCGGACGGACATCGGACTTCCGCCTTCCCCGCACAGGAGGGCGGACCGAGGAACCGGAGCTCTCTGCCCTGACTGCCCCGGCTCCTCATCCTTCGGCCGACCGGGACCGCACACCCCACGGCCGATGTTGCTCCGGGCTGCGGTGCCGGGAGGGTTGAGGGTCCCTCCCAGGCGCCGCGGCCCGCGGGTGTCTCCGGGCCCCGGCGCCGCGGAACATGGCCGATTCCGATCGCTGTCCGAACCGCCAGGTACGCTCGGCCACGTGCCCTCCATGAACGAACTCGTACGCCAGCACACCGCCCTCGACGACTCCGACCTCGAGTGGCTCCACCTGCTGGTCTCGGAGTGGCAGCTCCTCTCCGACCTCTCCTTCGCCGACCTGGTCCTGTGGGTCCCGACCCGCGACGGCACCCGGTACGTGTCCGTCGCCCAGATGCGGCCCAACACCGGACCGACCTCCTACCAGGACGACATGGTCGGCCACCTCGTCCCGCGCGGCCGGCGGCCCATGCTGGACATCGCCCTGGACGAGGGCCGGATCGTGCGCGAGGGCGACCCGGAGTGGCGCGAGGAGGTCCCGGTCCGGGTCGAGTCCATCCCCGTACGGCGCCAGGAGCGCGTCCTCGGCGTCATCGCCCGCAACACCAACCTCCTCACCGTGCGCACGCCGAGCCGCCTGGAGCTCACCTATCTGCAGAGCGCCTCGGACCTCGCGCAGATGATCGCCGCCGGCGCCTTCCCGTTCGAGAACCAGCAGGTCGACATGGACGCCTCGCCCCGCGTCGGGGACGGCCTGATCCGCGTCGACGGGGACGGCATCGTCCACTACGCCTCGCCGAACGCCCTGTCGGCCTACCACCGGATGGGCCTCGCCGCCGACCTGGTCGGCCACCACCTGGGCCGGACCACGGCCGAACTCGCCCCGTCCCGCGGTCCGGTGGACGAAGCGCTCGCCAAGGTGGCCAGCGGCTGGGCGCCCCGCGAGTTCGAGATCGAGGCGCACGACGGGGTGATCCAGTTCCGCGCCATTCCGCTCAAGCCCAAGGGCACGCGCATCGGTGCGCTGGTGCTGCTGCGCGACGTCACGGAACTGCGCCGCCGTGAGCGGGAACTGATCACCAAGGACGCCACCATCCGGGAGATCCACCACCGGGTGAAGAACAACCTCCAGACGGTGGCGGCCCTGCTCCGGCTCCAGGCCCGGCGCATCGAGTCCGAGCGCGGCCGCGAAGCGCTCGAGGAGGCGGTACGCCGGGTCGGATCGATCGCGATCGTGCATGAGACGCTGTCTCAGAACCTGGACGAGCGCGTGGAGTTCGACGAGATCGCCGACCGCGTGCTGGCCATGGTCGCCGAGATCTCGCCCGGCAAGGTGACCGGCCGGCGGACGGGCCGCTTCGGCATCCTGGACGCCGAGGTGGCCACCCCGCTGTCGATGGTGCTGACCGAGGTGCTGCAGAACGCGCTGGAGCACGGCTTCCGCGAGGGCGACACCGGCACGGTCGAGGTCACCGCGGTCCGCGGGGGCACGACCAAGGAAGCGCGGCTGCTGGTCACCGTCCAGGACGACGGCGTCGGCCTGCCCGAGGACTTCGACCCGCACCGTTCCGGCAATCTCGGGCTGCAGATCGTCCGCACCCTGGTCGAGGGTGAGCTGGGTGGTGCCTTCGACATGGTCCCGGCCCCCGGGCGCGGCACCCGGGTCCTCCTCGACATCCCGGTGCCGGCGGAGAAGTAGGGCAGCGGGGGCCGGCCGGGGCGACGCGGGCGGCGGGGGAAGCGGGGCCGGGGACAGCAAAAAGCCCCGGACCGGTGAAGGTCCGAGGCCAGTGCTCATGCGATGCGGGGGAGCATCGGGGTACTGCGCGCTGCGGCTCGGGGGCGGGAGTTGCGTACGCGCTGTACGCGCCGCCAAGCTCAGGCTGTCAGCAGGGGTGACTGATCAGGCGGAGGCCTGACGAGCCCGGTTGCGGGCGGCACGGCGCTTCATTGCGCGGCGCTCGTCCTCGCTGAGACCACCCCAGACGCCGGAGTCCTGACCGGACTCGAGCGCCCACTGCAGGCACTGCTCCATGACAGGGCAGCGACGGCAGACGGCCTTGGCTTCCTCGATCTGCAGCAGCGCGGGACCGGTGTTGCCGATGGGGAAGAAGAGCTCGGGGTCTTCCTCGCGGCAAACGGCGCGGTGACGCCAGTCCATGGCTGCTACCTCTCCTTGGTATGACTGTGCAGGGTGCTTGTGAATGTGAACGCTTTCACGAATCCCTCAACAAGGGAAGGGCCTACCGCCGGGTTCCCGGTGTGGTCCTTGGGTTTGAAGAGGGATTCCGGTGATCTGTGGAGGCCGATGTTGCGGGCCGTCCCGATCGCCAAGAAGAGACTCGCAAACCTCGGCGGTGGATACAACCCCTTCCGGAAAGTTTTTTTTGATTCTTCGGTGTCGACTAGGTCACAGCCGTACTTCTATGGGGTGGACCCTGGCCTAAACGTTCGAGTGAAAGGACTTTTGCCGGTTCTGCTCACACAATCACACGCAGTGCACGGCGTACGCCTGTGAACGTCACGCTCGTCCGCAGCCCCAGGTGGTCACCGTCCATCTGGAGGGGCAGGGGCACCTTCGAATGCAAGGTGAAGTCACTCAGGTCGTGCAGGGAGACCGCGTGCCTGCCACGGGGGCCGCGCTCGGGGGACGAAGTGAGCAACTGGGTGCCATACCGGGCAACGGCGGCCGTCGACAGCCGGCTGAGTCCGAACACGTCCAGACCGGTGTCGAACGAGGCCTCGGGCGACGCGTAGATCGGGCGGTTGCCGAGGAACGTCCACGGGCAGGTGTTCGAGACTATGGACAGCACCAGATCGGTGACCGGGTCCTCGCCGGCGCGCTCCAGCGTGATGGTGCCGCTGCGGCGGTGCGGCTCCCCGATGAGCTGGCGCACCACCTGGCGGACGTAGAGGGCGTGGGTGGACTTCTTGCCCTGCTCGCGGTGCTGCTCGACCCGTCCGACCACGCCGGCGTCGAAGCCCAGCCCGGCGTTGAAGGTGAACCAGCGGGCCGGCACGGACTCGTCCTCCGAGCCCGGCGTGCCGGAGGCCAGGCCCAGGCCGACGGTCCGCTCCCTGCCCTCGCGAAGCGCGTCGAGCAGGGCGCCGGTGGCCTCCACCGCGTGGTTGGGCAGGCCGAGCGCGCGGGCGAAGACGTTGGTGGACCCGCCGGGGACGACCGCGAGACCGGGCAGGTGCTCCGGGGCGGGGCCCGCGTGCAGCAGGCCGTTGACGACCTCGTTCACCGTGCCGTCGCCGCCGAGGGCCACCACGAGCTCTATCTCGTCGCTCAGCGCGGCCTGCCGGCCGAGGTCGCGCGCGTGACCCCGGTACTCGGTGGTGACCGCCTCCAGCTTCATCTCGCTCGCGAGCGCGTGGATCAGCACGTCGCGCGTGCGCGCGCTCGTGGTGGTTGCCGCCGGATTGACCACGAGAAGTGCACGCATGGTGTGCAGGGTACCTACTGGGCGGTACCCCGGCCCAGACCGAGGTGGGATCGGGCGGGGGCCGGCGCGGGACCGGCCCGCGGCCACCGGCGTCCCGCGGGCTACCCTTCTGGGGTGAGCAGTGAGCAGAACCCCACCCCCGAAGCCGAAGCCGCCGAAGAGACGGGCCCTCGTCCCGGCCGGCTGACCGCCGCGGCCGCGCTCGCCGCACTGGAGGGGCTGGCGCTGGTCGCCGGCGGCGTCTGGATGCTCGTGGAGGGGCTCACCGGTCACCCCGACGACCGCACCTCGGCCGTCACCGGCGGGGTCACCCTCGTCGTCCTCGCGCTGCTGCCGCTGCTCGCCGCCCGCGGGCTGCTCGGCCGGCGCGGCTGGAGCCGTGGGCCCGCCGTCATCACGCAGATCATGGCGCTGCCGGTGGCCTACAACCTGCTCCAGGCCGACAGCGTGGCCATCCCGGCGGGGATCGTGCTGGCCGTCGTGTCCGTCGCGGCGCTGGTCCTGCTCCTGAACCCGACGACCACCCGGGCCCTCGGCATCCGGGGACCCGGCCGCGCCGAGAAGTAGCCGGGCGGTCGCGGCCGCCCGGCGGGACGCGGACGCGACCGGCGTCGGCGGCTACTCCTCGACCAGCAGCTTCTCCCGCAGCTGCGCGAGCGTCCGCGCCAGCAGCCGCGACACGTGCATCTGGGAGATCCCGACCTCCTGGGCGATCTGCGACTGGGTCATGTTGCCGAAGAAGCGCAGCAGCAGGATCCGCTTCTCCCGCGGCGGCAGGTCCTCCAGCAGGGGCTTGAGCGACTCCCGGTACTCGACGCCCTCCAGCGCCTCGTCCTCGGCCCCGAGGGTGTCCGCGACCGCCGGCGACTCGTCGTCGGTGTCCGGGACGTCCAGGGACAGCGTGGAGTACGCGTTGGCGGACTCCAGGCCCTCCAGGACCTCCTCCTCCGAGATCGACAGCTTCTCGGCGAGCTCGTGGACCGTGGGGGAGCGGCCGTGCAGCTGCGAGAGCTCCGCCGTGGCCGTCGTCAGGGCCAGCCGCAGCTCCTGGAGCCGGCGCGGGACGCGCACCGCCCAGCCCTTGTCCCGGAAGTGCCGCTTGATCTCGCCGACGACCGTCGGCGTCGCGTACGTGGAGAACTCCACCCCGCGGTCCGGGTCGAAGCGGTCGACGGACTTGATCAGGCCGATGGTGGCGACCTGCGTGAGGTCGTCCAGGGGCTCGCCGCGGTTGCGGAAGCGGCGGGCGAGGTGCTCGACGAGCGGCAGGTGCATGCGGACCAGCCGGTTGCGCAGTTCCGCGTACTCGGGGGTGTCCTTCGTCAGCGTGCGCAGCTCGAGGAACAGGGCGCGCGCCCCGCTGCGGTCCTGCGGGTCGTGCCGCGTGCCCTGCGTGCCGCGCGCGCCCGGTGCCCGGTCCTCGGAGTGTCGCTCGTGCTCGCTCATCGTCCCGCCCGTAACCCTTTCCCGAGCCCTCGCCTCCGCTCGGCCGGGCCGGGCGGGCGTGCCCCCGGGCCGCCCGCCCGCGGGCGCGCCCGGCACGGCACCGCCCCCGCTCCCGGCCCCCGCGGGGGCGTCGTCCTCCGGGTGCGGGCGGGCCTGCTCGGGGATGCCGTCGATGCCGTCCGCCATGTGTGGGGCCCCGTTCTCAGCACGTGCGGCGTCGGCCGACAGCTTCCGTGTGCCGCGTTCTTCGTCCCGCACCGGCCCGTCCCCGTCCCTCACGTCGGCCCGGGTCCCGCGCCGCGCTGTTTGTAGAGGCTGATCGAAACGGTTTTGTCCTCGTCCACGGCGGAGGAGACCTTGCCCGCGAGAGCGGACAGGACGGTCCAGGCGAAGGTGTCCCGCGAGGGGGCGTGACCGTCCGTGGTCGGCGCCGAGACAGTGACTTCGAGCGAGTCGTCGACGAGGCGGAAGACGCAACTGAGCACCGAGCCGGGCACGGCCTGCTGCAGCAGGATCGCGCAGGCCTCGTCGACTGCGATGCGCAGGTCCTCGATCTCGTCGAGGGTGAAGTCCAAGCGGGCTGCGAGGCCGGCCGTCGCCGTACGCAGCACCGACAGGTAGGCACCCGCGGCCGGCAGCCGGACTTCCACGAAGTCCTGGGTCGCGGGCTCGCCTGCGATCTGGGACACCCTCACCTCCAAGGTGGTACAAGCGTTACAGGGCCGAGGGTCGCCCCTCGGGGTAACGCGACACGTGGTTCAGCGGTGACGTTATCGCGCGGCGAACTTTCCTGTCCCCGAGACCCCGACCCCTTGCTGTCACTCATAGTAAACACCTGAACACGCACAGTGGCTAGGGGTTCGGCGGGCCCAAATCGGGAGAGCGCGCGCCGGGTTGACGTACCCAGGCTCCGGACGGTCGAACCGTCCCCGGGTGCGGTCGTGCCGGGTTACACGAGCACGTGGTCGACGAAGCACCATCGCCAGGTCTCTCCCGGCTCGAAGGTCCGCATCACGGGGTGGCCGGTCTCCTTGTGGTGCGCCGTCGCGTGCTGCCTCGGCGAGGAGTCGCAGCAGCCGACGTGCCCGCAGGTGAGACACAGCCGCAGCTGCACCGGATCCGTGCCTTCGGCCAGACATTCCGGACAGGTGGCGCCCAGCGGCCTCGGCTCCGGGTGCGGCAGCCCGTCGGCGTGCGTGCACTGTTTCATGATTGCCAGGTTACGACGGGCGTGCGGGTGGCCGCGCGGAGAAAAAGGGTGGGCGAGAACCATGGACGTGATGCCGCTGCTGTTGCTGGTGGCGGGCAGCGCCGCGATCGCCGCGGCGGGTCGGCGCATCCCGGTGCCGGTGCCGCTGCTACTGGTCGCGGCCGGTCTGGCGGTCAGTTACGTGCCCGGGGTGCCCGACTACACCCTGGACCCGCACATCGTCCTGCCCCTGCTGCTCCCGCCGCTGCTGTACACGGCGGCCACCGACAGCTCCTACCTCGACCTGCGGGCCCAGCTGCGGCCGGTGGCGCTGCTGTCCGTGGGCTACGTACTCTTCGCGACGTTCGTAGTCGGCTGCGCCGCCTACCTGATCGTGCCGGGGCTGCCGCTGACCGCCGCGCTCGTGTTCGGCGCGGTCGTGGCCCCGCCGGACGCCGTCGCGGCCACGGCGGTCGCCCGCCGGGTGGGACTGCCGTCCCGCATCACCACCATCCTCCAGGGCGAGTCCCTGGTGAACGACGCCACCGCGATCACCGCCTACAAGGTGGCTCTCGCGGCGGCGGTCGGCGAGGGCGCCACCTGGGCCGGCGGGATCGGCGAGTTCCTGATCGCCGCCTTCGGCGGTGTCGGCGTCGGCCTGGTGCTCATGGTGCCCATCCACTGGCTGCGCACGCACGTGAAGGAGGCGCTGCTGCAGAACACGCTCTCCCTGCTGATCCCGTTCGTCGCGTACGCGGCCGCCGAGCAGGTGCACGCCTCCGGAGTGCTGGCGGTGGTGGTCGTCGCGCTCTACCTCGGCCACCGCGCGTGGGAGGTCGACTTCGCCACCCGGCTCCAGGAGGAGGCGGTGTGGAAGATGGTCGCCTTCGTCCTGGAGTCCGCCGTGTTCGCCCTGATCGGCCTGCAGCTGCCGGTGGTCCTGAAGGGCCTCGGCGCGTACGAGGGTGCCGACGCCGCCTGGTACGCGATCGCCCTCTTCCTGGTCGTCGCCGCCGCCCGCTTCGTGTGGGTGTACCCGGCGACCTACCTGCCGCGGATGCTGTCGGCACGCGTCCGCGCGCGCGAGGAGGACCCCGGCTGGAAACAGCCGTTCGTGATCGGCTGGGCCGGGATGCGGGGCGTGGTCTCGCTGGCCATCGCCTTCTCCATCCCGCTCACCGTGCACGGCGGCGCACCCTTCCCCGAGCGCAATCTCGTCCTCTTCCTGACCTTCACCACGGTCATCGGCACACTGGTCG
The DNA here is from genome assembly GCF_042724095.1 of Streptomyces sp. NPDC127100. Classification (NCBI taxonomy): domain Bacteria; kingdom Bacillati; phylum Actinomycetota; class Actinomycetes; order Kitasatosporales; family Streptomycetaceae; genus Streptomyces; species Streptomyces sp. NPDC127100. Next base: position 8,564 of record NZ_JBHXFL010000039.1, read on the forward strand.
TGCAGGGCGTGACCCTGCCGCCCCTGATCCGGCTGCTGAAGTTCCCGTCCCGGGACGTGCAGGCCGAGACGCTCGCCGAGGCCAACGCCCAGGCGCAGGCCTCCCGGGTCGCCGAACAGCGCCTCGACGACCTGCTCGCCGACGAGCGCAACGCCCTGCCGGCGCCGCTCGCCGAGCGCCTGCGCACGGTCCTGGAGCGCCGCCGCAACGCCGTCTGGGAACGCCTCGGGCAGGCCAACCCCGTCACCGGCGAGACCGTCGACGACACCTACCGGCGGTTGTCCCGGGAGGTGATCAGCTCGGAGCGCGAGGTGTTCGTCCGGCTGCGGGACGGCCGGTACATCGACGACGAGATGCTGCGGACGCTGCTGCGCCGCCTGGACCTGGAGGAGGCGGCGGCGTACCGGGAGGCCGCGTAGGGGCAGCCTCCGGGCCCTCGGGGCCTCCGGGGGCATCAGGGGAAGGGGCGGCCGGTGACGACCGCCGCGAGGGTCGTCCCCCGCGGGAAGGCGCCCTCCTCGGTCAGCGCGAGCAGGCCGTACAGCATCTTGGCGACGTAGACGCGCTCCACGGGCAGCCCGTGGCGCCGTTCGAAGTCCGCGGCGAACGAGTCGAGCTCGGGCGTGACGCGGGCGTAGCCGCCGCAGTGGAAGCGGTCGTCGAGGCTCCAGGTGCCGCGGGGGCCGCCGAAGGCCCGCTGCTGGAGTTCCCGTACCTCGTCGGCCAGGAACCCGCCCTTGAGTACGGGTATCCCGAGGGCCCGCCGGCCCCGGGGGAGGCCGGCCGCCAGCCCGGCGAGCGTGCCTCCGGTGCCGCAGGCGAGCGCGACGACGTCGGCGTGCCCGGCCAGCTCCTCGCCGAGCGCCCGGCAGCCGCGGACGGCCGCGGCGTTGCTGCCGCCCTCGGGGACGACGACCGCGTCCTCGGCGCCCGCGGCCCGCAGCAGGGCCGCCAGGGTCCCGGGTTCGCCTTTGCGGCGGTACGTCGAGCGGTCGGTGAAGTGCAGCCGCATGCCGTCGGCCGCGCACCGGGCCAGGGAGGGGTTCAGGGGCCGGCCGGCCAGCTCCTGGCCGCGCACGACGCCGACCGTGGACAGCCCGAGCAGCCGGCCCGCCGCGGCCGTGGCACGCAGGTGGTTGGAGTACGCGCCTCCGAAGGTGACGACGGTACGGCCGTGCGCCGTGGCCAGATTCGGTGCGAGTTTGCGCCACTTGTTGCCGACCAGGTCCGGGTGGATCAGGTCGTCGCGCTTCAGCAGCAGCCGCACCCCGCGCCGCTCGAACCGCTCGTCCGCGGCCTCCTGCAACGGCGACGGCAGCCGGGGACGCAGGGCGGCGAGGTCGGGCGGGTCGGTGCTGGTCACCCCGCCATTGTCACGCCGCCCGGCGCGCGGTGTGAGCGGTCACCGGAGCCGGTCCCGGATGCGCCCCCGCATCGACGCCATGGTGAACCCCCTCGGGTCCACCTTGCCGGGCTGCCACTCGAGGTGACCGATGACGGAACGTTCCGTCCACCCGTGGTGGCGGCAGACCGCGGCGGCAACCCGCTCGACGGCCTCCAGCTGCGCCGCCGGCCAGGGGTCCTCGCCGTCGCCCAGGTTCTCGCACTCGAAGCCGTAGAAGTGCCGGTTGCCGTCGGTGTTCGCCTCGTTGTCCCGGGGCAGCGCCCTCTCCGCGATCACCGCGCGCAGGACGTCGTCGTCGCCGAGCCCGGCGTGGTTGGCGCGGCCGTAGCCGACGAGGTGGACCCTGCCGTCCTTGGTGACGACACCGTGGCACAGCGGCCCCGGCAGTCCTTCGTAGCCCTTGCGGCAGATGTCGACGGTCCGCGCGCTGCCCCTGGTGACCGTGTGGTGGATCATCACGCCGTGCACGGGGCCCCACGGGCCCTTGTGGTTGCGGTTGTGGTGCCGCCAGTCGCCGACCTCGACGACGGTGACGCCCTCCGCCTTCAGGGCCTTGAGGAAACCGCCCGCGGACATGGGTGAGGCCATGGCCGACTCCTTCGCTGCGCGACGACCGCCGGGCGCGACCGCCTCGTAAGGGGCTTGTACCGAAACGAAGCCGTCCGTATGACTTGTTCGGGCCGTGTGCGAGCCGATCCGGACAGACCCCGCCGGGAGTACGGCCGGGCCGTCGGCGAGGAGCCGGCCGCGGCCGGCGGTGCGAGCCCCTCTTCATGCCCCGGGCGCCGGAGATCCATTCCCGCTCTTTCGGGTAATAGCACCGGCACGCTCCGTGAGGAAGGCTGGTCCACGCACATCGATGCCGGGCGCAGGCGTCCGGCATGACCGGGAGGGCAATTCCTTATGTCGGTAGGCGAAGAGGTCCGCACCGAGCAGACCAGGCCGCAGCAGAGCCTCGGCACGGCGGCCGCGCGGAACCTGGCCACCACGACCAAGTCCGTACCCCAGATGCAGGAGATCAGCTCGCGCTGGCTGCTGCGCACGCTTCCCTGGGTGGACATCCAGGGCGGCACGTACCGGGTGAACCGGCGCATGACCTTCGCCGTCGGCGACGGCCGGGTGACGTTCGTGAAGACGGGCGACCGCGTCGAGGTCATCCCCGCGGAGCTGGGCGAGCTGCCGGCCCTGCGCTCGTACGAGGACGACGAGGTCCTGTCGGAACTCGCCCAGCGCTGCGAGCAGCGGGAGTTCGGCCCGGGCGAGGTGATCGCGTCCTTCGGCGGCCAGGCCGACGAGGTGTACCTGCTGGCGCACGGCAAGGTCGAGAAGATCGGCACCGGCCCCTACGGCGACGACGCGGTGCTCGGCGTCCTCGCCGACGGCGCCTACTTCGGCGACCACGCACTGCTCGACGGCGACGCCATCTGGGAGTACACCGCCCGCACGGTCACCGCCTGCACGGTGCTGGTGCTGCCCCGCCAGGAGGTGGAGCGGGTCGCGGAGCGCGCGGACTCCCTGCGCGAGCACCTCCGGCAGCGGCGCTCGATCCCCGAGCAGCGCACCAACAAGCACGGGGAGAAGGCCATCGACCTCGCCGCCGGCCACAGCGGCGAGCCGGACATCCCGCACACCTTCGTGGACTACGAGGCGCGGCCCCGCGAGTACGAACTGAGCGTCGCCCAGACCGTGCTGCGCATCCACTCGCGCGTGGCCGACCTCTACAACCAGCCGATGAACCAGACGGAGCAGCAGATCCGGCTCACGGTCGAGGCGCTGAAGGAGCGCCAGGAGCACGAGCTCATCAACAACCGGGAGTTCGGCCTGCTGCACAACTGCGAGTACGACCAGCGGATCCAGCCGCACGACGGCGTGCCCGGTCCGGACGACCTGGACGAGCTGCTCAGCCGCCGGCGCGGCACCAAGCTGCTCCTCGCCCACCCGCGGGCGATCGCCGCCATCGGACGTGAGCTCAACAAGCGCGGGCTGGTCCCCGAGACGATCGACATCGCCGGCAACCGCATTCCCACCTGGCGCGGTGTGCCGATCTACCCTTGCAACAAGATCCCGGTCACCGAGGCCCGCACGTCCTCGATCATCGCGATGCGTACCGGCGAGGCGGACCAGGGCGTCATCGGCCTGCGGGCCACGGGCATCCCGGACGAGATCGAGCCAAGTCTGTCGGTGCGGTTCATGGGCATCAACGAGCAGGCCATCATCAAGTACCTGGTCACGGCCTACTACTCGGCCGCGGTCCTCGTGCCCGACGCGCTCGGCGTCCTGGAGAACGTCGAGATCGGCCGCTGGCGGTGACGCCTGTCTCCCGCACGCCGTGTGCCCCGCCCGTCCGGGCGGGTGCACCCCGGGGCACGGAGGCGGACGCATGGGGGAGGTGAGCCGATGACGGAGGCCGGGCACGGCGCCGCCGAGGCGCCCCGCCCCACCGGCACCCTGGAGAGACACGGGACCGTCGGCGTGCAGCGCGACCGGGAGCCCGGGGCGGTCCCCGTGTCCGACGGGCACGAGGCGGCGGAGCTCCTGCGCAGCTCCCGGGCCTCGGTCGATCCCGAGCTGCGGTCAGCCGTCGCACTGCTGCCCGCCGCGATGCGCCGCGTCGCGCTCTACCACTTCGGCTGGCAGCACGCGGACGGCACGCCCGCCTCCGGGAACGCGGGCAAGGCGATCCGTCCCGCCCTCGTCCTGGCCTCGGCCGCCGCGCTCGGCGGGCCCGGGGCCCGGGCGGCGGCGGTGCGCGCGGCGGCGGCGGTGGAGCTGGTCCACAACTTCACACTGCTGCACGACGACGTGATGGACCGGGACGCCACCCGCCGTCACCGGCCGACCGCCTGGGCCGTGTTCGGCGACGCCGACGCGATCCTCGCGGGCGACGCCCTCCAGGCGCTGGCCGTGCGGCTGCTCGCGACGGACCCGCATCCGGCGTCCGCCGCGGCGGCCGCCCGGCTGGCGGACTGCGTCATGGAGCTGTGCGAGGGGCAGCAGGTGGACACCGCGATGGAACGGCGGGCCCCGGACGAGGTCACCCTCGGGGAGACGCTCGTGATGGCCGAGGCCAAGACCGGCGCACTGCTGGGCTGCGCCTGCGCGGTCGGCGCGCTGTACGCCGGCGCGGCCGACGAGGACGTCCGGGCGCTGGACGCCTTCGGCCGCGAGGCCGGACTGGCCTTCCAGCTCATCGACGACGTGATCGGCATATGGGGCGACCCGGGTCACACCGGGAAACCGGCCGGCGCGGACCTGGCCGCCCGGAAGAAGTCGCTGCCGGTGGTCGCCGCGCTCGCGGCGGGCACCCCGGAGGCCGCCGCGCTCGCCGAGCTGTACGCGGCACCGTACGCGGGAGACGAGGAGGAGCTGGAGCGCACGGCACTCGCCGTGGAGCGGGCGGGCGGCCGGGACTGGGCGCAGGCCCAGGCGGCCGACCGGATGGCGCGGGCGATGCAGGAGCTCGCCCGCGCGGTGCCCGAGCCGGAGGCGGCGGGCGGTCTGCTCGCACTGGCCGAGTTCGTGACCCGGCGCAGCACCTGACGGCCACGGCCGCGCACGACCCCGGAGCCCGTAGAGGGCCGTTCGGCGCCCGGCCGCCGTACGACCGCACCGCCGAAGGGTTCCGGTCCGGCGGGTCCCGCACGCCCCACGGTGTGCGGGACCCGCCACCACGGGCGGGCGTGCCGGACGGAAGGCCGCTCCCGCCCCGCCGGAGCCTGCGGCTAGGCTCAACCGCCCTACGGAAGAGTGATGTTGAGGCGGAGAGGGCGGTCGGGGCATGGGTGTGGCGATCCGGACGGCGGGGGAGGGCGACCGGGAGCGGGTGGTGCGGTTGCTGGACGAGGCGTTCCAGGACGACCCGGTGAGCGGCTGGGTCTTCCCCGGCGAGGAGTACCGCCGCCGGACCCATCACCGGCTCATGGCCGCCTTCACCGACGCCGTGCTCGCGGACGGGTGGATCGACATCACCGAGGACGGCGCGGCGTGCGCGCTGTGGCTGTCCGTGCCCGAGAGCGGGCACGACGGCGAGGACGCCGGGGCCGGCGACGGACCCGCCCAGGTGCGCGAGGCGGTCGACCCGGACAACGAGCGCGTCGAGCGGATAGCCAGGCTGACGGAGGACATCCACCCCTCCGGCCGGGCCCACGCGTACCTGTGGATGGTCGGCGTGGCGCCGGGACGGCAGGGCGAGGGCCTGGGCACCGCGCTGATCGAGTCGGTCCTCGACCGCTGCGACCGCGAGCGGCTGCCGGCCTATCTGGAGGCGAGCAGCGCCCGCAGCCGGGGCCTGTACGAGCGCCTCGGCTTCGAGTTCACCGGCCGCGCCCTGGACCTGCCGGACGGTCCCCGGATGTGGCCCATGTGGCGCGAGCCGCGGCAGGGGGCCCGTTAGGCCTCCGGCACCACCGTCGCCACGATCCGCTCCACCAGGCCGTCCGGGACGTCCGTCGCGGGCAGTACGCCCGTCAGGACGTCCGGCAGGGTCAGGTGCTCCAGGATCAGCCCGAGCATCGCGAGGTAGAGCACGACGACGGTCTCGTCCCCGCCGGGCAGGCCCGCCGCGCGGTGGAACTCCATGCCCTCCTCCAGGTCGCCCCGCACCGACCGGGTGTACGAGGCGAGCAGGCCGGGGCGCCGGGTGGCCTCCAGCCGCATCTCCAGCAGGGCCAGATAGCCGGTGCGGTCACGGGTCGCCCGGTCCGTCAGGTCGCGCATGAAGGCGGTGACCAGGGAGCGGTCCTTCGGCCTCGTCAGCAGGTCCGCCACCACCTCGGGATCGGGCGCGAGCCGCTGGTGCAGCCGGGTGTCGATCTGGCGCAGCAGGTCGTCCCGGCCGGTGAAGTAGTTGGACGCGGTACCCACGGGCACGCCCGCCTCGGTGTCCACCGCGCGGAACGTCAGTCCGCGTGCGCCCTCGCGGGCGAGCACCTCGACACCCGCGTCGACCAGGGCGGCACGCCGCTCCGGGTTGCTGGCCATGCGGAACCCTCTCTCCCACTTGGTTTCTTCGTCCGTGCGTCGCGGTAATCCCTTGCAACCACTACATACGAAGTACTATAACTGAAGTGGTTGTTGGTCCACGCTACTTCCCACGGAAAGAGACCACTTGCGCAAGCTCACGTACTTCATCGCCTGCTCGATCGACGGCTTCATCGGCGGCCCGGACGGCGACGCGTCGTTCATGCTCCCGTACGTGGACGAGGAGTTCCTCGCGTTCCTCGCGGCGGAGTATCCGGAGACGATGGCGACGCACGGCCGTCGGGCCCTCGGTCTCGACGACCTGCCGAACAAGCGGTTCGACACGGTCGTCCAGGGGCGGGCCAGCTACGACCTGGCCCTGAAGGAGGGCATCACCAGCCCCTACGCCCATCTGCGCGAGTACGTCGCCTCGCGCACGCTCGGCCCGTCGCCCGACCCGAACGTCGAGGTCATCTCGGCGGACCTGGTCGGCAGGGTCCGTGCGCTGAAGGCGGAGGACAGCCCCCTGGGCATCTACCTGTGCGGTGGTTCCGCCGTCGCCGGTGAGCTGATCGACGAGGTCGACGAGCTGGTCATCAAGACGTACCCGGTGGTGCTGGGCACGGGCATGCCGATGTTCGGCTCCGGCTTCGAGGTCTCCGCGTTCGTGCCGGACTCGGTGCGGACGTTCGGCAACGGCGTCGTGGTGCGGACCTACGACCGCAAGCGCTGAGCCGCCGCCCGGCGGGACGGCGCCACACGTCGAAGGGGCCCGGCCGCATGGGCGGCCGGGCCCCTTCGGGCTGTCCGCAGGCCCGCGATGGTGCACCGATCGCGGCGTGCGGAGCGACTGACCGGGGTCAGGCCTTCTTGGTCTCCCAGAAGATCTTGTCGATCTGGGCGATGTAGTCCAGCGCCTTCTGGCCGGTGGCCGGGTCGGTCGACGCCTTGGCGGCCGACAGGGCCTTCAGGGTGTCGTTGACCAGCTGGTGCAGCTCCGGGTACTTCTCGAAGTGCGGGGGCTTGAAGTAGTCGCTCCACAGCACGGAGACGTGGTGCTTCGCGAGCTCGGCACGCTGCTCCTTGATGACCGTGGCACGCGTCTGGTAGTGCGGGTCGTCGTTGCCGGCCATCTTCTCCTGGACGGCCTTCACCGACTCCGCCTCGATGCGGGCCTGGGCCGGGTCGTACACGCCGCAGGGCAGGTCGCAGTGGGCGCTGACCGTGACCTTGGGGGCAAACAGGCGGGAAAGCATGGAGCGTTCCTTCCTCGTGATCGTCTTCTCAGGGGGGACATTACTCCCTGGGAAGCCCGATTTCGCGAGTGCCCCCGTGGGCTTAGGACAAAAGTCCGGGGTGAGACTGAGACTGGTGGAGGAAAGACGGGGAGGTGCCGGGTGATGCCGGAGCTGTCGCAGGAGACCGAGCGGGCGAGAGGGCCGCTGCCGTTCGGACCGGCCGAGGTGACCGGGCCGTCGATGGTGCCCACGCTGCACCACGGGGACGTGCTCCTCGTGCACTGGGGGGCCAGGGTCCGGCCCGGTGACGTGGTCGTGCTGCGGCATCCCTTCCAGCAGGACCTGCTGGTCGTCAAGCGGGCGGCGGAGCGGCGCGGGGCGGGCTGGTGGGTGCTCGGGGACAACGCCTTCGCCGGTGGCGACAGCACCGACTACGGGACGGTCCCCGAGGACCTCGTGCTGGGCAGGGTGCGGTTCCGCTACCGGCCACGGCGGCCCGGTCAGCGCTCGCCGCTCGCCGTGGTCCGCTGGGCCGTCTCGGCGCTCAGGCCGGTGCTGTCCGACCGGTCCGCCTCCAGGCGCTTGCGGGCGCGGTAGGCCGCCACGTTGGCGCGGGTGGCGCAGCGGTCGGAGCAGTAGCGCCGGGAGCGGTTGGTGGAGGTGTCCAGGTAGGCGTTGCGGCAGGGGGCCGCCTCGCACAGGCCCAGGCGGTCCACGCCGTACTCCGTGAGGTGGAAGGCGAGGCCCATCGCGGCGATGGCGGCGAATCCGGCGGTGGCGTTGGACGGGTGGTCCGCCAGGTGCATGTGCCACAGGGGGCTGCCGTCGTCGTCGCGCTGGTCGTGGCCGGAGATCTGCGGGCTCACCGGGAACTCCAGGAGCAGGGAGTTGAGGAGGTCGACGGCGAGCGTCTCGTCCCCCTCGTCGGCGGCCTCGAAGACCGCACGCAGCCGTCCGCGCACCGAGCGGAACCGGGTCACGTCCGAGTCCGTGGCCCGCCGGGCCGCCGACTGGTTGGCACCGAAGAGCTCCCGGACGGCCTCGACCGAGGTCAGGGAGTCCTGCCCGCGCGCCGGCTCCTCGGTGTTGACGAGGCGTACGGCGTAATCCGAGTAATAGGCCAGTTCCACTTGTAGTCCTTACGAAGGGGCTCTATGGTCGTGCCTGCGGCCAGGTAACAGCTGACTGTGCCTACAGGGTATTACGTAGTGACGTGACGGAGGGGCTCGATGACGGACGCGCGGACCACCACGACCGGTACCGACTGGAACGCCTGGCAGGAGAGCTGGGACCGGCAGCAGGAGTGGTACATGCCGGACCGCGAGGAACGCTTCCGGATCATGCTCGACATGGTCGAGGCCCTGACCGGCCCGGCACCGCGCGTGCTCGACCTCGCCTGCGGCACGGGCACCATCACCGCGCGGCTGCTCGCCCGCTTCCCGGACGCCGTCAGCACCGGGGTGGACCTCGACCCCGCGCTCCTCGCCATCGCCGAGGGCACCTTCGCGGGCGACGACCGGGTCTCCTTCGTCGCCGCCGACCTCAAGGACCCCCACTGGCCGGCGAAGCTGCCGTACGACTCCTACGACGCCGTCCTGACCGCGACGGCCCTGCACTGGCTCCACGCCGAACCCCTCGCCGCCCTCTACGGCCGGGTCGCGGAGCTGGTCCGCGACGGTGGTGTCTTCATGAACGCGGACCACATGATCGACGACACCACGCCCCGAATCAACGCCGCCGAGCGCGCGCAGCGGCACGCGCGCATGGAGGACGCCCGGCGGGACGGCGCCCTCGACTGGGCCGAATGGTGGCGGCTCGCCGCCGCGGACCCCGTCCTCGCGGAGCCCACGGCCCGGCGCTTCGAGATCTACGGCGAGCACGCCGACGGCGACATGCCCTCGGCGGCCTGGCACGCGCGCGTGCTGCGCGAGAAGGGCTTCGGCGAGGTGCGGCCGGTGTGGTGCTCCCCGTCGGACACGCTGCTGCTCGCGCTGAAGTAGGACCACGCGCCGAGGGGCGGTACGGAGATCCGTACCGCCCCTCGGCGTGCGCGTGTGCTTCAGAGGACCTTGGACAGGAACGACTTGGTGCGCTCGTGCTGCGGGTCGGTCAGCACGTCGCGCGGGTTGCCCGACTCGACCACCACGCCGCCGTCCATGAAGACCAGGCTGTCGCCCACCTCGCGGGCGAAGCCCATCTCGTGGGTGACCACGACCATCGTCATGCCGGACTCGGCCAGGTCGCGCATGACGTCGAGGACGTCACCGACCAGCTCCGGGTCCAGGGCCGAGGTCGGCTCGTCGAACAGCATCAGCTTCGGGTCCATCGCCAGGGCCCGCGCGATCGCGACCCGCTGCTGCTGGCCGCCGGAGAGCTGCGAGGGGTAGTTGCCCGCCTTGTCGCCCAGGCCCACGCGGTCCAGGAGCTGCATCGCGCGCTCCCTGGCCTGCGCCCGGCTGACGCCCTTGACCTGGACCGGTGCCTCCATGACGTTCTCGACCGCCGTCATGTGCGGGAACAGGTTGAAGCGCTGGAAGACCATGCCGATGTCCCGGCGCTTGAGGGCGACCTCGCTGTCCTTCAGCTCGTAGAGCTTGTCGCCCTTCTGGCGGTAGCCGACCAGGTCCCCGTCGACGTAGAGGCGGCCGGCGTTGATCTTCTCCAGGTGGTTGATGCACCGCAGGAAGGTCGACTTGCCGGAGCCGGAGGGGCCGATGAGGCAGAACACCTCGCCGGACCTCACCTCCAGGTCGATGCCCTTGAGGACCTCCACGGGACCGAAGGACTTGTGGACGCCCTCGGCCTTGACCATGGCGTGGGAGGACTGGTTCATGCCGCGACTCCCTTCGGACGGCGCGTGGGCAGCACCGCGGCCCGGAAGCGCTGCAGCGGCGTCGGCGGCAGGGACCGGCTCGAACCGCGGGCGTAGTACCGCTCGACGTAGTACTGGCCGACGCTCAGGATCGAGGTCATGATCAGGTACCAGGCGGCGGCCAGGAAGTACATCTCGACCGTCGAGCCCGCGTTCTGGCCGATGTCCTGGGCCTGCTTGAAGAGGTCGTAGAACTGCACCGCCGAGACGAGTGAGGTCGTCTTCAGCATGTTGATGACCTCGTTGCCCGTCGGCGGCACGATGACCCGCATCGCCTGCGGGATCACGATCCGGCGGAGCGTCTTCGTGTGGCTCATGCCCAGGGCGTGCGACGCCTCGGTCTGGCCCTCGTCGACCGAGAGCAGGCCGGCGCGGCAGATCTCGGCCATGTAGGCGGCCTCGTTCAGGCCCAGGCCGAGCAGCGCCGTCAGCAGCGGCGTCATGAAGGACGACCAGTAGTCCTTGTAGATCGGACCCAGGTTGATGTACTCGAAGACCAGGCCCAGGTTGAACCAGACGAAGAGCTGGACCAGGACCGGGGTGCCGCGGAAGAACCAGATGTAGAACCAGGCGATCGACGAGGTCACCGGGTTCTTCGACAGCCTCATCACGGCGAGCAGGACGCCGCCGGCGATGCCGATCACCATCGAGAGCACCGTGAGGACCAGGGTGTTCCAGACGCCGTCGAGGATGCGGTCGTCGAAGAAGTAGTCGGGGATCGCGCCCCAGTTGATCTTGCCTTGCGCGAAGGCGTAGACGACCGCGCCCAGGAGGGCGAGCGCGACGACCGCGGACACGTACCGTCCCGGGTGCCGGACCGGAATGGCCTTGACGGCCTCCGGCCCGGCGGGGGGCCTCGCGTCGGGACCGGTCGTCTTGTTGACGTCAACAGTCACGGATGGAGCCTTTCAGAGCCGCGTCGAACGGGACGGGTCAGGAGCCGCCGTTGATCTTGGCCTCGGTGACCGCGCCGTCCGCGACGCCCCACTTCTCGACGATCTTCTTGTAGTCGCCGCTGTCGATGACGGCCTGCACGGCCGCCTGGAGCGCGTCGCGCAGCTGGGTGTTGTCCTTGGCGACGGCGATGCCGTACGGGCCCGCCTCGACCTGGTCGCCGACGATCTCGAAGTACTTGCCGCCACCGGAGTTCTTCACCGAGTAGGCGGCGATCGGGAAGTCGGCGGAGACGACGTCCGCGCCCTTGGAGCGCATCCGGGTCTCGGCCTCCGGGTTGGTGCCGAAGTCCTCGATCTTGAGAGTCTTCTTGCCGGCCTTCTCGCACTTCTGCGCCTGCTCCTTGGCGAGGTCGTGCGAGAACGTGTTGCGCTGGACCGCCATGGTCTTCCCGCACAGGTCGTCCCAGGTCTTGATGCCCTGGCTGTCGCCCTTGTTGGTGTAGAGCGAGACGCCCGCGGTGAAGTAGTCGACGAAGTCGACGCCGGCGCCGACCTTCTTGCCGGTGTCGCCGTCGATGCCCTCCTGCCGGTCCTTGGTGTCGGTCATGGCCGACATGGCGATGTCGTAGCGCTTGGACGCGAGACCGCCGACGAGGGTGTCGAACGTGGCGTTCTGGAACTCGAACTTCACGCCGAGCTGCTTGCCCAGGGCGTCGGCGAGATCCGGGTCGATGCCGACCGTCTTGCCGGAGTCGTCCTTGAACTCGACCGGAGCGTAGGCGATGTCGGATCCGACCCGGATGACGCCCTTGTCACGTATCGCCTGCGGCAGCTTTTCGGCCAGCGGGGCGCCCGAGGCGGACTTGCCCTCGCCGCCTTCGTCGTTCTTCTTGGTCTGGTCGCCGCATCCGGTGAGCAGCAGGGCGCCTGCGACCGCGATCGCACCGACCGCTGCTAGCCGGGACTGCGCGGCGGTCGGACGACGGGTGAAGCTTGCGGTCATGGTGGTTCCTCCGGCGGATGGTGGAGTTGCCGATGGGACGGGACGCCGGACGGGGGACCGACCGGCGCCGTGGGACGACGAGGGCACATGCATTCGAGAGCCGCGACCTCGTGTGATTACGGCATCTTGCCATTCGGACTCGGCCATTCAGGGGAGCCGTCATGTCAAAATCGGATAACGGGTGACCACCCGAATCCCATCAGGTCGGTACATCACGACCGAACCTTTGCGGGAATCAACCCTTCCGGCCGGAAGATCTTCGGTATTTCTCGTTATACGGACATGGTTCGCTCGCGTGTTCCCCCGTCGAGGCGCTGTTCTCCGGGACTGTCAAGAGGTATCGGGAAGTTGACCGGATGCCTGGCTATGAGTCATGTCACCGGCATGTGGCCCACCGCGTCCGACATGTGAGCTTGCACTTATCGGACTCGCCGCGGGAGGCGTCCGTCGGGTAGGAAGGTTCTTTACACCCCTCATCAGGGGCTCAGGGCGCGTGTGCGGCGCGCCCGTCGCGCAGGGACCCGTGCGCATCAACGTGCCATGTCCCTGGGCGGTGCCCGCCCACCCCTCACCAGGAGTGGACAAACCCTCAAACCATGAACACTTAAGGGGTAAGACAAAGTGGCAGCGGAGATCGTCAATCCTCGCAGCGACAGCGACGTCAGTGCGGACCAGGAGGCCGGGGCGGAGCACCTCGACTCCTTCGACCCGGCGTTCGCGCTGCACCGCGGCGGCAAGATGGCCGTGCAGGCCACCGTGCCGATCCGCGACAAGGACGACCTGTCCCTGGCGTACACGCCCGGCGTCGCGAAAGTGTGCAGCGCGATCGCCGAGCAGCCCGACCTGGTGCACGACTACACGTGGAAGTCGTCGGTCGTGGCGGTCGTGACGGACGGTACGGCGGTTCTGGGACTCGGGGACATCGGCCCCGAGGCCTCCCTTCCGGTGATGGAAGGCAAGGCGATCCTCTTCAAGCAGTTCGGCGGTGTGGACGCGGTCCCGATCGCGCTGGACTGCACGGACGCCGACGAGATCGTCGAGACGGTGGTGCGCCTCGCGCCCTCGTTCGGCGGAGTCAACCTGGAGGACATCTCGGCGCCGCGGTGCTTCGAGATCGAGCGCAAGCTCCAGGAGCGGCTGGACATCCCGATCTTCCACGACGACCAGCACGGTACGGCGGTCGTGACGCTGGCGGCGCTCAGGAACGCGGCGCGGCTGAGCGGGCGGACGCTGGGTGAGCTGCGGGCGGTGATCTCGGGCGCGGGCGCGGCCGGCGTCGCCATCGCCAAGATGCTGGTCGAGGCCGGCATCGGCGACGTCGCGGTCGCCGACCGCAAGGGCGTCGTCTCGGCCGACCGGGACGACCTGACGCCGGTGAAGCAGGAGCTGGCCTCCTTCACCAACAAGGCCGGGCTCTCCGGCCCGCTGGAGGCGGCCCTCGCGGGCGCCGACGTCTTCATCGGCGTCTCCGGCGGCACGGTGCCGGAGGCGGCGGTGGCCTCGATGGCCGAGGGCGCGTTCGTCTTCGCCATGGCCAACCCGAACCCCGAGGTGCACCCCGAGGTCGCGCACAAGTACGCGGCGGTCGTGGCGACCGGACGGTCGGACTTCCCCAACCAGATCAACAACGTGCTGGCGTTCCCGGGCATCTTCGCGGGCGCGCTCCAGGTGCGGGCGTCGCGGATCACCGAGGGCATGAAGCTCGCTGCGGCCGAGGCGCTGGCATCCGTGGTGGGCGACGACCTCGCGGCGGACTACGTCATCCCGTCCCCGTTCGACGAACGCGTCGCGCCGGCCGTCACGGCGGCGGTGGCGGCGGCGGCCCGCGCGGAGGGTGTCGCGCGCCGGTGACGGTGTGACGCGTGTGCGGTGAACGGCCTCGTCCCGGGTGGGCGGGGCCGTTCGCTTTCCCGGTGGCAAGAGGGCGTGTCTCACAGGCGTTCGTGGTTCCGGATGACGGGGGCGGAACCTATCGTCAAGGTCATGTTCGCTGCCTACGCCGCCCGAATCGACCGCGACCAGCCGCTGAACGGTCTGGAGCTGGGGGAGCGTCCGGCCCCCGAGGCCCGTCCCGGCTGGAGTGTCGTCGATGTCCGTGCCGCCTCCCTCAACCATCACGACCTGTGGTCCCTGCGCGGTGTCGGCCTCCCGGAGGACCGGCTGCCGATGATCCTCGGCTGCGACGCCGCCGGTGTCGACGCCGACGGCAACGAAGTCGTCCTGCACTCCGTCATCGGCCAGACCGGCCACGGGGTCGGGGCGAAGGAGCCCCGCTCCATCCTCACCGAGCGCTACCCGGGGACGTTCGCCGAGCAGGTCGCCGTGCCGACCTGGAACATCCTGCCGAAGCCGAAGGAACTGTCCTTCGAGGAGGCCGCCTGTCTGCCGACCGCCTGGCTGACGGCCTACCGGATGCTGTTCACCAACGCCGGGGTGCGTCCCGGCGACTCGGTGCTGGTGCAGGGCGCGGGCGGCGGGGTCGCCACGGCCGCCATCGTGCTCGGCAGGGCCGCTGGGCTGCGGGTCTTCGCCACCAGCCGGGACGAGGCCAAGCGGAAGCGGGCCCTGGAGCTGGGCGCGGTGGAGGCCGTCGAGCCCGGCGCCCGGCTGCCGCAGCGGGTCGACGCCGTCATCGAGACCGTGGGTGCCGCGACCTGGTCCCACTCGGTGAAGTCGCTGCGGCCCGGGGGAACGCTCGTCATCTCCGGCGCCACCAGCGGCGACCGGCCCTCCCATGCCGAACTGACCCGGATCTTCTTCCTGGAGCTCAAGGTCGTCGGTTCCACCATGGGCACCAAGGACGAGCTGGAGGACCTCCTCTCCTTCTGCGCCGCGACCGGTGTGCGTCCCGTCATCGACGAGGTGCTTCCGCTGGACCGGGCCCGGGAGGGCTTCGAGCGGATGGCGTCCGGCGAGCTGTTCGGCAAGATCGTGCTCAGCGGGTCCTGACCCGTCCCCTTGCTCCTCCCGTTCCGTGCGGCGGGCCCGGTCCTCCGGGCCCGCCGTTCGCGTTCCCGCCCGCGCCGGCGTGTCAATGATGGTTGACAGACGGGTCATGTCAACCTAAGTTGACTGCATGAGCGAAGCAACGGATCTCGCCGCACGTGCGGGTGATCGCGACCCTCGGGTCGGGCTGCGTGCCGTCGCCGCACTGCGCAGGCTGCTGGAGCAGCTCGAGGCGGTGCAGGTGCGCAGCGCGCGCAACCAGGGCTGGTCGTGGCAGGAGATCGCCACGGAACTCGGGGTCAGCAGGCAGGCCGTGCACAAGAAGTACGGGAGGCATTGATGTTCGAGCGGTTCACGAAGGATGCCCGTGCCGTGGTCCAGGGGGCCTTCGAGCACGCGGGCAGGGCGCAGGCGGGGACCGTCGGCGCCGAGCACCTGCTCCTCGCCCTGCTGGACCGGGAGGGCAGCCGCGCCTCGTTCGCGCTGACGGCGCTCGGCTCCGGCGGGGGCAGGGAGTCGGTACGGCGCGCCCTGGAGGAGGCGCGTCGGCGCGCCGGTCTGTCGCAGGCCGAGACCGAGGCGCTCGCCGGCCTCGGGATCGACGTCTCGCAGATCGTCGCCCGGGTGGAGGAGGCTCATGGCGCCGGCGCGATGTCCGGCGACCGGGAGGGCAGGCGCTCGTGGTCCGGGCGCCCCGGCTTCGGCCGGGACGCCAAAGAGGTCCTGCAGAACGCCCTGCGGGCGGCCGTCGCCCGGCGTGACCGGCACATCGGCGACGAGCATCTCCTCCTCGCCCTCACCGTGCGCCCCGGTGTGCCCGCCGAGGTGCTCGCCGACCACGGGGTGACCCACGAGTCGCTGACGAGAGTGCTCGGCGGGGGAGCGGCCTGCGCCTGACCCGGCCGGGGCCCTCCCGCGCCCGCGTACTCAGGCCTTCGGCGTCCGCAGCATCGCCCCGATGCGGGCCGCTGCGGTCGACAGCTCGCGACGGGCGTCACGGAGCTGGCCGTCCGTGACGCCGTGGTCGCGGGCCGCGTCGCGGATGCCGTCCCGGAAGCGGTCCAGCAGCCGGTCCAGGTCACGGGCCGGGTCGCCGGTGGAGTCGGCGGTGTCCTCGTGGGCCCAGGACGGTGCGTATTCCGCCGGGAAGTCCTCGGCGGTGCGGGTGTACTCCGGCCGGGAGGCGGACGCGTCGGCGTCGGTGCGCCCGAAGCCCCAGTCCCGGCCGAGGTCCTTCCCGAAGTCCTTGCCGAACTCGCCGACCTCCTTGACCAGCTCGCCCAGGCCCTCACGGAGTCCCGTCGGCCAGTCGCCCCTCGCGAAGTGGTCCTGCACCTGCTCCTGCACCCGCTGGGCGATGCGCCGCACCTCCTCCTGCGCCTGGGCGCGGGCCCGCTCCTGCGCCTCCTCGGCCTGGCGCCGGGCCCGCTGGGCCTCGTCACGGGCGCGGCGGCTCTCGTCCTTGGCGCGGCGCGCCTGCTCCTTCCACTCCTGCTTGACCCGGCGCATCTCCTCCTTGGCGGCGCGCCAGGCCTCCTTGTCCCCGATGTCCGTGCCCTCGCCGGAGCCGCCGGCGCCCTCGGTCCGGGGGCCCGGTCCGGTGCCGCGGCGGGCCTCACCGGCCGCCGCCCGCATCTCCCGGCGCAGATCACCGGCCGCGCCGCGCACATCGGCCCGGATCTCGGCCGCCAGCTCGGCGACCGAGTCGCGGATCTCCAGCTCCAGGTCGGCCAGCTCACCGCTGCGGTCGGCCAGCTCGGCGCGGCCCGCGTCGGTGATGGCGTACACCTTGCGGCCGCCCTCGGTGGTGTGGGTGACGAGGCCCTCCGCCTCCAGCTTGGCCAGGCGCGGGTACACGGTGCCCGCCGACGGCGCGTAGAGGCCCTGGAAGCGCTCCTCGAGGAGCCGGATCACCTCGTAGCCGTGGCGCGGGGCCTCGTCGAGCAGCTTCAGCAGGTACAGGCGGAGGCGGCCGTGGGCGAAGACGGGGGGCATGTCAGAGCACCTTCTTGTCGGTCGTGCCGTCGGCCGGGGCGCCGGGGGCGCCGCCGTCCCGGCCGGAAGCGGAATTGTCCCCCGAGTCGCGCTCCGTGCCCTTCACCGGCCCGGTGTCCTCCGGCTCCCACGGTGTGTCCTCCACCGGTGGACGGCGCAGCAGGGCGATCGAGCCGGAGACCGTCGTGGCCTTCAGCCGGCCGTTGCCCGCGCCGAGCCGGCCGGTGATCCGCTTGGCGCCCCACTGGCCGGTCACCCGGAGGTCCTCGAAGGCGCTGGAGACCGTGCCGCTCGCGGTGTTGGCCTCCACCTCGGCGTCGGCCGGCTGGGGCAGCCGGATGGCGATCTCGCCCGAGACGCTGGTGAGGCCGATGTCGGCGGGTCCGTCGGCCGCGTCGAGGTCGACGATCATCGAACCGCTCACCGAGTCGGCCTTGACGGACGAGCCGGCCTCCACCACGGTCAGGTCCCCGGAGACGGAGTTGAACCGGAGGTCGCCGGCGAGCGCCTGGGCCTCCACGTTCCCGGCGACCGTGTCGGCGCGGACCCGGCCCGCGAGGCGCACCAGGGTGGTGTCCCCGGAGACGCCCTTCACCTCGGTGCCGCCGTCGATGCCGGAGACCACGGCAGCGGCGCCGACGACGCCCACCTCCACGCGGGTGCTGGCGGGGACGGCCAGGGAGACCACCGCGCTGCGGCGCCAGCCCCGGCGGTCCAGCCACTTCAGGAAGCCCTTCCAGGGCAGGTCCTCGTAGGCCACCGTGAGCGTGCCGCCCTGCTGGGTGACGATCAGGGGCGGGCCCTCGATCTCGGAGACCTCGAGTCTGGCGGAACCCTCGTCCGTGCCCACGACGTTGACCGTTCCGTTGACGATGCGGACGTGGAGCTCGCTCACGGACTCGTCGAAGGTGAGCCTCACGGGCTCCGCGACGGACCACTCGGGCATGGTGCAGACCTCCAGACCGAACGCGCCATATCGCGTCCACCGCTATTCACGATATATCGCGGAGTTCGAAAGTCAAGACACCCGTTCCGGTGGCCGGCGTGTCCGGCCGACGGCACAGCTCCCGGACATGCGAAACGGGGTGCCGTGACCGGCACCCCGTGGGGGATCGTCGGAGAAGCAGTCGTTCCCTGCTCGCTCGTCTACTCGTCGTCGTCCTCGTCGTCCAGCCGCGCCAGCCAGGTGGCCAGGCGCTCCACCGGCACCTCGAAGTCCGGGTTCAGGTCGACGAAGGTCCGCAGCTGCTCGGCGAGCCACTCGAAGGTGACCTCCTCCTCGCCGCGCCGCTTCTCCAGTTCCTCGATGCCGCGGTCGGTGAAGTACAAGGGGCTCTCCGTCGGGAATGAATGGGGGTGTGTACACCGCCAGGTTAACGGGTGCGTGCTCCCGCCCGGCGGGGGGCGGAACGCCGACGGCCCGTCCCCCGGGGCGGGGGACGGGCCGTCGGTCAGGCGTCGGAGCCGGGCTGCCGCGAGGGATCAGGCCTCGAAGACCTCACGCACCAGCTGCTCCTGCTCGGCCTGGTGCCGCTTGGCGGAGCCGACGGCCGGGGACGAGCCGTGCGGCCGCGAGATGCGGCGCAGGCGCTCACCGTGCGGGACGTCGGCGCCGACCGCCAGGTCCAGGTGGTCGATCAGGTTGAGCGCGATGAACGGCCAGGCACCCTGGTTCGCCGGCTCCTCCTGGGCCCACAGGTACTTCTCGGCGTTCGGGTACTTGGCGATCTCCGCCTGGAGCTCGGCACCCGGCAGCGGGTACAGGCGCTCGATGCGGATGATGGCCGTGTCCGTGACGCCGCGCTTCTTCCGCTCGGCCTCGAGGTCGTAGTAGACCTTGCCGGCGGTGAAGACGACCTTCTTGACGGCTGCCGGGTCGACCGAGTCGTCGCCGATGACCGGCTGGAAGCGGCCCGTCGTGAACTCCTCCGCCTTCGAGGCCGCCGCCTTCAGGCGCAGCATCGACTTCGGGGTGAAGACGACCAGCGGCTTGTGGTGCGGGTTGTGCACCTGCCACCGCAGGAGGTGGAAGTAGTTCGCCGGGGAGGTCGGCATCGCGACCGTCATGTTGTTCTGCGCGCACAGCTGGAGGAAGCGCTCGGGACGGGCCGAGGAGTGGTCCGGGCCCTGGCCCTCGTAGCCGTGCGGGAGGAGCAGGACCACACCGGAGGTCTGGTTCCACTTCTGCTCCGCCGACGAGATGAACTCGTCCACGACCGTCTGCGCGCCGTTGACGAAGTCGCCGAACTGCGCCTCCCACAGCACGAGCGCGTCGGGACGGGCCAGCGAGTAGCCGTACTCGAAGCCCATCGCCGCGTACTCGGACAGCAGGGAGTTGTAGACGTTGTACCGGGCCTGCTCGTCGGCCAGGTACAGCAGCGGCGTGAACTCGTCGCCGGTCTCGCGGTCGATGATGACCGCGTGACGCTGGCCGAAGGTGCCGCGCTGCGAGTCCTGGCCCGCCAGGCGCACCGGCACGCCCTCCAGCAGGAGGGAGCCGACGGCGAGGGTCTCGCCCATGCCCCAGTCGATCGTGCCGTCCTCGACCATCGCCGCCCGGCGCTGGAGCTGCGGCAGCAGGCGCGGGTGGACGGTGACGTGGTCGGGGATGTTGACCTGGGACTCGGCGATCCGCTTGACGACCTCGTCGGTGACCGCGGTGTTCACGGAGACCGGGAACTCGGCCTGCGGGTCGGTGGGCTCGGCGGCCGAGGGCTGCGAGGTGGCCTCGCGGACCTCGGTGAAGACCTTCTCCAGCTGGCCCTGGTAGTCCTGGAGCGCCTGCTCGGCCTCTTCCAGGGTGATGTCGCCGCGGCCGATCAGGGACTCGGTGTACAGCTTGCGCACCGAGCGCTTGCGGTCGATCAGGTCGTACATCAGCGGCTGGGTGAAGGCCGGGTTGTCGGACTCGTTGTGACCGCGGCGGCGGTAGCAGATGAGGTCGATCACCACGTCCTTGTTGAACGCCTGGCGGAACTCGAAGGCCAGGCGCGCGACGCGCACGACGGCCTCCGGGTCGTCGCCGTTCACGTGGAAGATCGGGGCCTCGATCATGCGGGCCACGTCCGTCGCGTACATGGAGGAACGCGAGGACTCGGGGGCCGCGGTGAAGCCGACCTGGTTGTTGATGACGATGTGGACCGTGCCGCCGGTGCGGTAGCCCCGCAGCTGCGACATGTTCAGGGTCTCGGCCACCACGCCCTGGCCCGCGAAGGCCGCGTCGCCGTGGATCGCCACCGGCAGGACGGTGAAGTCCGTGCCGCCCTTGTTGATGATGTCCTGCTTGGCGCGCGCGACGCCCTCCAGGACCGGGTCCACCGCCTCCAGGTGCGAGGGGTTGGCCACCAGCGAGACGCGGATCTGGTCGCCGTCCAGGCCGGTGAAGGTGCCCTCGGCGCCCAGGTGGTACTTCACGTCGCCGGAGCCGTGCATCGACTTCGGGTCGAGGTTGCCCTCGAACTCGCGGAAGATCTGCGCGTACGACTTGCCGACCACGTTGGCCAGCACGTTCAGGCGGCCGCGGTGGGCCATGCCGATGACGACCTCGTCGAGGCGGGACTCGGCGGCCGAGTCCAGCACGGCGTCCAGCAGCGGGATGACGGACTCGCCGCCCTCCAGGGAGAACCGCTTCTGGCCGACGTACTTGGTCTGGAGGAAGGTCTCGAAGGCCTCCGCCGCGTTCAGCCGGCGCAGGATGCGCAGCTGCTCCTCGCGCTCCAGCTTGGAGTGGGCGCGCTCCACGCGGTCCTGGATCCACTTGCGCTGCTTCGGGTCCTGGATGTGCATGAACTCGATGCCGGTGGTGCGGCAGTACGAGTCGCGCAGCACGCCGAGGATGTCGCGCAGCTTCATCATCGACTTGCCGGCGAAGCCGCCGACGGCGAACTCGCGCTCCAGGTCCCACAGGGTGAGCCCGTGCTCGGTGATGTCCAGGTCGGGGTGCTTGCGCTGCTGGTACTCCAGCGGGTCGGTGTCGGCCATGACGTGGCCGCGGACCCGGTAGGAGTGGATCAGCTCGAAGACGCGGGCGGCCTTGGTGACGTCGTCGTCGTGGGAGGCGTCGATGTCCTTGAGCCAGCGGACCGGCTCGTAGGGGATGCGCAGCGCCTCGAAGATCTCGTCGTAGAAGCCGTTCTCGCCGAGGAGCAGGTTGGCGACCTGGCGCAGGAACTCGCCGGAGGCGGCGCCCTGGATGACCCGGTGGTCGTAGGTCGACGTGAGCGTCATGACCTTCGAGATGCCGAGCTTGTTCAGGGTGTCCTGGCTGGTGCCCTGGAACTCCGCCGGGTAGTCCATGGAGCCGACGCCCATGATCACCGACTGGCCGGGCATCAGGCGCGGCACCGAGTGGACGGTGCCGAGGCCGCCGGGGTTGGTCAGCGAGACGGTGACGCCGGTGAAGTCGTCCATCGTCAGCTTGCCGTCGCGGGCGCGGCGGACGATGTCCTCGTAGGCCTGCCAGAACTCGAAGAAGTTCAGCGTCTCGGCCTTCTTGATCGCCGCGACGACCAGCTGGCGGTCGCCGTTGGGCTTGACCAGGTCGATGGCGAGGCCGAGGTTGACGTGCGCCGGCTTGATGAGAGTCGGCTTGCCGTCCTTCTCGCCGAACGCGTGGTTCATCGACGGCATGGCCTTGATGGCCTGCACCATCGCGTAGCCGATCAGGTGCGTGAAGGAGATCTTCCCGCCCCGGGCGCGCTTGAGGTGGTTGTTGATGACGATGCGGTTGTCGAACAGCAGCTTCACCGGGACGGCGCGCACGGACGTCGCCGTGGGCAGCTCCAGCGAGGCGTTCATGTTCTTGACGACCGCGGCGGCCGGGCCGCGCAGCGTCACCGTCTCGGGTCCCGCCGTGGACGCAGCGGCCTCCTTGGCGGGCTCGGCCTTCGGCTGCGGCTTCGCGGCCTGCTTGGCGGCGGGCTTCGCGGCCGGAGCGGCCGGAGCCGCGGCGGCGGGCTTCGCGGGGGCCGCGGCCGGCTTGGCGGGTGCGGCGGCCTGCTGAGGAGCCGCCGGCGCCTGGGCCGGGGCGGGCTGTGCCGGAGCGGCCGGAGCGGGGGCCTGCGCCTGGGGCGCCGGGGCGGCCTGCGGCGTGCTCGTGCCCGTGG
This sequence comes from Streptomyces sp. NPDC127100, assembly GCF_042724095.1. NCBI lineage: Bacteria > Bacillati > Actinomycetota > Actinomycetes > Kitasatosporales > Streptomycetaceae > Streptomyces > Streptomyces sp. NPDC127100. The sequence goes on from NZ_JBHXFL010000039.1 coordinate 30,983, forward strand.
TCGTCGCGGAGCCGGACGCCGCCTGGGCGGCGGCCGCACCGGGCTTGTAGTCGGCGAAGAAGTCCCACCAGGCTCGGTCCACGGAGTTCGGGTCCTGGAGGTACTGCTGATAGATCTCGTCGACGAGCCACTCGTTGGCACCGAACGCCGCCGCGGGGTTCTTGCCCGCTTGGTCGGTGTCGGTCGAGATGCTCGAGTTACTGGGGGACTGTGGCGACACGGCGAGAACCGCCCTCTTCCGCTTCACAAGGTGGTGGACAGCGGGAATCAAGGCTACGCCTCCCCGGACCGGAAGGTCAGACCGGGCCCGTTCAACGTCGCGTAAGTCACATTGCAGACTGTGTTTCGGCGCTGGAAATGGCGGGAAACAAGCGAGGTTCTGTTGCGCGTGGGAAGGGGAGACCGGGGCCCGGCGCGGGGAGGTCGCGGGCCTGTGCCTGATCACACGTGTCCGTCGGCGCGAACGCCCGTGGATCTTGGTGCTCCGTTTCGAACCCTACGTCAACTCGACGCCGAGGGCAGGCCCGGAAGAGTGATGAGAATCCGGCACCCCCGCTCGGATTCGGCCACACCGATCCGGCCGCCGTGCAGATCCACCGCCCAGCGGGCGATCGCCAGGCCGAGTCCGGTGCCGCCGTCGCTGCCCGGACCGTGCGGCCGGGACACCGAACCCCGGTTGAACCGCTCGAACACGCGTCGCCACTCCGACCGCGGGATCCCGGGCCCCTCGTCCATGACCTCGAGCTCCAGGGACTCCGGCTGCGCCCCGCACCGCGCCCGGACCGTCACCCGGCCGTGCGGCGGGCTGTGCTTGACCGCGTTGTCGATGAGGTTGGCCACCACCTGGTGGATGCGCTCGGGATCGGCGTGGGCGGTCAGGTCGGACGGGAACACGTCGAGGGCGAGATGCACGTCGGTACGCGTGTGGCTGCCGGACCCGCTGGCGATGGCCGCGCGCGCCGAGGCGACCATGTTGGCCTCCTTCAGCACGCCCGACAGGTAGGGCCACACCTCGAAGCGCCGCTTGCGCAGCGGTACGACGCCGTTGTCCAGGCGGGAGAGGTCCAGCAGCGTCTCCACCAGCCGGCCGAGCCGCTCCGTCTGCCGCAGCGCGGTCCGCATGGTCTCCGGATCGGCCTCGGTGACGCCGTCGACGATGTTCTCCAGCACCGCGCGCAGCCCCGCGATGGGGGTGCGCAGCTCGTGCGAGACGTTCGCCACCAGCTCCTTGCGCTGGAGGTCCTGTGCCTCCAGGTCGTCGGCCATGCGGTTGATCGTGACGGCCAGGTCGCCCAGCTCGTCGCGGCGGTTCTCGCGCACCCGGCGCGTGTAGTCGCCGTGCGAGATGGACCGGGCCACGGCATTCATCTCGTCCAGCGGCGCGGTCAGCGAGTGGGCCACGAACTGCGTGATCAGCAGCGTGGCGATCATCGAGAAGACCGTGATGAAGCGCAGCTCCGTCTTGGTGTGCACCGCGATCACCGACAGGCCGGTGGTGATCAGCACCGACGTGACGACCAGCGCACCCAGCTTGGTCTTGATCGAGAACGGGCGTACGCCGCCCCAGGGCTCCCCGGGGCTCCTCCGTGCGCCTTCCCGTCCTGAGCTCATGGCGTCGGCGTCTCCAGCGCGTAGCCCACGCCGTGCACGGTGCGGATGCGCTCGGCCCCGATCTTGCGGCGCAGCGCCTTGATGTGGCTGTCGACGGTCCGGGTGCCGGAGGCGTCCGCCCAGTCCCACACCTCGGCCAGCAACTGCTCCCGGGAGAGCACCGCGCGCGGGGTGTTCGCCAGGCACACGAGCAGGTCGAACTCGGTGGGCGTCAGGTGGACGTCCTCGCTGCGCACCCGCACCCGGCGCTGGGCGTGGTCGATCTCCAGTTCGCCGAGGCGCAGGATGCCGCTGCGCGGCGTCGAGGCGGCCACGACGGCCCGCTCCACCCGACGCAGCAGCACGTGCACGCGGGCGGCCAGCTCGCGCATCGAGAACGGCTTGGTCATGTAGTCGTCGGCGCCCACTCCGAGGCCGACCAGCATGTCCGTCTCGTCGTCGCGCGCGGTGAGCATCAGCACCGGCACCGGCCGCTGGGCCTGCACGCGGCGGCAGACCTCCAGGCCGTCGAAGCCGGGCAGCATGATGTCGAGGATGAGCAGGTCGGGCTGCCAGGCCTCGGCCGTGTCCACGGCCGCCGGGCCGTCGCCCGCCGTTTGCACCAGGAACCCCTCGGCACGCAGGCGGGTGGCGATGGCCTCCATGATCGTCTGGTCGTCCTCGACCACCAGCACCCGGCGCTGTGCGCCCTGGGTGGCCGTCGCCGTGCCGTTGTGGGAGGTCTGTGTCTGCTCCATCGCCCGCCCCTGAGGTGTGCTTTCCGGAATCCGTGGGGTGATCCCATGACTGCGCTTGACGCTTGAATGATCCGCGTCAGGTCAGCAGCGTACGGGGAGGTGCCGCGCCTTTGCTATCCAGGCCCGATGCCGAGGTGGACGACGTCCGGAACGCCCCGGGCAACGGGGATCTCTTCGGTACGCACCTGCTGGAACCCGGCATTACGCAAGGTTTCTTCGAATTCCGGGGAGGGCTGGGCGGACCATACGGCGAGTACCCCGCCGGGTCTCAACACCCGTGCGCAGCCCGCCAGTCCGTCCGGTGAGTACAGCCCGTCGTTGCCCTCGGTGACGGTCCAGTCGGGGCCGTTGTCGATGTCGAGGCAGAGCGCGTCGTACGTGTCGGAAGTCTCATTGACGTAACCCACCAGGTCCGCCTCGACGATCGCCGTGCGCGGATCGGCCAGGGCCGCCGCCGACACCTCGGCCAGGGGTCCGGTGCGGTGCCAGTCGATGACGGCGCGCTCGCGTTCGACGACCGCGATCCGGCCCCAGCGGGGGTCGGCGGCCGCGTGCACCAGTGAGAAGCCGACGCCGAGCCCGCCGATGAGGACGTGCGGTGCCGCCCTGCCGTCGAGCGCCTCGGCCGCCGCGTCCACGAGCCGGCGCTCCGAGCGTCCGTCGGAGGTGTCCATCAGGAAGCAGCCGTTCGCGATGATCTGCAGCAGCGCCCCGTGCCGGCGCAGGACGACCTCGCCGTACGGGCCCTCGCGACGGTCCAGAACTTCCGGGGTGTCGTGGGAGTCGTAAGAGGTGATGGGCATCGGCCCATCCTGGCATCACCGACCGGGGAATGACCGGTGCTCCGGGCGTGCTGAGGGGGCGTGAGGACGGCTCGCGACGGGCGGCGTCCCTTGATCGCTCACAGCGAACAGCCCCCTGGGAACAATCGACGGCTCCCAAGCATTGAGTCGGCATAACTCAACTTGACTGCCGAAGGGGAGATCATGGCTGCTGAGTCCGCTGCCTTCACACCGCTCACCCTGCCCGTGCTGCCGCTCGACGACGAGGTCGTGCTGCCGGGGATGGTCGTCCCCCTGGACCTGAGCGACTCCGACGTACGGGCCGCGGTGGAGGCCGCGCAGGCCGCCGCCAGGGACGAACCGGGCAAGCCCCGGGTCCTGCTGGTCCCGCGCATCGACGGCACCTACGCGAAGACCGGCGTCCTCGGCACGGTCGAGCAGGTCGGCCGCCTCGCCGACGGAGACCCGGGCGCGCTGATCCGCGGCCGGAGCCGGGTGAGCATCGGCGCCGGCACCACCGGCCCCGGCGCCGCGCTGTGGGTCGAGGGCACCCGTAGCGACGAGAGCGTGCCCGACCCGCTGCCCGGCCAGGTCGCCGAACTCGTCAAGGAGTACAAGGCCCTCGCCACCGCATGGCTGCGCAAGCGCGGCGCCTGGCAGGTCGTGGACCGGGTCCAGGCCATCGAGGACGTCTCCGCGCTCGCCGACAACTCCGGCTACTCGCCCTTCCTCACCACCGAGCAGAAGGTCGAGCTGCTGGAGACCACCGACCCGGTCGCCCGGCTGAAGCTCGCCACCCGGCAGCTGCGGGACCACCTCGCCGAGCAGGACGTGGCCGAGACGATCGCCAAGGACGTCCAGGAGGGCGTCGACAAGCAGCAGCGCGAGTTCCTGCTGCGCCGCCAGCTCGAAGCCGTCCGCAAGGAGCTGCGCGAGCTGAACGGGGAGCAGGAGGGCGAGGAGTCCGACGACTACCGCGCCCGCGTCGAGGCCGCCGACCTGCCGGAGAAGGTCCGCGAGGCCGCGCTGAAGGAGGTCGACAAGCTGGAGCGGTCCTCCGACCAGTCGCCCGAGGGCTCGTGGATCCGCACCTGGCTGGACACCGTCCTCGAGCTGCCGTGGAACGAGCGCACCGAGGACGCCTACGACATCCAGGGCGCTCAGGCCGTCCTGGACGCCGAGCACGCGGGCCTGCAGGACGTGAAGGAGCGGATCACCGAGTACCTGGCCGTGCGCAAGCGCCGCAGCGACCGCGGCCTCGGTGTCGTCGGCGGCCGGCGCGGCGGTGCGGTCCTAGCGCTGGTGGGCCCGCCCGGCGTGGGCAAGACGTCGCTCGGCGAGTCCGTCGCCCACGCGATGGGCCGCAAGTTCGTCCGCGTCGCCCTCGGCGGCGTCCGCGACGAGGCCGAGATCCGCGGCCACCGGCGCACGTACGTGGGGGCGCTGCCCGGCCGGATCGTGCGGGCGATCAAGGAGGCCGGGTCCATGAACCCGGTCGTGCTCCTGGACGAGATCGACAAGGTGGGCTCCGACTTCCGGGGCGATCCGGCCGCGGCGCTGCTGGAGGTCCTCGACCCGGCCCAGAACCACACCTTCCGGGACCACTACCTGGAGGTCGAGCTCGACCTGTCCGACGTCGTCTTCCTCGCCACCGCCAACGTCCTGGAGGCCATCCCCGAGGCCCTGCTCGACCGCATGGAGCTGGTCCGCCTCGACGGGTACACCGAGGACGAGAAGGTCGTCATCGCCCGGGACCACCTGCTCCCGCGCCAGCTGGAGCGGGCCGGTCTGGACAAGGACGAGGTCACGATCGACGAGGGCGCGCTGCGCAGGCTGGCCGGCGAGTACACCCGTGAGGCGGGCGTGCGCACCCTGGAGCGGTCGATCGCGCGGCTGCTGCGCAAGGTGGCGGCCCAGCACGAGCTGGGCGAGCGGGAGCTGCCTTTCACCGTCGGCGACGGTGACCTGCGCGACCTCATCGGCCGGCCGCACCACGTGCCCGAGTCCGCCCAGGACCCGGCCGAGCGGCGCACCTCCGTGCCGGGCGTGGCCACCGGCCTCGCGGTCACCGGCGCGGGCGGCGACGTGCTGTACGTCGAGGCGTCGCTCGCCGACCCGGAGACGGGCGCGGCGGGTCTGACCCTGACCGGTCAGCTGGGCGACGTGATGAAGGAGTCCGCGCAGATCGCGCTGAGCTTCCTGCGCAGCCACGGTGCCGAGCTCGAACTGCCGGTGGCCGACCTGAAGGACCGGGGCGTGCACATCCACTTCCCGGCGGGCGCGGTCCCCAAGGACGGCCCGAGCGCCGGCGTCACGATGACCACGGCCCTCGCCTCGCTGCTGTCGGGCCGGCTGGTCCGCACCGACGTCGCGATGACCGGCGAGGTCTCGCTGACCGGCCGGGTCCTGCCGATCGGCGGGGTCAAGCAGAAGCTGCTCGCGGCGCACCGGGCGGGCGTCACCACGGTGATCATCCCCAAGCGCAACGAGCCCGACCTGGACGACGTCCCGGCGGAGGTGCTGGACAAGCTCGACGTCCACACCGTCACCGACGTCCGCCAGGTCCTCGAGCTGGCGCTGGCACCGGCCGTGAACGGTGCCGAGCCGGAGGTTCCGGTCGCGGCGTGACGGACGTGACCGGAAGAGCGAGGGCCCGGGTACCCGCGAGGGAACCCGGGCCCCGCCCGTGAGCCGTCCGGCCGGCCGGGGGCAACCCCCGGGCCCCCGGCCGGGAGCGGTGCGGCTGTCGGCCGTCGGCGAGTGCCTGCACCCGGTCCAGGGTGCCGTTGCCGTGTTTGTCGGGGGCAACCCCCGAGCCCCCGGCCGGGGGTGGTGTGGCGGTCAGCCGTTGGCCAGTGCCTGCACCCGGTCCAGGGCGCCGTTGCCGTGCTTGTCGGGGGCAACCCCCGGGCCCCCGGCCGGGGGTGGTGCGGTGGTCAGCCGTTGGCCAGTGCCTGCACCCGGTCCAGCGCGCCGTTGAACTTGTCGTGGTCCCCCACCGTCGGGCCGGACGAGGTGTACTGCCACATCGTGTAGTAACCCCAGCCGGCCGGCAGCGTGCCCACCGAGGTGGCGTACCGGGCGATCCACAGCGGGTTGTTCGCGGCGAAGCCGCCGTAGTTGCCGGTGCACTGGGTCCACCAGCTCGTCGCCGTGTAGATGACGGCGTCCCGGCCGGTGCGGGCCTTGTACTGGTTCAGGAAGTCCCGGATCCAGGTCACCATCCCGCTCTGCGTCTTGCCGTAGCAGGCGGCCCCGTACGGGTTCCACTCGATGTCCAGCGCGCCCGGCAGCGTCTTGCCGTCCCGGGACCAGCCGCCGCCGTGGTCGACGAAGTAGTTGGCCTGGGTCGCGCCGCTCGTCGTGTCCGGGGTGGCGAAGTGGTACGAGCCGCGGATCATCCCGACGTTGTAGGAGCCGTTGTACTGCTGGGCGAAGTAGGGGTTCGTGTAGTACGTCCCCTCGGTCGCCTTGACGTAGGCCCACCTGACCCCGCTGTTCCACAGGGTCGACCAGGCGACGTTGCCCTGGTGTCCGGAGACGTCGACGCCCTCCGTCTGGGTGGCGTCGCCGGGGACGGGGGTGCCCTGTTGACCGTCGTGGGCCAGGACGCCCATGCCCATGTGGGCGGAGCCGCGGGGCGGGACGTCGGCGGCCGACGAGGGCTGGGCGAGGAGGAGGGAGAGGGCGGCGAGCAGAATCCCGGTGGCGGCGAAACGCCGGCCGCGGGCCGATCCGGATCTGTGCACGAGCATGGACGTGCCTCCGATGGTTCGGTGGTGCTCGGTGGGGGACCGTGCGTGGGGAGAGACTCGTGAGTGGCGTGAGCATGCCATTCACGGGTCCGGAGAAGACGCTACGCACGTAGAACGGGGGGTGGGAAGAGGAGCCGGAAGCCGCCGTTGGTCTAAGCCTGCGAAATACTTGTCAAGCTGCGGCGATGGCGGCCCGTGGCGGAAACTTTCAGGAACGGGAAAATCGAGGCAGGGGCTGACGTGCACGAAGACGGAAACGGCGGCGGTCGCGAGGGCGAAGCCCGCCTGTCCGGAAGTGGTGTGAACCAGCCCCAGTTCCTGGCGCTGGAACGCGAACTGACCGTCCTGCTCCGGCGCGCCCGTGCCAACCAGGGCGAGATGGCCCGCGAGGTCCACCCCGACCTGGAGTCGTCCGCGTACGGCCTCCTCGTCCGGCTCGGCGAGTGCGGTGGGCAGCGCGCCACGGACCTGGCCGCCTACATCGGCGTGGGCAAGGCGACGATGTCCCGCCAGCTGCGCGCCCTGGAGGAACTCGGCCTGGTCGCCCGCGAACCCGACCCCGCGGACGGCCGTGCCTGGCTGGTCACCCTGACCCCGGAGGGGCAGGAGCGGGTCGGCCGGGTGCGGGAGGCCCGCCGGGCGCGGTACGCCCGCCGCCTCGGCGACTGGGACCCGCGGGAAGTGGCCGAACTGGCCCGCCTGCTGCGCGAACTGAACCGGGGGATGGAGAAGTAGCCGCCGCGGCCCGGCCCTTGCCCCCCTGGGTCCGCCCCTTCACGCGCCCGGGGCCGGACCCTTCACAACTCCGCGTACACCACCGTCGCGTCGTCGTGCGTCTTGCCGCGGCCGAGGAACTCCCGCGCCTCCGCCGCGTCCCCGCGCTCCAGCTCCCGCACCCGGTCCACCAGTGCCCGCCCGCCCTGCTTGCGCACCAGGGCGAGGCAGTCCGCCCAGTCGCCCTCCCGGAACGTCTCCACCCAGCGTGCGGCCCCGTCGGTCAGCGCCGCCAGTGTCCGCACCTCCTCGCGCGGCAGCGTCCCCGTCACCGCCCGCGCCGCCACCGCCGGGTCGGCGGCGGCCGTGAAGAAGCCGCCCTCCCTGTTGCGGTAGTCCGCGTCCACGATGGCGTCCGTGGCCAGCGCCGAGCGCGGCAGGCGGGCCAGCCGGTCGTCCAGGAGCGCCGTGACCGTGCCGGCGGGCGTCTCCACCAGCAGGGCCGAGTCGGACAGCACCAGGTACTCGACCAGGTCGGGGGACCAGCGCGCCAGGACCACGGTTGCCTGCGGAGTGCGCGGGTGAGAAAGGTCACAGGTTCCCGCATGTGCCGCGGAGGTATGCGCGATGGCACGGGACAGGACGTCGGCGAGAGGAACATCCCCGAGTGAAACGGTCAGTTCGGTCAGCGCTCCGCCGAGCCGCGCGGTGAACCAGGGTACGGAATGCAGACACCCCGTCCCGGTCCTCGGTGGCGTCACGCCGTCCAGCACGACGAGCGCGCCGCCCTGTCCCGAGGCCGGTAGCGCGACGCTCGCGAAGTCCTCGTTGGGGCGGTCGGCGAGGCCAGGTTCCGAAACGAGTTCCGTACGCATCCGGCCAGTCTGCACGATCTCTTCACAGGGTCCGCAAAAGGCTGCCAACTTCCCCCGAAAACGACGCTGTCGCGCAGGTCAGCGGCCGGATTTGGGTTGGAATGCTGCACTCCGGGAACGCGTGGCGGCACATCCTGCCACCGCCCGTCGCAGACGTCCAACCGGCGCACCGCCCGAGCCCGCCGCACGAGCCGGCGGAACTTGCCCCTCAACTCCCGGTCGGGGTTCACTCCTTCGGGTGGCGGGTCAGGTGATGCACGCCCACCGCCCACCGGCACTGGGATGGTCGGGAACCGGTGGGGGGCCTGCCCTGCTCACGCGGTCTCCCCGTCCGGCGCACGGTCGGCGGCGGGGGAGCAGCCCAGAGCTTGGGGAAGGGTGCACGCGCCGGCCGGCCAGTTGACGGAGCGCCACCCGGGCCCACGGGTACACGAGTCAGGAATGCGAGCACCGGTGCAGAAGACGCGGCCTCGTCGTACAGGCAAGCAGACGGCCCCCGCGGCAAGCGTGGAGCGAACCCCGGGCACCCCCTCCACCCCGGCGGCCGAGGCGCCGCCCGTCGGCAAGGGCCGGCCCACCCACGTACGCAACCGGCTCATCGTCGCCGTGGCGGTCGTGGCCGCCGCCGTGGCCGCGGCCGGGGCCCCGTCGGTCGTGGCCGCCTCCGGACAACTGCACGACTCGCAGGACCTGGTGACGCTCGCCGAGCAGACGCAGGACGCGCTGGCCCTCGCCCACTCCCTCGCCGACGAGCGGGACGAGGTCACCCCCTACGTCGCCGCGGGCCGCCCCAAGTCCAAGGCCCCCTCCGAGCAGCGCAGCGCACGCGTCGACCGGCAGGTGGAGGAGCTGCTCGCCGACACCGACACGCCCGCCTCCCTGCGCGAGGACCTCGACGCCATCGCCGCGCTGCGCCGTTCGGCGCTCACCGGCAAGAGCAGCGCCCTCCAGGCCCACGACGCCTACTCGGAGGCGATCGCCGGGCTGCACGCCCTGGCCGCGGAACTGGCCGAGCAGATGCCGCCCCGCGCGGGCGGCGGGGCCCACGCCCTCGCCGACCTGGACACCGCCGTCCAGCAGGCCGCCGCGACCCGGGGACTGCTGCTCGCGGCCCTCGGCGTGCCGAGCAGCACCGAGACCGTCATCGACCCGATCACCGGGCTGCCGACCGAGTCCGTCACCTCCTCGGACGCCGAGACCGAGCAGCGCGACGCCCTCAGCGCCGCCGCCCAGCAGGCCCGGGTGCGCTCCGACGCGGCCCTCGCCGACTTCCGCGAGGGGGCGCCCAAGGAGGCGCGGGACAGGTACGACGCCACGGTCGCCGGGCCGGAGGTCAACTCCGCCGAGAAGTACCTCGCCGGCCTCACCGACCGGCCCACCCTCTCCGACGACGACCTCGGCACCTCCGTCAAGAAGCTGGACGCGGCGCTCTCCGCCCGCGTCGACGCCATGCGCGGCGCCGAGTCCGCCCTGTACGAGAAGCGCACCACGGCGCTGGAGCAGCTGCGCGACGACGACGTGACCGCGCTGGAGATCCGGATCGCCGCCCTCGGCGCCCTGATCCTGCTCGCCCTCGGCATCGCCACCGCCATGGCCCGCACCCTCACCCGCCCGCTCTCCGTGCTGCGCCGCGGCTCGGCCCGGCTCGCCGGCGCGGCGGACCCCACCGTCGAGGAGCCGGTCGCCTTCACCGGCCGCAACGACGAGTTCGCCCAGGTCGTCCGCTCGGTCAACGCCCTGCACGCGCACGCCGCCACGCTCGCCGAGCGCGTCAACACGCTGGAGGCCGACCGCAAGCACCTCGTCGGCCAGCGGCAGAAGATGGCCGACGCGCGCGAGGAACTGCGTGCCGAACTCGCCGAGTCCGCCGCCCAGCTCGACGTCGTCCGCAAGAGCATCGGCGGCACCTTCGTCAACCTCGCGCTGCGCACCCTCGGCCTGGTCGAGCGGCAACTCGCCGTCATCGAGAGCCTGGAGGACCGCGAGCAGGACCCTGACCGCCTCGCCACCCTGTTCAAGCTCGACCACTTCGCCACGGTGATGCGCCGGCACAGCGAGAACCTCCTCGTGCTCGCCGGCACGGAGCACATCCAGCACAGCGCCGGTCCGGTGCCGCTGGTCGACGTGGTTCGGGCCGCCGTCAGCGAGATCGAGCGGTACGAACGGGTCCGCATCGCCACGCTGCCGCCCCACGCGCACGTGGCCGGCTTCGCCGCCGACGACCTCTCCCACCTGCTCGCCGAGCTGATGGAGAACGCCACCTCCTTCTCGCCGCCGGACCTGCCCGTCGAGGTGTCCGGCTGGCTGCTGGAGAACGGCGAGGTGATGCTCTCCGTCCAGGACGAGGGCATCGGCATGGCCACCGAGCGCCTTCAGCGGCTCAACGCCCGCCTCACCGACTTCGACCCGGAGGCGCCCTTCGACCAGGAGGGCGAGGACGGCCTCGGGCTCGGCCTGTACGTGGTGGCCCGGCTCGCCCACCGGCACGGGGCGCGCGTGCGGCTGCGGGAGCAGAAGCAGGGCGGCGTCGCGGCCGTCGTGGTGCTGCCGAGCACGCTGCTCGCTGCGGCGCCCCCGGCGGCCCTCGCCCCGGCCGCGCCGGTGGCCGACGGCACGGGCTCCTTCACCCTGCCGGGCGCGGGCGCGGAGGCAAACTCCAACGTCCTGCCCGGCCGCGCGGAGAAGAAGGCACGGCCGGACACCGACCCGCTCGTGGCCTCGGCGGAGGAGGCCGTACGCCGCGCCGAGGCGGAGGCCGCGGCGGAACCGGCGGCGGACGCCACGGAGACCGCCGGCCCCGCGGAGCAGGGCCCCGCGGTGACCGAGACGGTCCCGGAGCCGGGCACCCACCCGCAGCAGCGCGCCGACGAGACCCCGGAGAGCGGCGGGACCGCGGAGACCGGCCGGGCCGGCGAGACCGCGGAGTCCGGCGAGCAGCAGCAGCCTCTCGTAACGCCGGGGGTCCCCGAGACGCGGGAGACCTCCGGGACGGCGGAGGCTTCCCAGACGCCGGAGACGCCGGAGACGCCGGAGACGCCGGAGACGCCGGAGACGCCGGAGACGCCGGAGACGCCGGAGACGCCGGAGACGCCGGAGACGCCCGAGACTCCCGGGACGCCGGAGGCCCCCGAGACTCCCGGGACGCCGGAGGCCCCCGTGGCCGAGGGCACGACCGCCGTCAGGGACTTCCCCGACGACACCACGATGGAACTCCTGCTCCCGGTCCAGGCCCAGGCCCCCGCGCCGACACCGCCCCCGCCGCCGGCCCCCGCGCCGGACCCGCGGGAGGCATCCGCACCGGCCCCGCGGGACGCTTCCGCATCGCAGGAGACCCCCGCACAGCAGGCGACTCCCGCACCGGAGAGGACGCCCGCCCCGCAGGAGCGCCCCGCCCAGGAGACCCCTGCACCGCCGGAGGCCCCCGCCCCGGAGGCCCCTGCACCGCCGGATGCCCCCGCCCCGGAGGCCCCTGCCCCGCAGGAGCGCCCCGCTCCCGCCGATCCCTACGCCATCGGCCCCGACGTCCACGAACGCACCGCGGACGAGGGCGCCGAGCCGGACGGTGACCCCGTCACCGCCAAGGGTCTGCCCAAGCGGACCCCGAAGCTCAGCACACCCGCCGCGGTCCCACGACCGCGCACGGCGGGTTCCGTCGACGCCGAGGCGCTGCGCCGCCGTCTGGGAGGGTTCCGCCGGGGGGCGGAGGCCGGGCGGCGCGACGTCGAGGCGGAGATCTCCGAACGGACGGAGCAGCACCAGGCGCCGACCGCCGCGGGGACAACAGAAGAAGCCACGGGGGGCACTGTCGAGGAGGCAAGCAGTTGACCGCTCCCAGTACCTACGGACTGAGTCGTGAGGCCCGTAACCTGCACTGGCTGCTGACCAACCTCGTCGAGGAGGTCCCCGGCATCCAGTCCGTCGCCGTGGTCTCCTCCGACGGCCTGCTCCTGCTCTCCTCCGACCAGGACAGGAACGAGGCGGCCCGGGTGGCGCGGGGCGAGCGGCGCACCGGCCCGCGCGGCTCCGCCGCCGACCTCGCCACGGTCGTCTCCGGCGTGGGCAGCCTGACCATCGGCGCCGCCCGGCTGATGGACTTCGGCAACGTGAAGCACACGATGGTCGCCATGGACGAGGGCAGCCTGTTCGTGATGTCGATCAGCGACGGCTCGCTGCTCGGCGTGCACGGCGCCGCTGACTGCGACATGAGCGTCATCGCGTACCACATGGCGCTGTTCGTCGGCCGCGCCGGCCATGTCCTGACCCCCGAACTCCGCAGCGAACTGCGGCAGTCCCTGGAGTCCGAGTCGACGGAGAGCGTCCGATGAGCAGTGGCCCCGGCAGCAACCCGAGGCATCCGCAGGGCCTCCCCGTGCGCGGCGCGGACCGCAAGCCCGCCCGTGTACGCCCCTACTCGCTCACCGGCGGCCGGACCCGCTTCGGCCACGTCCTGCTCGTCGAGACGTTCGTCGGCGCCACCGCGGGCACCGCCGCGCTCGAAGCCGCCGAGGAGCGCAAGGAACTGACGAACGGCGGCCTCACCTCCCGCGTGATGCCGGAGATGAGGGCCATCGTCGAACTGTGCCGCCGCATGCGTACGGTGGCCGAGATCGCCGCGCTGCTGAAGATGCCGCTCGGCGTGGTCCGCGTGCTCATCAGCGACCTGGCGGACCAGGGAAAGATCCGTGTGTACGGCACCGGAACCGGCCACGGAACGGGCCGCCCGGACCGCGCTCTGCTCGAAAGGGTGCTCAGTGGACTCCGTCGTCTCTGACGCCGCCGCCTACGGCGTCTCCCCCCTCGTCGACCCGGACGAGAACGTACAGTCCTGGCAGACGGACCGCACCCGTGCGCCGATCGCCACGAAGATCGTCGTGGCGGGCGGCTTCGGCGTGGGCAAGACCACGCTGGTCACCGCCGTCTCGGAGATCACGCCCCTGCAGACCGAGGCGCTGATGACCCAGGCGAGCGAGGACACCGACGACCTCACCGCCACCCCGGACAAGCTCACCACCACCGTGGCCATGGACTTCGGCCGCATCACGCTCGACGACGACCTGGTGCTCTACCTGTTCGGCACGCCGGGCCAGCAGCGGTTCTGGTTCATGTGGGACGACCTGGTGCGCGGCGCGATCGGCGCCGTCGTCATGGCCGACACCCGCCGCCTGAGGGACTGCTTCCCGGCGCTGGACTACTTCGAGAGCTGCGGACTGCCGTACGTCGTCGCGGTGAACCACTTCGACGGCAGCGAGCGGTTCGACGCGGAGGACGTGCGGGAGGCGTTGACGATCCCGGCGCACATACCTGTAATGATCATGGATGCGCGCCGCCGGATCTCAGCCATCGAGACCCTCTTGTCCCTCGTGGGCCACGCGCTCGACGAAACCCCCGAGTAGTCCCCGAGCAGTCCCCTTAGGAGCGTCCCCCGCATGCGGAAGATACTCGTCGTCGGAGCCGGCCAGTCCGGTCTCCAACTCGCCCTCGGCCTCCAGTCGCACGGCTACGAGGTCACCCTGATGTCCAACCGGACCGCGGACGAGATCCGCACGGGCCGGGTCATGTCGACGCAGTGCATGTTCCACACCGCACTCCAGCACGAGCGCGATCTCCAGCTGAACTTCTGGGAGTCCCAGGCCCCGAAGATCGAGGGGCTCGGCGTCTCGGTGGCGGCGCCCGGCTCCTTCGACCCGGGTCCCTCCCAGCGGGCGATCGACTGGCTGGGCCGGCTCGACGGCTACGCGCAGTCCGTCGACCAGCGGGTGAAGATGGCCGGCTGGATGGAGACCTTCGCGCAGCGCGGCGGCCAGCTCGTCATCCACGGCGTGGCCGTCGGCGACCTGGACTACTTCTCCCGCGCCTACGACCTCGTCCTCGTCTCGGCCGGCAAGGGCGAGCTGGTGCAGATGTTCGGCCGGGACGCCTCCCGCTCCCCGTACACCGAGCCGCAGCGCGCCCTCGCCGTCGCCTACGTCCACGGACTGGGCCCGCGTCCGGAGCACCCGGACACGGAGGCCGTCCGCTGCAACCTGGTGCCGGGCGTCGGCGAGATGTTCATCATGCCGACCGTCACCACCTCCGGCCGCGCCGACATCCTGTTCTGGGAGGGCATACCCGGCGGCCCGCTCGACGCCTTCAAGGACGTGAAGGACCCCTCGGAGCACCTCTCCCTGACCCTGGAACTCATGGAGAAGTTCCTCCCCTGGGAGTACGCGCGGGCCACCAAGGTCGAACTGACCGACGCGGGCGGCACCCTCGCCGGCCGCTACGCCCCCACCGTCCGCAACCCCATCGGCCGTCTCCCCGGCGGCGGCGCGGTCCTCGGTGTCGCCGACGTGGTCGTCGCCAACGACCCGATCACCGGCCAGGGCTCCAACTCGGCCTCCAAGTGCGCCGCCTCCTACCTCGCCTCGATCCTGGAGCACGGGGACAAGGAGTTCGACGAGGTCTGGATGCGGCAGACCTTCGACCGCTACTGGGAGACGGCCCAGCACGTCACCAAGTGGACGAACGCCATGCTCGCGCCGCCGCCGGAGCACGTCCTGAACCTGATCGGCGCGGCCGGTCAGCTCCAGCCGGTCGCCGACCGCTTCGCCAACGGCTTCAACAACCCGGCGGACTTCGAGAACTTCTTCTACGACCCGCAGAAGACGGAGGCCTACCTGATGGAGGTCTCCGGAGCGGCCGGCGCGTAGGCCGCGGCGTATCCCTCGTCGGACCCGGCCGTCGCCCCCTCGGGGAGCTCCGGAGGCGCGTACCGCCGCAGGGGCTCCCCGCCGGGGTCGGGCCGTACGGCGCCCAGCACCGGGTTGGCCGCGATCGGCGACACCTTGACCGCGGCGCCGGGCCGCGGCGCCTGGACGACCATGCCGTCGCCGAGGTACATCGCCACATGGGTGGCCTCGGGGAAGTAGACGACGAGGTCACCGGGCCGCAGCTCGTCCAGCGGGACGTGCTCCAGCCGCGCCCACTGCTCCTGGCTGGTCCGCGGGATCGGCGTTCCGGCCCGCTGCCAGGCCACGGAGGTCAGGCCCGAGCAGTCGTACGACGCCGGGCCCTCCGCGCCCCACTCGTACGGCTTCCCGAGCTGTTCCACCGCGAAGCGCACCGCCCGGTCGCCCTCCGCGGTCGGCCTGCCGTCGTCGCCGAGCGCACCGGACGCCATGAACCGCTCCTGGGCCTCGGCGACGCCGTCCTCCTCGACGGCGGCCAGCTCGGCCAGCTGTGCGGCGCTGAGCGAGGCGAGCAGTTCCTCGACGGCGTGGAGCCGGATCCGTACGCCGTCCCGCTCCCTCTTCTGCCGGGCGGCGAGGGCGACCTGCTCGTCGAGGGCCTCGCGGGCCCGGCGCGCCAGGTCGTCGGTCCTCCTCTCGTGGCCGGCCAGGCGGCCCACCGTCTCGGCCCGCTCCCGGGCCAGCTGCCCGATCACATGCCCCTGGTCGAGGGCGTGCTGGGGATCGCGGGACAGCAGCAGCCGCAGATAGGGGGAGAGGTCGCCGCCGTTCCGGTACTGCTGCCGGGCCAGCCGGCCCGCCGCACCGCGGCCGTCGCGCAGGGACAGCCGGGCCCGGGCCAGCTCGGTCTCCAGCCGCTGCACCTTCGCGCGCTGCCGGATCAGCTTCTCCTCGGTGCCGTTGAAGGCCTCCGTGGCCTTCTCGGCCTCCCGGTACAGTCCCTGAAGCTCCGTCAGCAGCTCGGCCACGGACCGCCGGCCGGGTGCGGGCGGCGCGGGTTCCGCCACCGCGGGCACGGGCGCGAACGCGATCCCCGCCGTCATCACCGCCGTACAGGCCAGACGGAGAAGCCTTCCTGACACGTTGTCACCTCCGGTGCGGCGGCACCTTCGTCCGCTCCGCACCGCGAGCATCGGGCCGGTTCCCGCAGCGCGCGCGCCGGATGTGCGCGGTTCGGCGCAATGCCGTCACCCGTCGGCGTCGTCCGGCTTGCCGCCCGGCGTGGCGTCCGGCCGGGACCACGGCCAGCGCCGGCGGGGACCCTTGCCGCCCTCGGGGTCGTAGGCGTACTTCCAGCGAGCGAAGCCGATCGTCCGCCGGTCCGAGCGGGGCACGCGCCGGTACACGAGCACGGTGGGCGGCCCGCCGTCCGGGGCGGGGACGGGGATGCGGTACGTCTTCGGCGGGTGCCCGGTCGGGCCGACCAGCACGGGCAGCACCCGCCCGTCCATGGGGCCGCCCTCGAAGGGGGTGTCTTCGCTCTTCACGGGACCAGTGTCAGACATCCTCCGCCAGCGCCTCGACCAGCGCCGCGGTCTGCGGGTCGCGCCGCGCGGTGACCGACAGCATGGCCAGGAACTGCTCCACGAGCCAGTCCCGCAGCTCGTCGAGGGGCGGCTGCTTCTCCTCGTCCAGCCAGATCAGCGAGGCCGCCTCCACCGCCGTGATCCACATCCGCACGGTCATCCGCAGCCGGGGGCCGGGGTCGACGGCCTGGAGGTGGCTCATGATGTGCTCGGCGGCGGCCCGGCGCACGCCGTCCACGATGGCCGACGTCCGGGAGGTCTCGGCCACGCTGCCGCCCCGCAGCAGGGCGCTGAAGCCGGTGTCGTGCTGGTCGACGAAGGCCAGGTAGCGGTCCAGGGCGCGGGACAGCCGGGTCAGCAGGGGCCCCTCGCGGGGTTCGTCGAAGCACAGCCGCAGCTCGTCGGCGGCCGACCTGAGGGCGGCCTCGTAGAGCTGCTGCTTGCCGCCGGGGAAGTACCGGTACACCAGCGGGCGCGAGACCCCGGCCTGCTCCGCGACGTCGTCCAGGGACACCTCCTCCGGCGGCCGGTGCGCGAAGAGGGCGAGCGCGGCGTCGAGGAGCTGACCGCGGCGCTCCTCGACGCTGAGCCGGCGGTAGGCGGGGGTGGGGGCCTGCGGGGTCATGGACCGCAGCGTAATCGCTCCGTCGGGTGAGGCCGGGGGCGCTGGAACGAGGGTGTTCGAAAATGCGCCGTGGGCACGGTGCACGGATGGGCGACGGGCCCCGCGTGACGGGGCGCCGCCGCGTCCACCCGTGCCGCCCCTGGGGGTACCCCCCAGGCCGTTCAGGCCCTGGGGGAGGCACGACTGCCCGCGGCTGTGACAGGGCAGTCGTGTTCGTCCGGGTCAGGCCAGGAGGCCCGAGGACTTCCACAGGCGGCGGCCCGTGCCGCGCAGGACGCCGATGTCGTCCAGGAAGTCGGTCAGGCGCTTCGCGCCGGTCTGCATGATCTCCCGGCGGTGGCCGCTGGCCTGGACCTGGGCCACGGCCTCCCGCTTGTCCAGGCCGACGTTCGTGTAGACCTCGGGGTTGACGAAGGCCTTGGAGAAGACGCGGGCGAACTCGCCGGAGGTGACCCGGGTGAACTCCTGCGACCACTTCGGGGCCGTCACCATCTGGCGGCGCAGCTCCTCACGGGCGTAGCGCACGTGGCGGGCCTCCTCCACGACGTGGATGCGCGTGACCCCGCGGATCAGCGGCTGGATCCGCTCGTCCGGGAAGGTCAGCCGCTGCATCCAGTCCAGGACCTCCTCGCCGAGCAGCGTGGCGGTGAAGGAGCCGGGCGTGGTGGAGATCGTCTTGAACAGGCGGCCCAGGTGCTGGTGGACCGGGCTGACCGGGTACCACGGGGTCTCACCGCGGGAGATCAGCCGCGCGAACATCTTGGAGTGCCGGCACTCGTCCTCGATCTCCGTCAGCGCGTAGCGCACGTGGGCGCTCGTCGCGGACTTGTCGTAGATGTGCCGCACCAGGAGCTGCATGAGGATCAGCTCGAACCAGATGCCCAGCGAGGCGAGCGCCGCGGACTCGTGCTGGGAGAGCAGGATGCGCTGCTCCTCGCTCATCCGCTTCCACATCGGGGTGTCGTACAGCGACACGAGCTCCGGGGGCCAGAACCACTTGCCCTCCTCGAAGGGCGCGTCCCAGTCCAGCTCCTTGTCCGGGTCGAAGGAGTGCTTGGCGGACGAGTCGAGGAGCCGTTCGGCCACCTGCTCCCGGTCCTTGAGCAGGCCGAGCGCGTCGCGCAGACCGCCGAGCGCGTCGGCTTCCGTCAGGGTCGTCATGGCTGTCCCACCTCATCGTGTTACCCGCGGTCACTCACTCGTCTTATGAGACTGCCTGTCAGCAAGCTCGTCAATCCCCTGGGCGGGACTTGTTGACCGCGGGTAAAGAAATGAGGGGTGCCGGGGTCTCAGCCGTAGAGCACGGCCTCCATCACCGAACGGGCGATCGGCGCCGCCAGCCCGCCCCCGCTGATCTCCTCGCCGGGGGTGCCCTCCACGACCACCGCCACCGCGACCTTCGGCTCCGGGTCCCCGTCGTCCTGCGCCCAGGAGACGAACCAGGCGTACGGAGTGCCCGAGTTGCCGACGCCGTGCTGGGCGGTGCCGGTCTTGCCGCCGACCGTGGCCCCCGGGATCGCCGCGTTCGCGCCGGTGCCGTCCTCCACCACGCCGGTCATCAGCTCCTTCAGCCGCCGGGCCGTCGACGGCCGCATCGCCTCCCGGGCGGGCCGCGACCCGGCCGTCGCCACCAGGCTGCCGCCGGCCCGCACCGTCCGCTCCACCAGGTACGGCGACCGCACCTGCCCGCCGTTGGCCACGGCCGCCGCCACCATCGCCATCTGGAGCGGCGTGGCCCGCGTGTTGTACTGGCCGATCGACGACAGCCCGAGCTGCGCCCGGTCCACCGAGGTGTCGAAGGTGCTCCGCGCGACCGAGAAGGGGACCCGCAGCCCGTCGTCGTTGAAACCGAACGCCTCCGCCGTGGCCGCCATGTCCGCCACGCCCACGTCCACGCCGAGCTTGGCGAACACCGTGTTGCAGGACCACTCGAAGGCCTCCCGCAGCGAGGCGTCCCGGCATCCCTCGCCCTCGTTCGTCAGCCGGGTCCGCGTTCCGGGCAGCGTGTAGGGGTCGGGGGAGCGGGTCGGCGCGTCCGGGTCCCGGACCACGCCGGCGTCCAGCGCCGCCGCCGCGGTGACCACCTTGAACGTCGAACCCGGCGGATAGGTCCGGCGCACCGCCCGGTTGAGCATCGGCTTGTCCGGGTCGCCGTTCAGCCGCTCCCAGGTCCGGGTGGCGGCCGCGCTGTTGCCGGAGAGCAGCTGGGGGTCGTACGACGGGGTGGACACGAGCGCCAGGATCCGCCCGGTCGACGGCTCGACGGCGGCCACCGCCCCCTTGCGCCCGTCCAGCCCCTCGAACGCCGCCTGCTGCGCGGCCCCGTCGATCGTCGTCACCACGTCGCCGCCCGCGTTGCGGCCGCCCGTGACGTCGTTCCACAGCGGGAGCGGCGCGAGCATCGGGTCGGCGCCGGACAGCAGGCCGTCCTCGGCGTGCTCCAGCAGCGTCGTCCCGTACTCCTGGGAGGCGAAGCCGGTGATCGGGGCGTACATCGGACCGTTCGCGTACGTCCGTTCGAAGCGCAGGTGCTCTCCGGTGTCCCGGGACCCGGTGACCGGCTCGCCGCCGACCAGGATGTCGCCGCGCGGCTGCTGGTAACGCGCGATGTCCGGGCGGCGGTTGGCCGGGTTGTCGTCGTACTCCGGCGCCTGGACGATCTGCACGCGGGCGGCGTTCACCACCAGCGCGACCAGCAGCAGGGCGCAGAAGGCGGCGGCGTGCCGGATGTGCCGGGTCACCGCGGCCCCTCCCCGCTCACGGCGCCGCCTGCCGGGGGCCCAGGCTGCGGGCCGCGTGGCTGACCCGGATCAGCAGCGCCACGATCGCCCAGTTGGTGACCACCGACGAGCCGCCCTGGGCCAGGAACGGCATCGCCATGCCGGTCAGCGGGATCAGGCCGGTCACCCCGCCCGCGATGACGAACACCTGGAGCGCCACGATCGAGGAGAGGCCGACCGCGAGCAGCCGGCCGAACGGGTCGCGCGCGGCGAGGCCCGCCCGGAAACCGCGCTCCACCAGCAGCGCGTACAGCAGGAAGATCGCGGTCAGGCCGAGGAAGCCCAGCTCCTCCCCGGCCGTCGCCAGGATGAAGTCCGACTTGACGGCGAAACCGATCAGCACCGAGTGCCCGAGGCCGAGACCCGTGCCGGTCACCCCGCCCGCCGCGAAGGCGAACAGCGACTGGGCGAGCTGGTTGGCACCCCCGCCGGCCTCGATCGAGGCGAAGGGGTGCAGCCAGTCCTCCACCCGGCTGTGCACGTGCGGCTCCAGCCAGCCCACGGCGACCGCGCCGAGCGAGGCCAGCAGCAGGCCGACGGCGATCCAGCCGGTGCGGCCGGTCGCGACGTAGAGCAGGACCACGAACAGGCCGAAAAACAGCAGCGAGGTCCCGAGGTCCCGCTCCAGGACCAGGACGCCGACGCTGACCAGCCACACGGCGACGATCGGCCCGAGCACCCGGCCGGTGGGCAGCTGGAGCCGCCACACGCGGCGGCCCGCGTACGCCAGGGCGCTGCGGTTGGCGGCCAGGTACGCGGCGAAGAACACGGCGAGGAGCACCTTCGCGAACTCGCCGGGCTGGATGGAGAACCCCTCGATCCGGATCCAGATGCGGGCGCCGTTCACGGCCGGGAACAGGATCGGCACGGTGAGCAGGACGAGCGCGGCGGCGACGCAGACGTAGGCGTAGCGCTGGAGGGCGCGGTGGTCGCGCAGGAGCAGGACGACGACGATGAACAGCGCGACGCCCAGCGTGGACCACACCAGCTGGGTCGGGGCCGCCCGGTCGCCCGGCGTCTCCAGGTCGAGCCGGTAGATCAGCACCAGGCCGAGGCCGTTGAGCAGCACGCCGATGGGCAGCAGCAGCGGGTCGGCGCAGGGGGCGCGCAGCCGTACCGCCAGATGCGCGAACACCGCGAGCACCCCGAGCCCGGCGCCGTAGCCGGCGGCGCCGGGCGGCAGGGTGCCGTGCTGGGCGAGGCCGACGTTGCAGTAGCCGAACACCGACAGCAGGACGGCCATGACGATGAGGGCGAGTTCGATGCCGCGGCGCCGGGGGAGGCGGGCGGCGGGAGCGGGGGTGTCCGCCTGGGCCACGGTGATTCCGGTCTCGGTTCCGGCCTTGGTCATGTCCGGAACTTACCGACATGGTGGGGTCTGCGAGCCGTCGGCATCAGTACCAGCGCGGCGCGGGACCGGTGGTGCCGATGCGGCGGGCCGGGGAGGGGCGAAGGTTCAGCAGCGACATGGGTACCTCCCGGGGGGCGGGAACGCCGACGCGGTCGAACGTGCCGAAGCGGTCTGAGGTGACTAAGCGGTCGAAGGTGGCTAAGCGCCACATTAGGAGCGGCGGGTGGGGGCCGCCCGTCGCACTGCGCCATCGGGGACGGCGCGCGACGTCACGGCCGGCCCGTTCCGGTCAGGGCCGCTGAGGCAGCGTCAGGGTGGCCAGCGCCCCGCCGCCGGGCGGATTCACGAACTCCAGCCGCGCGCCGAGCACCTCCGCCTGCCCCAGCGCGATCGTCAGCCCGAGCCCGTGCCCCTTCGTGCCGCTCTCGGTACGGAAGCGCTGCGGGCCGTGCGCGAGGAGGTACTCCGGATAGCCGTCCCCGTGGTCCCGCACGGTGATCACCGGCCCGTCCACGGTGAGCACCACCGGCGCCCGCCCGTGCCGGCCGGCGTTCGCGACGAGGTTGCCGAGCACCCGCTCCAGCCGCCGCCGGTCGGTCTCCACCCGCGCGTCGCGCACCACGTCCACGCGCGCGCCGGTGCCGGAGCCCCGCACCACCCGCCGGGCCAGCGCGCCCAGCTCCTCCGGCTCCGTCTCCAGGCGCTCCCGCCCGGCGTCCAGCCGGGAGATCTCCAGCAGGTCCTCGGTGAGCGTGCGCAGGGCGGCCACCCGGTCCCGCACCAGCTCGGTCGGGCGGCCCGGCGGCAGCAGCTCGGCCGCCGCGTGCAGACCGGTCAGCGGGGTGCGCAGCTCGTGCGCCACGTCCGCGGTGAACCGCTGCTCGGCGAGCAGCTTGCCCTGCAGCGACGCCGCCATGGAGTCCAGTGCGGCGGCGACCGAGGCCACCTCGTCCTGCGGCCGCGTCGGATCCTTCGTCCGGGGGTCGCCGACCCGCGCGTCGAGGTCGCCCGCGCTGATCCGCCGGGCCACCCGCGCCGTCGCGTGCAGCCGGCGCGTCACCCGGGTCACCGCGAACGCGCCCACCACCAGCGTCGCCCCGATCGCCAACCCCGACGACCACACGATCGCCCGGTCCAGGCCCTCGATGGTGCGCTCGCCCTGGGAGTGGTCGACCCGCACCGCGAGGACCCGGCCGCCGTCGGCCGGGCCCGCCGCCCACATCGTGGGGCGCCCGTCCCGCTCGGCGAGCACGGTGCCGCGCCGGCCGGAGGCGGCCAGCTCCCGCAGCGACGGCGGCAGCCCCGGCGGATCGACGCCCGCGCCACGGCGCAGCGGATCCCCCGCCTCGTAAGACGCCGTCGCCTCCCGCAGCCGGGCCAGGGCGGTCTCGCGGGCCCGCCCCACGGTCTGGTCGGTCACCGAGACGTGCACCAGGACGCCGAGCAGGGCGGCCAGCGCGCAGCACATCACCGTGATGAACACCGCGGCCTTCAGGGCCAGCGGGCCGGCCCACCGCGGCAGCGCCGGCCTCACCGGGCGCCCGCCGACGGGGACGGGGCCGGGGAGACGGAGGGGCGTCTCCCGCCCGCCGCGTCACCGGTGCGCAGCATCTCGTCGCGGGTCAGGAGCATCGCGCCCTGGTCCGGGTCCCAGGTCCACTGGAGGCGGTACTCGTAGCCCGCCACCTCCGACGGCGACCGCACGATCACCGACCGCCCGGCCAGCTCGACCGCGCTCACGGCGTCCTCGTAGGACATCACCCGCACGAGCCGGCCCTTCTCCACGCCGTAGACGCGCACGGCGGTCATCCGCGCGGGCAGCAGCCGGAAACCCAGCGTCATCTCGGCGCGCCCGTCACCGGTCAGGTCCCGGTAGTACGGCCGCAGGACGGGGCACCGGGCGCTCCCGCCGGCCGCGCCGCAGTCGGCCATGCGGCGGGCCGTCTCGCGGTACGGCGCCTTGTCGCCCGCGTACTCGGCCGGGTGCGCGGCGATCTCGGCCCGCACGGCGGCCACCGGGTCGGCGCGGCGGATGTCGCCGCCCGGCACGGGGACGCCCCGGACGACCTCGTGGTCCACCTCGCCGATGTCGTACGCCGGACTGGAGGCAGGCGTAAGGTCCGGCCACAGCCGGGCGGGGCTGACGGCGGTCGGCGTGGCGCCCGCGCTCCGCAGCCCGCCCGTGTCACCGCAGCCGGTCACCGTCACCGAGGCCGCCGCGGTCGCGAGCAGCAGCGCGCAGACGGCGGGGGCACGGGCCGGGCGCCCACGGCGGCTGGGGAGCACGGCACTCCTGGAGTTCGGTGATCGGCGAGTCGGCGATCGTCGTCCGCGGCCCCGCACCCTCGTTCGTACGGGAGCCATTTTGCCTGCCCGGCCGCGCACCGGGCTACTCGGCCAGTTCCTCCAGCAGCCGGGCGGTGACCAGGCCGGCCCGCAGGTACTCCGCGAAGAGCTCGTTGTGCAGCGCCCACGGCGAGCGGCGGGCGCGGATCAGCCGCATCGCCTCCTCGGCGCCGCGGCCCCGGTGCATCAGGACGTGGGCGACCACGAGGCCGGAGCGGTTGTACCCGTGGTAGCAGCGCACGAGGACCCTGCGACCCGCGTCCAGCGCCTCGCCCGCGGCCTGCGCCAGCCGGATCACCCCCGCGAGCTGGGTCCCGTCCAGCGGCCCGTCGGGGATCGGCCACACCTGGTGCTCGACGCCCGGGTCGGGGCCGTGGCCGGGCAGCCTGAGCAGGGTCTGCACCAGGTCGAACTCGTCCCGCACGACCGCGGACTCCAGCCGTCCGCCCGGCCGCCGGAACTCGTGCCCGCCCATCCACAGACCGGGCACGATCTCGTCCCACGGCCGGCCCGGGGCCGGTACGTCGGATCCCTTGCCACGGGTACGCAACGCGCCTCCCCATCCCGCCCGAGGACCTGCCCCACCGCCGTCAACGGTAGCCCGGTCTTGCCGCGGGAGCACCCCTCCTGGTCCCATGGTCGTGAGGTGATGATGCATGAGCGGACTGCGCGTCATACCGACCTGGCGGCAAGGCCGGGAACGGCTCCAGGTCTGCCTCGCGGACGGCCGGAACATCGCCTGGTACGACCGTGACGCGGCCCGGGTGAGCCTGCTGAGCGACGAGCGCGAGGGCGAGGTGCTCGAGGCCCTGCGGCCCTTCCTCACCGGCCCGGTCACCGTCGGCCCGCCCCTGGTCCCCACCCCCGGCGAGCTGGCCCGGCTCTGCCTCCACCCGGACGACGACCTCGCCCCCAACCGGCCCGGCGAGGCGCTCCTGGTCGCCCTGGACCGCGACACCGGAGCGGCGCACCGGCTGCGCCCCGACCCGCGGCGCCGGGAGCTGGCGGCCGAGCAGCTGACCGGGCGGGTCCTCGACCGGCTCGACGGCGCCGGCCGGCACGTCCTGCACTCGGTCCCGCTGCCCGGCGGCGACCGCATCCACCACCTGCTGATCGGGCCCGGCGGCCTCTTCGCCGTCCACGTGCTGCCCGTCCGCAGGCAGCGGGTGCGGATCACCGACCCGCTGGTCGCGGTGGGGCGCCGCGCGCCGCGGCCCCTGCTGGAGCGGGTCCGCTCCGACGCCGCCCGTGCCTCCTGCGCCCTGACCGCCGAGGTCCGCCCCGTCCTGGCCCTGGCCGGTCCGGCCGGCGTGGAGGCCGCGGTCCCGCCGCGCGACGTCCGGGTCCTCACGGCCGAGCAGCTGCCCGGCCTGGTCCGCGCGAGCGGGGTGCTCAAGCCGGCGGACGTGGAGGCCCTGCACGCGGTGGCCCGGGACCGCACCGTGTGGACGCGGGCCTGACGGTCCGGCGCCGGGACCGGCCGGGGCCCCCGTCAGGCCGGCGCCGGGACCGGCCGGGACGCGTCAGGGCAGCTCCGCCGCCCGGCGCCGGTCGAACAGCGGTGCCAGCAGGTCGCCGTGGTCCTGGAGCCGCGGCCCGAGGTCGCCCGGCCGGAACACCAGCTGCTCCGCCCGCCGGCACGCGGCCACCTCCTCCCACGTCACCGGCGTGGAGACGGCCGGTTCGGCGCGGGCCCGCACCGTGTAGGGGGCGGCGGTCGTCTTGCGCGCGGCGTTCTGGCTCCAGTCCACGAACACCTTCCCCGGACGCAGGCTGCGCGTCATCCGGTGCACCACCAGCCGCGGCAGCGCCCGCTCCGCCTCCACGGCCAGCGCCTTCGCGTACTCCGACACCCGCTCGGACGACGCTCCCCGCACCCCCGCCAGCAGGTGCAGGCCCTTGGCCCCGGACGTCTTGGCGTGCGCCTCCAGGCCGTCCGCCGCCAGCCGCTCCCGCAGCCACAGCGCGACCTCGCAGCACTGCACCACGGTCGCGGGCGGCCCGGGGTCCAGGTCGAACACCAGCCGGTCGGCCTCGCCGGGATCGTCCGCCGTCCACTGGTGCGTGTGGAACTCGGTCACCAGGTTGGCCGCCCACATCAGGCTCGCCAGGTCCTGCACCAGCACCATCCGGGCCGGCCCCTCCGACCGGGGCACCTCGGCGGTGGTGACCCAGTCGGGCGTACCCGGCGGCACGTTCTTGGTGAAGAACAGCTGGCCGCCGGGTCCGTCCGGGTAGCGCAGGAAGGACACCGGGCGGTCCCGCAGATGCGGCAGCAGCACCTCGGCGGTCGTCGCGTAGTAGTGCAGCAGCTCGCCCTTGGTGAGGCCGGTCGCCGGATACAGCACCTTGTCCAGGTTGCTGAGGGCCACCCGCCGCCCCTCCACCTCCGTGATAGGCGCCATACGATGAGAATCTCACGAAACACGGACAAATCGCCCAGGGCGGCAAGCGAACGGAAGGGTGCTGCACGTGCGATCCATCTGGAACGGCGCCATCTCCTTCGGCCTGGTCAGCATCCCGATCAAACTGGTGAACGCGACCGAGAGCCACGCGGTCTCCTTCCGCCAGATCCACACCGAGGACGGCGGCCGCATCCGCTACCGCAAGGTCTGCGAGCTGGAGGACCGCGAGGTCACCCAGGACGAGATCGGCAAGGCCTACGAGGACGCCGACGGCTCGATGGTCCCGATCACCGACGACGACCTGTCCCAGCTCCCGATCCCGACCGCGCGGACGATCGAGATCGTGGCCTTCGTGCCCGAGGAGCGCATCGACCCGCTCCAGATGGGCGCCGCGTACTACCTGGCGGCGAGCGGCGCCCCCGCCGCCAAGCCGTACACCCTGCTGCGGGAGGCGCTCAAGCGCAGCAACCGGGTCGCCATCGCGAAGTACGCGCTGCGCGGACGTGAGCGCCTGGGCATGCTGAGGGTCGTCGGCGAGGCCATCGCGATGCACGGCCTGCTGTGGCCGGACGAGGTGCGCGCTCCCGAGGGCGTCGCCCCGGACACGAACGTGACGGTCCGCGACCAGGAGCTGGACCTCGCGGACGCGCTGATGGACACGCTCGGCGAGATCGACCTGGACGACCTGCACGACGAGTACCGCGAGGCCCTGGAGGAGGTCATCGCCGCCAAGGCCGCCGGCGAGGCGCCCCCGGAGAGCCCGGCCCCGGCGAGGTCCGGCAAGGTGCTGGACCTCATGGCCGCCCTGGAGAACAGCGTGCGGGCGGCCCGTGAGTCGCGGGGCGAGGAGGGGGAGGAGGATGCCGGGGCCGAGGTCAGGTCCCTGCCGCGGGGCAGGACGGCGGCGCCCCGCACGCCGAAGGAGACCGGCGGCAAGAAGTCCACGTCGACGGCGGCGAAGAAGACGGCGGCGAAGAAGACGGCCGCCGCCGCGAAGAAGTCGACGGCCGGCCGGTCCGGGAAGAAGACGGCGGCCGGGACCGCGGCGAAGAAGGCGACGGGCAAGACCGCCTCCGGCAAGAGCACCGCGAAGAAGACGGCGTCCCGCAGGCGCAGCGCCTGAACCCGAGGGGGCGTGCGCGCCGGCGCGGCGGCGAGGCGGGTGGCGAGCCCCTGTCCGCGGCCCCGGACGGCTCCGAGCCGCATCCGCTGGGCTGGGCGGCGGACGTGGCGGCGGCCCCCGACGCCCGATCAGCCCGCCTGGTCCGCCCGCCGGTGCCGCGGCGCGGT
The DNA here is from genome assembly GCF_042724095.1 of Streptomyces sp. NPDC127100. Taxonomy (NCBI): domain Bacteria; kingdom Bacillati; phylum Actinomycetota; class Actinomycetes; order Kitasatosporales; family Streptomycetaceae; genus Streptomyces; species Streptomyces sp. NPDC127100. Next base: position 58,508 of record NZ_JBHXFL010000039.1, read on the forward strand.
CAGGGAGCCGCCGGGGACGGAGCCGGCGTCGGCGAGGCCGTGTTCACCTTCAGGTCGGGCCGCGGCCTGAGCACCAGCACCCGCTCGCCCGGCTGGGGCGGCGGCGGGGTGACCTGCTCCCTCGGGAGCTTCGCCGGGCCGGTCTGCTGGAAGGTCACCTGGTCGTACTCGACCAGTCCGGTCCGCTCCAGGACCGTGATGTGGTCCAGGACGGTGTCGTTGGCCAGGTCGGCGAGCTGGCGCACGAGGGTGTTCTTCGTGGTGGCCCGGATCTTGGCGATGGCCGGGAAGATCTGGCCGTGCGTCACCCGCATGATGTTGACCGCCGACGCGTCGAACTCCCTGCCGCTCTTGGCGTCGACGGTCGCCACGAATCCCTGCTGCTGCGGGGAGGCCTCGTTGGGCAGGGTGATGCCCAGCTCGGGGGCGATCTCGCGGCACATCGCGTCGAGACCGGCGTGCCCGACGACGAGGTGCTCGCCGGCCGTCTTCATCTCCTCGGTCGTCCCGCGCCGCATGGCCATCTCGCCCAGCGGGTACTCCCACAGCCCGGCGGCCCGGACCTTCACGACGAAGTCGCGGTCGGCCTCGGTGAGCGGCCCGTACTTCGTACTCGCGACGACGCGGTCCTGATTGCCGTCGGGCCTGTCCAGACCGAGCACGGCCGGGAAGGCCAGCGCGGTGAGGGTCAGGGTCATCGCACCGAACAGGACGACGACTCCGATCCTGCTGCGGGACAGCCGCATGATGCCTCCAGGGGCGACGCGTGGGACTCGTACGCCAGGAGGTACGCAAACGGCGGGCGGATCGATCAGCGCTCCGGCACAAAAACCCGGACCGGTCCGTCGACCGTCACGATCGGCCGAGATCGGCCCCGTACACCCGGTCGACGGCGATCGTGACCAGCACCCGGCGGTCGGACACCATGACCGCCCGGTACTCGTCCCAGTCCGGGTGCTCCCCCGCGGCCGCCCGGTAGTACTCCACGAGCGCCTCGACCTCCGGGCCGTGCGGGTCGGTGCCCGGTCCGGTCAGGGTCGCCGTTCCCTCGGCGGTGGCCCAGGACCTGCCGTCGGGCGCGGTCACCTCCAGCGCGGCCCGCGGGTCCCGGCGCAGGTTGGCGGTCTTGGCCCGGCCCTCCTGGGTGGAGACGCGGACGACGCCGGCCGCGGGGTCGTAGGACGGGGTGACGGGGGAGAGCTGCGGGCGGCCGTCCGCCCTGAGCGTCGCGAGCACGCCGAGCCGGCTCGCCGCCAGCAGGGCGTGCGGGTCGAAGGAGGGTGTGGTGGTCATGGAGGGATCATGACCCCTCGCCCCGCCGCCTGTCCCGCGAACCGCCGCCGGCGGGGCCGGACGGTCAGGGGCACGCGGATCCCCCGTCCCGTCGCGCGCGTCGGGGCCGCCCGCGGAAGGCGGGCGGCCCCGGGGGTCCGGCGGGCGGCGGACCGGTGTCAGCCGGTGCCGGTCCGCTCCCAGGTGTAGAAGCAGCGCGCCATCGCGTCCTTCGGACCGCGCCAGGTCGCCGGGTCGTAGGCCGACACGTACGGCTCGAGCCGCTCGCTGACCTGACGGAACTCCGGATGCCCGGTCAGCCTGCCGATGGCGGGGGCCGGGTCGGTGTCGCTCTCGATGAGGTGCAGGTACACACCGTCGCCGAACTCGAAGAGACTGCGCCGGTTGACGCCCACCAGATGGGGCAGCTCGCCGCGGTCGGACTCGGCGAACACCTTCGCGATGTCCGGTGCCGCGCCCGGGGTCATCCGGGCGACGATCAGGGTGTGGTGCATGGGGAGGTGCCCTTCGTCGGTGCCGGTCGGCACTGTGGTTCGACGGGATCAGTCGGCGAGCACCGAGGCGGTCCGCCGCTCGCCCGCGGCCTGCTCGATGCGGTCCCGGATCAGCGCCATCTGCGTACGGGAGTTCCGGTTGATGTTCTCCGTCATCCCGGCGTCGTCGACGGGCGCCTCCGGCTTCATCGCGAAGTCCTGGATCCAGCGCATCCGGGTCCCCTCCGCGGTCTCGGTGTACTCCCAGACGATGTTCATGTACTGGAAGGGACCGGTCTCCACCCGATGGGCGCGGACCGTGCGGGTCACCGGGTCGGCGACGCGCTCGGACACCCAGCTCCACACCCGCCCCTCCTCGTCCGGGTGCATGGTGAGCCGGAAGGTGACCCGGTCGCCGTCCCGTTCGAGGACCTCCAGGGAGGCGTACTCGCTGAACAGCCGGGGCCAGTTCTCGATGTCGTTGGTCATGTCCCAGACCAGCGTCATCGGCGCGGCGATGACGATCTCGTTGTCGGTGTGCCCGGCCATGTCACACTCCCGTCTTCAGGGCGCCGTTGACCAGCGCGAGGAAATCCGCGGGCGTCTTGCAGCGCTCGGCCTGCTCCGGCAGGCCCAGCCCGTACCGCTTCTCCAGCTCGGCCACGATGCCCAGCAGGCCGAGCGAGTCGAGGCCGAACGTGTCGAAGCCGGCGTCTGCCTGCTGCTGGAGGGTGACCGGGTCGACGTGCACACCGGCGGTGCGCTTCATGAGCGCCGACAGTTCCTCGACGGTCACCTGGTAGTCCACTTGGTCGGTCATGCGGAGGTGCTCCTTCACTCGGATCGGCGCACGCCGGGAGGCGGCGCCCGCTCGGGATGGTGACGGCCCCGCCGGGGCGGGACCCGGCGGACCGGTGCTCAGGCGGTGGGCGGCACCGCGCCCCGGCGCAGGACCAGAGCGGAGTTGCAGCCCATCAGTCCCCGGCCGAGGACCAGGGCCGTGCGCGGTTCGGCGGCACGGGCCCGGCCCGCCACCAGGTCCAGGTCGTGGCAGACGTCGAACACGTTCGGGGTGGGCGGGATGAGCCCGTGCTCCATGGCGAGCACCGCGGTCGCCACGTCCAGCACCGGTGCCGCGCAGTACGCCCGCCCGGTCCCGGTCTTGGGCGCGGTGACCGGCACCCGCCGTGCGTGCGGCCCGAGGGCGTCGGCGAGCGCGAGGGCCTCGGCCCGGTCCGCCTCCGGCACCCCGAGGGCGTCCGCGAACACCACGTCCACCTCCTCGGGCCGGCAGCCGGCCTCCGCCAGCGCGCCCTCGATCGCCCGCGCCAGCCCGGCCCGCGACTCCTCCCAGCGGGAGGCGCCGGTGAAGGTCGCCGCGTGCCCGGCCACCGTCGCCCGCGCGTCGGCCCCGCGCTCGCGCGCCGCGTTCTCCTCCTCCAGCAGCAGCACCGCCCCGCCCTCGGCCGGCGCGAAACCGCAGGCCGCCTGGGTGAACGGGCGGTAGGCGAGGTCCGGTTCGGTGGCCCGGCTCAGCTCGGGGTAGCCGAGCTGGCACACGATCGAGTACGGGGCGAGCGGTGCCTCCGTCGCACCGCACACCACCGTGTCGGTGCCGCCCCGCACGACCAGCGCCGCGTGCGCGAGGGCGTCCAGGCCGCCCGCCTCGTCGGCGGCGACGACCCCGCAGGGGCCCTTGAAGTCGTTGCTGATGGAGATCTGGCCGGTGCTGGCCGCGTAGAACCAGGCGATCGACTGGTACGGGCCGACGTACCGCGAGCCCTGGCCCCACAGGTTCTGCAGCTCGCGCTGCCCGAACTCGCCGCCGCCCGAACCCGCCGCGGTCACCACGCCGACCGAGTACGGCGACTCGACGTCGGCGCGGCCGAACCGCGCGTCGGTGAGCGCGAGCTGCGCGGCGGTCATCGCGAAGTGCGTGAACCGGTCGGTCTGGACGAGGTACCGCTCCTCGGTCAGTTCCGACGGGTCAAAGCCGCGCACCTCGCCCGCCACCCGCAGCGGCAGCTTCTCGCAGCCCTCCCGGGTGACGGGCCCGAGGCTGCTGGTGCCGTCCGCGACCGCCTTCCAGTGGGCCTCGGCCCCGATGCCGTGGGGGGACACCACGCCGAGGCCGGTGACCACCGCGCGCCGGGGCCGTTGTCGTCCGCTCATCGCGGCCCTCCTTCCGAACCGGAGCCAGTACCGGAACCGCTGAGTACGACGGCGGACTGGAAGCCGCCGAAGCCGCTGCCCACCGACAGCACGTGCCGCAGCGAACGCTCCCGGGCCTCGCGCGGCACGTAGTCCAGGTCGCACTCGGGGTCGGGGGTCGTGTAGTTCGCCGTGGGCGGCACCACCTGGTGGTACATCGCCAGCACGCACGCGGCCAGCTCGATCGAGCCGATCGCGCCGAGCGAGTGGCCCACCATGGACTTGATCGAGCTCATCGGTGTGCCGTACGCGTGCTCGCCCAGCGACCGCTTGACGGCCGCGGTCTCGTGCCGGTCGTTCTGCTGGGTGCCGGACCCGTGCGCGTTGACGTAGTCGACGGCGGTGGGGTCCAGCCGGGCCATGTCCAGCGCGGTGTCGATCGCCCGCGCCATCTCCAGGCCCTCCTTGGTGAGCCCGGTCATGTGGTAGGCGTTGCCGAACGTGGCGTAGCCGGAGATCTCGCAGTACACGTCCGCGCCGCGGGCCCGGGCGTGCTCCAGGTCCTCCAGGACCAGCACCGCCGCGCCCTCGCCCATGACGAAGCCGTTGCGGTCGGCGTCGAAGGGCCGGGAGGCGTGCGCCGGGTCGTCGTTGTTGGGCGAGGTCGCCTTGATGGCGTCGAAGCAGGCCATGGTGATCGGCGAGATCGGCGAGTCGGCCGCGCCCGCCAGGCACACGTCGACCCGTCCCTCGGCGACGGCGTGGTAGGCGTACCCCACCGCGTCCAGACCGGACGTGCACCCGGTGGACACCGTCTGCACCGGCCCGTGCACGCCGAACTCCTCGGCCACGGCCGACGCGAGCGTCGCCGGGGTGAAGGCCCGCTCCAGGTGCGGCTCGGCCCGCCGGTCGTCCACGTCCCACCGCGTGCCGCGCTCGCTGACCAGTACGTAGTCGTGCTCCAGCCGGGTCGTGCCGCCGACCGCCGTGCCCAGGGTGGCACCGGCCCGCCAGGGGTCGAGCCGGCCGAGGTCGAGCTCCGCGTCGCGCACCGCCTCGGCGGCGGCGACGAGCGCGAACTGCACGTACCGGTCGCACCGCTGCGCGGTGGCGAGGTCCAGCCCGAACGCGGACGGTTCGAAGTCGCACTCGGCGGCGATCTGCGAGCGCAGACCGGCCGGGTCGAAGAGGGAGATGCGCCGCGTCGCCGTACGGCCGTCGGACAGCAGGCCCCAGAACTGCGGCACGCCGATCCCGCCCGGGGCGACGACGCCTATGCCCGTGACGGCGACCCGTCGCCGCGTCATGACACCGCCTCGGCCGCGGCGGCGGGACGCTCGTGCCCGGCGCACCCCGCGTGGCCCTCGTGCGGCAGGGCGTTGCCCGCCGCGTCCTCCGTGTCGACGTGGCCGAGCTCCGGCCGCGGGGCCAGCGGCCCCAGGTGGAAGACGATCCGCGCCTCGACGGCTCCTACGTTGCGGAAGCGGTGGCGCACGTTCTGCGGGATCAGCACCCCCTGCCCGACGGAGAGCGAGTGCGGCGCCCCGTCCAGGTCCACCTCGAGGGTGCCGTCGGTGACGTACACGAACTCCTCGGAGTACGGGTGGTAGTGCTCGGCGATGCGGTCGCCGGGCTGCACGATGGCCACGCCCATGAAGCCGCTGGTCGACCCGGCGGTGGTGGGCGTGAGGAGGGCGCGGAGGTCACCGCCGCGGCGGGTGTTGGGCGCGATGTCGCCGAGGGAGACGATGCGTACCTGCTGGTCTGTCATGTCGGTCACTCCGGAAGGACGGAAGGCGGTGGGGAGGGACGGCGCGCACCGGCCCGGGGGGCGGTGCGCGCCGGCGGGGCGGGGCAGGTGGGGCGCGAACCCCCGGGGGTCAGCGGCGTCAAACGGGCCCGCGCGAGAAGCCGCCGCAGC
>NZ_JBHXFL010000040.1:0-63671 GCF_042724095.1 Streptomyces sp. NPDC127100
TCGCAGACCGCTACCGCGCGGGGGTTGTCCTGGCCTCCCTGATCCTCTGGCTCCGTGAAGCGGCCAGGTGATCATTTGTCAGACAGGCTCTAGGGCGGAGGTCTCGTCGAGTGTTTGACGCTGGCAAGACCCAAGCCCGTCGCCAGCTCTACTGGTCCCACCTCACGGGTCTGCACAAGATTGGCCACCGGTACTACGACCCGTTTCTCGGCCGATGTCGGAGCAGGAGGCCGAGGCCCGGATGGATGTCGTGGTCGACCGCGGCTCACTGCTGCTGGGCACCGACGGCTGTGGCGCGGCCCGCCCCACGGCGCGGCGGCAACCCCGTGTGCTGCCTGACGCCACAGCTGGGCGTCCTGTGCGCGAACATGGTCGGGGAGGCCGCGGAGACCCGGCCAGACGCGGAGGAGGGAAGCCTTCTGCCGCGGCCACGCACCCGTTCCTGCCCCGCCCGCCGGAAAACCCGTATGGAAACGCCGACAGCACCGGGCGACCTACCCGCCGCAGGACAGTCCCACATCGTCCGATGTCGTCGCCGTCGATCTGCACGCCGGGTGCAATGTCGGGCAGCAGGCCGCCGGGCTCGTCGGCGGCGAGGTGGGCGAGGTGGCGGTGGTGGCGTTGCCAGTCCAGTGGCCAGGGGCAGTTCCAGTCGGGGTCGATCGCGGCCAGCTGCGCCGCGCGCGCAGCCGCCCGCTCGGGGTCCTTGCCGAGTCCGCCCTTGCGGCGCAGGTTCGCCAGATACTGCCCGATGGGCACGAGGCCCTCGGCCCCGTTCTCGCCCCAGACGGCATCCTGCCCCCAGCCCGGTGGCGCGCCGGTAGGAGCGCAGCGCCGCGAGCTTGGTCTCCCATGCCTCCTCACCCGGCTCCCACACCATCCCGGCCCCGGTGCGTCCAGCAGGGTCTTGCGCCGCTCCTCCAGTTCCCCGGTCCGCAGTGTCTTTCTCTGCTGGTGGACCTATCAGCCAAGCGGAAGGGCCTTCGTCACTCCGATTTCGACCTCGACGTCGTAGGGAACGGCGTAGAGGCCCGTGGTCTTGTTCTCCTTCCGCCACCGCAGCAGCGCCCGGTAGCCCTCCAGCCACACCAGCGACTCCGACCCGGTAGACCCGGGTACACAGGAACGCGGCGATGGCCGCGACTGGACGTGGTCGGCCAGGTGACCGCGATGGTGGCGCTGGGCGCGCTGACGTACGGCGTGATCAAGGGCGGCGGCCTGTTCCGCCCGCAGGTGGTGGCGGTGTCCCTGGGGTCCGGCTTCATGCTCAACGCCGCCTACTACGGCGGGGTGTTCGTCTTCAGCCTGTACCTGCAACAGGAGCGTGGGCAGTCCACCCTCCACACGGGCCTGATGTTCATTCCGATGACGGCACTGGTCGCCGTGGTGAACCTGGCCTCGGCGAAACTGTCCTCGCTGTTCGGTCCGCACGTGCCGATGGTGGCGGGGCAACTGGTTCTGGCCGGCATGCGCTGGAGCATGCTGATCGCGGCGGCCGGGCTCCTCCTGACGGCCCTTGTGACGTTGACGCTGCCGGGAGGCCGGCGCCGGGAAGCGCAGACATGAGCCAGGCGGTGCGTCACGGCGGGGCCGGCTCCGGGTCACACATCGCGGTCGGTCCGCACGGTCGCCCGCGTCGAGGCCGTGGAGGAGAGCCCGCGCGATGTCCTCAGCGACATCCAGCCGTAAGGCCGTCGCGGACAGATGATTCGCAGGCGGCCGAAGTCGAGGCTTATACCCTGAACGCATTCGGCAATCGGACGATCACGGGTGCGGGCATGCGCGAACGGGGCGGGCGTTCCAAGGGTGGGAGCACGGGGATACAGATGAGTGACCCTCATCCGATACGAAGCCGCACACCGGGCCTCTCGGTCGGTGCGCGGATCATCGCCGTGGTCGTCCTCGCCGCGATCGGAGCCGTCGGCGCCTGGCTCCAGCACGACGCTCCCGGCCGGAGTGCGCAGCCGCGTACGGAGTTCACCGCGAACAATCCGCCCACTGGTCTGCCCACCGCGCTCACCACCGGCCAGCACCTCCACTGGTCCCGCTGTACCTCGCCCCCCACCGCGCGCAAGGGCTACGACTGCGCCGTCATGAAGGCCCCCCTCGACTACCGGAAACCAGATGGCAGGACGATCGACGTCGCCCTGATCCGCCGCAAGGCCACCGGCCCGAACGCCCGGCGCATCGGCTCGCTCGTCCTCAACTTCGGCGGTCCCGGCGTGTCCGGCGTGAGCGGACTGCCCGAACACCTCGACCAGTACAAGCCGCTCCTCGACCGCTACGACCTGGTCTCCTTCGACCCGCGCGGCGTTGGCGCAACCATTCCGGTGCGCTGCGGGAAGACCGCGGACGACACCGGCTACGACGGGGCCGACGCCTGCGCCGAGCACTCCGGGGCGTTCCTTCCGTACATCGGCACTTCGCACACCGCGCGCGACCTCGACCTGATGCGCTACCTCCTCGGCGACGAGCGGCTGCACTACTTCGGCGTCTCGTACGGAACGGCGCTCGGCGCGGTCTACGCCCACCTGTACCCGTCGCACGTCGGACGGCTCGTCCTCGAGGCGTCCGTCGATCCGACCGAGGACCTCGTCGAGGAGCAGGTGTCACAGGTCAAGGCGGTCCAGGCGGCGTTCGACCGGTTCGCCGCGCACTGCGCGGCCCGTATCCGCCGCTGCCCCACCGGTGATGGGCCCGAGGAGGCCGCGCGACGCATGGCGCGCCTGGCCGACCGCCTGGAGAAGAAGCCCGCCCCGGCCGGTGGAGGAAACGACCTCGACGCCGACGATGTCGCGTACGCCGTCAGCGACCATCTCGACCTCGGCACGGACGGCTGGTCGCCGCTCGCCGAGGCCCTCACCGCGCTGATCGACCACAACGACGGCGGTCCGTTGAGCAAGGGCGCGGACGACACCGGCTCCGCCGACCGCGCGGCGACCCCGCGCGACAACAGCGACGCCGCCCAGACCGCGATCACCTGCGCGGACTCCAGCCTGCGCCCCGGCTTCGAACGCCTCGACCGGGACGCGGCCCGCGTCAAGGCCGCCTCACCTGTCTTCGGCGCGGCCTGGTCCATCGGTGTCTATCTCTGCTACGACTGGCCGTTCGACGGCGAGCGCGCCACGCTCCCGGTGAACGCCGACGGCGCGGCCCCCGTCCTGGTGGTCGGCGGCACCGGCGACCCGGTCACCCCCTACGCTGGCGCCCGCCACATGGCCCGCGCCCTGGGCAACGGCGTCGGCTTCCTCCTGACGGCCCAGGAGGAGGGCCACGGCACGTATCCGCAGAACCGCTGCGTCGCGGAAAAGGTCGACCACTACCTCCGCACTGGTCGCACCCCGGCTCCGGGGACGGTGTGCCGAGGCAGCATGTCCTGAGGCTCGTGCGGATCCGCCGGGCGGCTTCGAGAGCCGCACCTCCGACCGCACGACCTGCGCCACTGGCCGGACGGGACGCCCCGCGCGCCGATGGGGCGCGCGTCCGGCGCCGGGCGGGTGGGGAGTACCCGCCCGGCAGGCCGTCGACGCGAGGGCGCCGGGACCGTCAGATGTCGATGACGCGGTAGGCGATGGTGTAGACGCCACCGGACCCCCCGAGCGAGCGGTACTGGATCTCGGCGCCCGCCTCACTGCCCGTCGCCAGCGTCGCACCCAGCTTGTCGTCGCCGCTCGTCGTGTCGTAGTCCCACAGTGTCATGGTGCGCGCCTGCTGCTTGCCGAGGACGAGGGCCGCGTTGCCGTTGCCATCGGTCATCGACCGGACGTAACCCGGGCCCATCGTCTGGTACTTGAGGCTCCCCGGCCACACCTTGACGGCGTTTCCGTTGGCGTCGGTGACCTTCAGGTAGGCCTCGTCGTGATCACCCTCGCTCTGCTGGTGACAGGTCAGCTCCAGCAGTTCGATGCGGACGTAGTCGATCGGCTCGGCCTGGGCCGCCGCGGCGAATCCGGCGACGCTGCCCAGCGAGAGCAGAGCGGCCGTGGCCACTCGAGCGATTCCACGCATGGTTGGTTCCCCCTTGAACGGTGTGGTGGCCCCGCGTTGTCCTGCGAGGCCCGTGCCGTCCCCCGGCACACGTCCACCCTGCCCGCTGTCACCGCCTCGCATCTACGCGCGTCCCACTGAGCGGAACACGGCCGGACGCCCTCACGGACGTACCGCGATCCCGGACCGGCCCAGTGCACGGGTGACGGCGGCGGCTGCTTCGGCGACCCGGTCCGCCATCACCTCCAGCCGCTGGCCGGCCTCGACCATCACGGCCACCGCCCCCACCACGGCTCCCGTCGCGAGCCGCACCGGCAACGCGGCGCAGCAGACCCCGGCCACCACATCCTCCCGGTCCAGGACGGCGCCGCTGCGCACCGGGCCTCGCAGCGCTTTGCCCAGCGCCGTGTCCAGCGAGAACGCCTCGCCGTTGCGGACCGGCACGAGTGGCTCCGTCCGGCCGGGCACCGAGCAGACCGTCAGAGCCCGTTCCTCGTGCATCACCGCCAGCACCGCACTGCCTCCGGTGGCGGCTCTCAGCCGGTGCAGCGGCAGGCGTCCCGCCATGCGCAGTCCTGGGTGCGGCTGCCACGCCTGGCCGAGCCGGTAGAGCTGTGCGCCCAGCCGGTAGCGCACGCCACGGCGCTCCACGGCCCCCAGGGCCACCAACTGCTCCAGCAGTCGGTGAGCCGTGCTCTTGGGCACTCCGCAAGCTACCGCCAGTTCGGTCACCCCTGCCTCATCGCCGTGCTGCCGCAGGGCTTCCAGCAGCGCGAACGCCCCCTCCAGCACTCCGCGTCCTCTGTCCGCCGTTCGTGTACGTACGGCTGTGTCCATGACATCCCCCCGATGGCGTGTCCCGGTCGCGCCCCCCACAACGGCGCGGCCCTCAACGTCCGGGACCATGTTCCCGGGACCGCTGTGCCGGGCGAAACCATTCCGGCGTGTCGCCCCGCACACACCGCGGATGCTCGAAGGCTGCTTCCGCGCCACCTGTCGGCGTACGGACTGTTCTTCGGCTGGAGCCGCACTTGCCGGCGAATCACGGGCGGGGTGGACGCTGGCAATGCCACCGTCGGCTAATCAACGGGATTCTGTTCCGGCAGCGGACCGGCCTCCCCTGGCGGGACCTGCCTCCCTGCTTCGGTAGTTGGAAGACGGTCCACGACCCTCATCGCAGGTGGTCGGCGGACGGCACGTGGGAGAGAGTCCCGCGGGCCGTCCAGGCCGACGCCGATACCGAGGGCCGGATCGACTGGAGCATGGTCAGCGGCGATTCCACGACCTGCCGCGCTCATCAGCACGCGGCCGGCGCCTCCACCCGCGCCCCCAGGATCCCGGGTCGGCGCAGGAATCCGGAGCGTCACCGCCCCGATGAGGCCCTGGGACGCTCGCGAGGCGGGCTCACAAGCAAGATCCACCTTGCCGGGGAAGGCGGGTGCCGCCCGCTCGGGTTTGTCATCACGCCCGGCCAGTGGGGGACGCACTGCAGATGATTTCCGTCCTGGAAGAGATCCGCGTGCCCCGGCAGGCTGGTGGACGACCTCGCACCCGGCCCGACCATGTCGGGGGCGATAGGGCGTACTCGTCACGCCGCGACCGGCGTCACCTGCGCAGACGTCAGATCAAGCAAGTGCCCCGTTCAGAGATCCTCGGTACCCGGGTAGTGGTGGCGAAGTTCGCTAAGTACCCGCTCGTCAACAGCCCTGACGTCCCACGAGGAACTGTCGAACTCGGTCAGGACGATTGCCAGCGTGTCCTCGGCGAACCCACGTGCTTCGGCATCGATCAACTGGAGAAAGGGGGTCGTCAGCGACAACAAGGTCAACGTGTCCATGCCGGCGTCGGCGGACCGTCTCTCCATCTCGACACAGCGAGGATCGACGATCCCGTCGAACTCGATGCGCCAGGTCAGGTCCAGGCCGAAGCTGCCGAGGCGAACCAGTAGCTCAGCCAGCGTCACGTAGTGCTTTCCGTGCCAGGCAGGAAACGTGATCCCCTTCATCCCCGCCTCTGCTTCAGCCCTGTCGCGTGCCATGCGGCCCCCTTCGTTCCAGCGAACAGTAGGCCACCCGCCTGATCAGCCCATACGACTCATCGGACAGGCCGCAGCTCCGGGGTGTGTGGCGGCGCGGCAAGGGTGAGGTTTCCTGACGTGGCGCTACCGTCATGGGGGTGACAGGAATTCATGCCGAGCGGCGATGGTCCGAATCCATGCCGGCGGCCTATGAGCAGTACCTCGTGCCAGTGGTCTTCCGGCCGTTCGCCGAGGACCTGGCCACCCGGGCGGCGGCACTTCGTCCTCGGCTGATCCTCGAACTCGCGGCAGGGACTGGCGTGTTGACAACGGGCCTGCTGGAAGCGGCTCCCTCGGCCGAGGTGACGGCCACCGACCTGAACGAGGCCATGGTCGCTTTCGGGTCGGCCCAGGCTCCAGGCGCGGTGTGGCGGCAGGCCGACGCGCAGCAACTGCCTTTCCCCGACGGAGGCTTCGACTTGGTGGTCTGCCAGTTCGGTGTGATGTTCTTCCCCGCCCGCATCGAGGCCTTCACGGAGATTCATCGGGTGCTGGCCCCGGGCGGCCGGTTCCTGTTCAACACCTGGGGCCCGCTCGGAACGCACGCCTTCGAAGTCGCGCTCCAGGCTGGGCTGGAGAGGGCCTTTCCGGCCGACCCGCCACGGTTCTTCCCGACGGTTCCGCACGGCTATGCCGACCCCGCTGTCGTAGCCGCTGATTTGGCGGCCGCCGGGTTCGCCGTCGAGGACGAGCAGGAGCTGACGCTGCAGGGCCGGGCCCCTTCGACCGCCGACCTTGCCACCGGCTACCTCACCGGGACTCCAGTGCGCGCGGCCGTTGAGGAGCGCGGCGACGGACCGGCTGTCCGGGCCACCGTCATCGAGGAGATGACGGCACGGTTGGGTCCGGGGCCGGTCACCGCCCCGATGGCGGCGTACGTCTTCCGTGCCGCGGCCTGAACGAGGGACGCGCCCGCGCAGAGGAGAGGAACGACGGAATTCGCTGACCTGCTGAAATACGCGGCTGGGCTCGGGTGGATATCTCGCGTGACGATGGGCGACTCCCGGCAGCCCCGATACCTCAGGGCCGGTCGTTGGAAGAAGCGCCACGACTGGCCATCCGGGTGGACCGGCCGTCGCCGCGCGGACGGCCCCATCAGCTCGTGCGACCACTGATCATGCTCTTACACTTCCGATATGCCGGATATCCAGCTCGCCAGTAGCCGCCGCGGCACAGGGCCGCCACTCGTTGTGATCCGGCAGCTGGACCGGGAGGGCTGGGCGCCCGTCATCGAGCTGTTGATCCGCGAACGCGAGGTCGTGGCCGTCGACCTGCCAGGATTCGGCGACAGCCCACCCCTGCCAGGTGGCATCGCCCCTACAATCCAGGCAATCGCCACCGAGGTCGCCACGTGGTTCTCCGCGGTCGGCCTCACACGCCCGCCCGTCGTCGGCAACTCGCTCGGAGGAGCCGTCGCACTCGAACTCGCACGGACCGGCGTGGTAGGCAGCGCCGTCGCCCTGTCCCCGATCGGCCTGTGGACCCGCCCCGAGGCCGCCTACGCCCTCGGCTCGCTCCGGATCGCGCGCACGATGGCAGAGAGCCTCGGCCCTCGCACGGCACGGGTGACCAGCAGCTCCCTGGGCCGCACGCTCACGTTCTGGCAACTCGTTGCGGCTCCCCGGCGGATGACGCCGGAAGCGGCCGACACCGCTCTACGAGACCTGGCCCGTGCGCCCGGCTTCAAAGCCACCCGCCGAGCAGCACGCACCTACCGGCTGACCGGCTTCACCCCCGGCGTCCCGGTCACGGTCGCCTGGGGCACCCGGGACCTTTTGACACCCCAGCACCAGGCCCGCCGGGCAGCCCGACTCCTGCCAGGAGCTCGCCATGTCCAGCTGCCCGGCTGCGGACACTCACCCATGTCCGACGATCCCGGCAGGATCGCCGACCTCCTGCTGTCCGCGAGCAGCGACTGAGAGCGTTGCGGCAAACCGGATGCACGTCGAAGTCGTGCGCCGATCCGACGGGTGGCGCGGATTCGTCGTCCTGGCCCGCAGGTGGGTCGTGGAGCGCACGCTGAGCTGGCTCGCCCGCTCACGCCGCCTCAACCGCCACCACGAACGCCGCCCCGACCACCACGCGGCGATGGTGTGGTGGGCCGCCGTGATCAGGCTGTCGAGGCGCCTGGCCGCAGACGCTCCGCGCTGGCCGGAGAAGCCTCCCGGCCGACTGCCCCGGGTGCGGGCATGAACCGTCCGTCCTTCGTCCGCACCTGCCAGCCCCACTTCTCCAGCACATAGGCACGGTGACGGATCTTCTCCACCTCGTTCGCGATCTCCGCCTCCCGGCCCACCGCCCGCGTCAGCTCCATCCCGTTCACCGGCCCCGCAGCAGCCACCACCGCGGCGAACACCTCCCGACACAGACCGCTGAGCACCTCCTCGCCCATGCCCGACCGCCACACCGGCGGCCTCTCGCCGTGCCCCGCGCCGGAGCCGCCCGACCCCACGGCGGCAGCCACGAGGAATTCGTCGGACCGGACACGGCCGATCCGGCCGCTCGTATCCGGGCCGGCGAAGATGCGGCCGCCTTCTTCCCTGCAGCAACTCGGCTGACGTCTCCGTGCAAGCCACGTGATCACGGTGCTTCAGCTGTTCGAACGCGTTCGTGAGAAGTGCGTGCAAGCTGCGACGAGACCGCTCCGAGACGCATTGGTCGTGCAGGAGCCTAGTTTGGTCTAGACCAAGAAGGGTACGGTTACCTCGCCACCATGGAACGCCCCACGGTCATGGTGGCGCTGCTTGACATGCTCATGCCCATCTACCTTCGGGTGAGCAGGCGCGAACCCCCACACAGGAGTTGTCATGAAGAGCAAGAGGATGCTGGCCGTCGCCATCGGCGCGGGAATCGCCCCGCTGCTGGCCGTGACCCTGCCGGCCGGCAACGCGAGCGCACACGGCTACATCTCCACGCCCCCCAGCCGCCAGGCCCAGTGCGCCGCCGGCACGGTCTCCTGCGGTTCCATCAAGTACGAGCCGCAGAGCGTCGAGGGTCCCAAGGGGCTGATGAGCTGTAGCGGTGGGAATTCCGCCTTCGCCGAACTCGACAACGACAACAAGGGCTGGAAGGTCACCCCGGTCAGCCGGACCACCAGCTTCAACTGGCGGCTGACGGCCCAGCACGCCACCTCCACCTGGCAGTACTACGCGGGCGGCCGCAAGATCGCGGAATTCAACGACGGCGGTGCCCGGCCGGGTGCCACCGTCACCCACCAGGTCAATTTCGGCAGCCTGACCGGCAGGCAGAAGGTGCTGGCCGTGTGGAACATCGCCGACACCACCAACGCCTTCTACGCCTGCGTGGACGTGAACGTGAGCTGACGCGGTTGCCACCACCCGGCCCTGCCAGGCCGGGTGGTGGCACGGTGCCGGGAGCGTTCGTCCCCCCGGGGTCCCGGCACCGGACCGCCTCTCCCTCACCCGGTCGTCCAGCGGTCGGGGACCATCGGACGACCGTACGAAAGGGTGGGTACGACGGTGGAGAGAACCGGCGCGCGAAGCCCTCACCTCCCTCGGCGGTCCGCCCCGGCGGAAGCCGGGAACGGCGGACGGATCACCCGGGCGGTCGGGTCACTGGCCCACCGGATCCAGTGGCGCGGTCCGGCGCTGCTCCTGGTCTCCGTCGGCGCGGTGTTCCTCTGGTTCGGCGTCCTCAAGTTCTTCCCCGCGGCCAGCCCTGCCGAGGGGGTCGCCGTCCGCGCCGCTTCGCCCACATGGCCGGCGTCTTCTCCGCGCTCCTGCTGCTCCCGGGTGAGATGTGGCAGGGGGGCGTGCCGGTCCCCACGCTGGAGGGCCAGTACATCATCAAGAACGTCGTCCTGGTGGCGGCCTGTCTCGTGGTGGCGGCCGACGAGTGGAGCCGGACGGCGTCCGCCCTGAGGACATCAGGGGCACCGGATCGCGCCCGCACGCCGAGCCACCATCCGTCCTGCCCCCCCGCCGCGGCACTTCTTCCCCCTCCAGAGCAACCCACGTGGTTGTCACATCGAATACGAGGTCCCATGAACCGAAACGGAGTCACCGCCGCCACGGCCACCGTGGCCCTGCTGGCCACCGCTCTCGCCACCGGTCTCGCCGCCCGCCCGGCAGCCGCCGCTCCCGCCGCCACCGGGCCGGCGAAGGCCCGCGTCGGCGCCGACTGGGCGACCGGGTCCGTCGTCTTCACCGCCGCCGAGGGGCAGACCAACGACCTCCACGTGATCCCCATGGACCACGGCGCCGGGACCCGGCAGATCGGCTTCCGCGACCAGGTCCCGCTCGCACCCGGTGATCACTGCGCGTACCTCGAACCCGGGGACGACACCTTCGTCGTCTGCGAACTTCCCACCGGCAGCGCCCGGCCGGAGCGGATCGACGTCTTCCTCGGCGACGGTGACGACACGATCGTCACCAGCGACCCCGCGGTGGGCACGGTGCGGGGCGGCCCCGGCGACGACACCCTGCACGCCCACACCGCGCACACGGTGCGCGGCGACGCGGGCGACGACATGGTCATGGGCCGCGCCGTCCTGGACGGCGGCGACGGCGCGGACCACCTGATGGGCGACGACGGCGACCAGTGGCTGGCGGGCGGCCGGGGCGACGACATGATCGAGGCGTACGGCGGCGCGGACAAGGTGCACGCCGGCCCCGGCAACGACCACGCCCTCGGCGGGGACGGTGACGACCTGCTCCTCGGCGGCCCCGGCGACGACACCCTGCACGGTGAGGAGGGTGACGATCTGATCGCCGGCGGCCCCGGGAAGGACACCGTCGAGGGCGGCCCGGGCCGCGACATCGTCCTCTGACACACATCCACGACACGGACTCCGACCGGGCAGACGCGTCGCGGTGCGCCGTCCCCGGCGGCACACCGCGTGGTCCCCTCCGCCAGGGGCAGGCCGGCGGTGGCGAACGCACGCCCACGGCCCCGCACGGTCCGACGAGGCCTTCCTTTACCGCCCCCGGGCGCCGCGGCAGGGTGGTTCCGTCCACGGCGGGCAGCACGGTGCCGCCGCCCGCCGACTCGCCCCATTCGCCTACCTGCAAGCCCGCCCGGCCCGACTGCGACTCGACAGCCGCGCGCGGTCAACGGAAAAAGCGCACTCGGACCGGCTACCGACGAATACCCTGGAGCGCTCGACCACCGACACCTGGACGTGACCGAGCGGGGGCTCATGAGCAGCGAACGGAAAGGCGTCCCGGATACGCCCAACGACCCGGACGACCAGGGCTCTGCCAGCCGTGCTGCGGAAGTGGCATCGGACGTGGTGCTCGTCGTAGTGACCTTGGCAGCCACGCCGTTCCTGCAAGCGATCTCGACGTACTTCGGCAACGCTCTCGCGAAGGGCATGAGCACGGGAACCCGCGAGATCCTGCGCCGATTCATCGGGCGCCAGGCGCGGGCCGGCCTGGACGAGCCCGCCGACGACGTCCACGCCATCCACCTCCGCACGGAGGACGGCTGGCAGATCGAGATGTCAGTCGACATCGCACCCGAAGCCCTCGCCCAGCTCCCCGCACTGTGTGGGGCCGACGCGCCAGTCAGCGACGCCGACCGACGCCCTGGCACGGCAGCGACGATCTGCTGGACACACCCGGGCCACTGGACGGCGATGACGGTACGCAGAAACGGGCACCTCGTCAGATTCGCCTGGGACCCCGAAGCCGAGCAGTGGCGCGAACGCCCCGGCAGACGCCCGATCCTTGTGTCCTGACCCGCGGGCCAGGTACGGCCATCTCGCGCCCGTAGCTGTCGGCCTGCCAGAGCTCGGCGAGGACTCCCGCAGCCGGCGTCCCGGCGTGATGCGCGACGCGCGCGTCCCGGCGAACCTTCCGTGTTCCGCGGTGACCACCCCGTGGCGTCGATGCCAGGATGTCAGTCGGTCGACGTACGGCGGACTTATGGGGTGGCAGTGGCGGGGACTTCGGTCGAGGCGGTGGACGCGGTGGACTGGAGCCGCTTCCGGACGGGCCTGCCGGAGCACCATCCGGTCAAGGAGGTCCCGCGGGCGCTGCGTCGCCTCGTCAGGCAAGGCCCGGCGGCGACGGACGAGGACTGCCACCCGCTGTACTCCTGCCTGTTCGCCCCGGGAGGCGGACTGCCGTCGGCCGCGGCCGCGGCCCTGCCGTTTCTCACGGCGCTCGCCTCCGACCCCGCCAACGGCGCACGAATCACCCTCGTCGAACTGCTCGGCGCCCTGAACGCAGCGGCACGCGAGGCCGGTGAACCGGGCACGCACGGAGCGTGGCGGGAGGAGTGGCGGCGCCAGGGCGACACGATCACGGCGCTCCTCGCGGACCCCGCGCCGAGCGTACGGCGGGCCGCGCTCCCCCTCGCGGACGCCGACGCGTTGCTGGAGCGGTGGCACGCCGAGACGGACCCCGCCGTACGCCTGCCCCTCCTGCTGGCACTCGGCACCCGCGCGGCGACGACCGCCGGCGCGCCCGGGACCGGGTCACCCGGCGGCCGGCACCGGTTCGCCGGCGCGGTGGAGGCAGTGCTGAGCAGGGTGCTGCGCGACGACGAGCCGGTGATGAAGGCGGCAGCCGTGATCGCCCGGGCGTCCCTCGACCGTGACGCCCCCCTCCGGTATGCCGACCTGCTGCTGGACGTCCTCGCCGATCCGGCCGTACGGCCCCGGTTCGAGCAGGTCTGGTGGCTGCCGGGCGGGGAGATCCCCTTCACCCGGGACGACGTGGCCGCATGTGTGTCCGGTCTCCTCGACCACGTACCCGCGGCCGCCCTGTCGTTCGTGACCCGGCTGGCCGAGGCGGCGGAACGCACCGAGGACGACGGGCTGCGCCGGGTCGTCCTGGACGAGGCGTGGCGGCACCTGGTGCTCCGGCGTTCCGCGGCACCGACGGTGCTGCCCCTCGCGGCACGGCTGCTGGACTGTGCCGACGACTGCGTGCGGCTCAAGGCCGCGCACCTCCTCGCGATGCTCGTCCCTGACTCCGGCCCGTACGCCGACCGTCTGGCGGCACTGCTCGACGATCCCGGAACCGACGACATCTCCTGGATCGAGGGGACCGTCGGCGACTTCGCACGCTGGGCCCTGGTCCGGCTGGGCGACCCCCGCGGCCTCCCCGGCCTGGTCGAGTCGCTCTGGGCGCCCTACCGGGAGCAGTACGGGTGCAGTTGGGTGGCAGGCGATCCGCGCCGGCCGGAGATGCACGACGTCCTCGCGCCGCTGCGCGAGCACGCGGACGTCCTGCTGCCCGCGCTGCTGGAGGAGGTGCGGCAGGACCACGAGCGGCACGGCGACCACGGCCAGATCATGGGCACCCTGCTGCACGTCGCCGAGAAGTGGGGGCCGGACGCCCTGCCCGCGCTCCCGGTCGTCCTTCCGCTGCTGAAGGACGCGCGGTACTCGTTGCGGGTGGTCGACGTGCTGCTGGCGATGGGACCCGGTGCCGCTTCGACGGCGCCCGCCGTGCGCGAAGCGGTCGTCCTCGACCACCCGGGCAACCACGACAAGATCGCCTGGGCCGCGTGGCGCATCGCGGGGGGTGACGACGGCACCGCCCTGCGGCGCCTGGGCGAGGCGGTGCACGACGAGCGGGCGTCGCCCCGCGGACCGGTCCTCCTCCTGTCCGACTTCGGTCCCGCCGCCGCGGCGCACGCCGGACGGGTGCGTGAGCTCATGGAGAACGCCGAGTACGGGAAGGCGACGGCGGCGGTCGCCCTGTGGAGGATCACCGGCGACCCGGGGCCCACCCTGGCGGTCCTGGAGGAGGTCGTCGTGCACTTCACCGGCGGCGACGACCGCTACGGCGACCTGACCGAGGCCCTCGGCGCCTTCCTGCGCATCGGCACGGTCACGCCGGCCGCACGGCGGGCCCTACGCCTCGTCGAGGCCCGCGACACGCGGCTTTCCCCCTACCGGGACTACCGGGCCGTCCTCGGCGACCAGGAACTCCGCTCCGCCGTCGCCGCGGTGCTCGCGCTCCCTGACAGTGGCGGCCTCACCCTCCCCCCAGGCGGATCCGCCCACCGGCTGCGCTGACAGCGGTCACCCTTCCGTCCCTCACCTGGGCACGGACACCATGCGGATCACTCTCGGCGGACACCAGGCCAGCCAACACACCCACCCGCCGACCCACCTGTGCCGTACCTGCCTGCTCGCCGTCCAGGCCCTCGTTGCGGGTGGAGCAGCCGTCACCGAGGCGATCACTGCCCTGCCCATGGCGGACGCGTCCCGGGAGTGCTGCCCCCGCGCCCCCTTCCGCCACCGCGGCCGGCCGAATCGGCCGCACGGCCCCCACGGCCGACCACCACTACCCCTTCTGGAAGCCCCATGAAGGCCAACGGGCCGAGGCCGGCGGTGTACAAGTCCTCGCAGCGGTGACAGTGAACGGATGGAACAGCGCATCCACGGCGGTCTCTTCACCCGCGTCCTCGGCCCCCCGCCGTGCGCCGGCGCCCCGACGGTGGTGCTGTTGCACGGGCTCGGACTCTCGGGCCGTTACTTCGTACCGCTGGCGCGGCGGCTGGCGGCGAGGGGATTCACCGTGCTCGTGCCGGACCTGCCGGGCAACGCGTGGTCACGGGCCGCCGTATGCCGGATGCCCGACGTGGCGCGGACCGCCGACGCCCTTGCCCGCTGGCACCGCCGGCTCGTGCCGGGGCCGAGTCTGCTGGTGGCCAACTCGGTCGGCTGCCAGGTGGCCGCGGCCCTCACGGCCCACCATCCGAGTCTGGCCCACCGGCTCGTCCTGCTCGGCCCGGCACTCACGCCGGGGGCGTCCGCCTGGCGCCAGGCAGGCCGGCTGCTCGCGGACGCGCCTCGAGAGCCGCTCTCCCTGATCGTGACGGCCGCGGCGGACTACCTGCTCACCGGCCCCCTACGCTTCGCCGTGTCCCTGCGCCACGCGCTGCGCGACGCCGCCGCGGCATTCGAGGGTCACCTGGCACGGATCGCCGTGCCGACCCTCGTCGTCCGCGGAGCCGGGGACACCATCGCATCCGAGGCCTGGACCCGGCGCATCACAGAGCTGATCGCCTACGGACACGCGAGCGAGGTACCGGACGCCGCGCACGCGGCGCACTACAGCAAGCCGGAAGCCGTGGCCGAGCTGATCGAGACCTTCGCGGCAAGGGAGAACCCATGAAGCCACCGACCCCGTCCGACCCTCCCGACCGCCCTCCGCCCCGCTTCCCGCCCCCGGGTCCTCGGCCGCCGTCATCGCACGGGACCCGCCGCCTGCCGCCCGCCCGGCTCATCGATCGCCCTGGGGGCGCCCTGCTGCGGTCGGGTCGACCGAGCACGGCCGGGCAGCAAGCACCACGTCATCACCGACGGGCTCCGTAACGCCGTATCAGGGGACCAGTCGGTGAAGCGCTGTCCCGTAGTGGTACTCCTCGGCGGTCACTCGAGACTCATCAGGTTCTCGCGTCCGCAACCCGCTTCGATGACTCGGCGTCCAACTCCATGAAGGACGGCTGCCGATCACCCGGGAGAGCACGTGACGAAGAAGGACCAGATGACGGACGCGGCGAGGGAGAAGGACCGCGAAAAGTGGATGGCGCGCTTCCAGGTACGGCTGGCCATGCAGCCGGGCGTGGACCGGGCAGTCGTGCTCCAGGCGGTCAAGGAGGTCACGGCCCACTGCGCGGACACGGGGGAACACCCGCGGACTGCCTTCGGCGACCCGGATGCCTACGCCGTACAGGTCGCCGCGCGGCTGGTGCCGGCGGACCGGGCGGCGCGCGCGAGGCAGCGCAACGCTGTGGTGGACGCGCTCGACTCCGTGCAGAAGAGGGCCGGGGACATCGCCGGTCTGTGACCGGTTGAACCGCCCGTCACGGCCTGGCGCACGGTTCTGACACAGCCCCTGTCCGCCGGCGCTGCTGCGCAGCTCAGGCGATTGGCGGGGGAGCCGGTGACGCCGATCTTGCCTTGCGCGCTGCTCGTGACAGACAGCGTGCCGCCTCGGTGACGACCATCGTGCTTCACCCGGCCGAAGCACGATGGTCAGCCGATGCCGCAGGTGACACGCGCTCGTGTGGAACCGGGCGCTTCAGGCTGCACGTCCCTCCGCACATGCTGACCATGCTGGGGATACTCTTCGCCGTCGCGCCCGCCGTCATCTGGGTGACGATCGCCCGCACCCGCCCCGTCGGTTTCGCGATCGGCGGCGCGCTGCTCGCCGGAGCCAGTCTGCTGGTCTGCGTCCAGCAGGGCTGGATCGACGCCCCCAGGCCCGACGCCCATCTCGTGTTCACGGCTCTCGCGCCCTTGCTCATCGCCTGCGGGGCGGGGCTGGAAGGACGGCACGACAACTCCCCACCCCCGAAATGGCTCTCCCGCCGCAACGGAGCGATCGGCTTCCTGGGAATGCAGTTCGCCCTCACCCTCGTGGCCGGTCTGCTGTACGCGCTGATGATCAGCGAAGGCTCGGACGCCCCGTCGTCCAAGGCGCTCCCCGCATTGCCACCGGGCATCACCATGGTTGAAGAAGGCACCAGCTGCGGTTCTGGCGGCTGCTGGCGTGCCGCGACGGTCATCAGCGAGGACGGTCGGTCCCGCCCGGAGATCATCCGCGAACTGGGCCTCCAGCAGGAGGACTGCCGCGCCAGCGGCTGGCTGCTCGATTGGCGTGACGTGTGCGTCGGAGCCAGGGACAACGCCGAGAAGGTCATCATCTACGCAAGGTGGGATTACTGAGAGGTCGTTCCCAGTCGGCCACGGTGGTCCTGAACGAGGGGCGACGGCGTGGCCGACCGGCCACAGGTGAACGGAACCGTCTAGGACGCTGCCTTGCCCGAGGGGCCGGCCGTGTGGCGGGTGTTCCAGCGGAGCAGCAGGACGGAAGCCGTCAGGGACAGCACGGTGAACGTCGCGGGCACCAGGTCGTCCGCGGTGTCTCCGCGCCACAGCCGTGCGTTGGTGAGCCAGGCGACGGGCAGGTCCACAAGGAGCAGGGCCAGGCCGGTCGGCCAGTAGCGGCGGCGGGACTTCTCCCGGATGCCCGAGACGATCAGGACGGCGGGGACGACGCCCATCAGTAGTGTCACCAGGGCCCGGTTCGGGCGGGGGTCGAAGCTTTCGCTCCCGGGAATGAACAGCGCGACGGCGGTCAGGACAAGGCCCAGCACGATCCGGCCCGTTCCCGGCCGCCTCTCCTGGGCAGGGCCGGCGGCCGGCGCAGAGGTGTGCACCGGCGCCGGTGTCGCCGGTGCTGGTTTCGCCAGAGATATCGCAGGAGCCAGAGCCGGCGCCGCCGTGGCGATGCGGCGGGCCGGGGCGTTTACCGCGGTCATCGTCCCGTCCAGGCCGTAGACGAACAGTGCGACGCCGTTCTCGGTCGCGTACTCGATCGCGGTGGCGGCGTAGCTGCTGCCGGTGAAGAAGAGCAGGTCCTTGTCCAGAGCCCGGCCACGGGCCCCGAACAGTCGCTGCAGCTCGGGCCTGCCCACGGCGGACGCCTGGTACTTCACCTGTCCCAGCGCCCGCCGTGAGCGTACGTCGACTCCGCCGTCGCTACCGCCGGGCTGGGCGCGGGCGTCCTCGTACCCCCAGTGGCGCATCCAGGCCGCGGCATTGTGTTCGGCCTCTTGCCAGGACTGGATCTGACGTCTGGCCGGAGGCTTCGGCCCTCTGACCACCTGGGTGTCTTCATGTGTCACGCCAGGAAGTATCGCCGACGCCATGTGGGGCCGCGCCTCCTGGTCTGCGCGCGATCGTCTTCGTTACGACCATGAACGACGCTTTGCGGCGGCGTAGGGCACCGAGGAGGCGTCCCCCCCCGTCTACCGGCGCCCTGCAAGCCGGGACCCCTCGGGCGTTCGGCGGTAGAGCACAGACCGGCCGGACCGGGAGCGGGCGACGAGACCGGCCCGGTGCAGTATGCCGAGGTGGTAGGAGACCGTGGAGACCCTGAGGAAATGACGTGCCGCCAACTCAGTGGTGGAGGCCGGTTCTGCCAGAGCGGCCAGCAGGGCAGCACGGGTGGGGCCGAGCAGCTGGGCCATCTCGGCAGTGGGGGCTGCTGATGCCATCGCGTTGGCTATGACGTCGTTGCGCATGGGATAGATGAGTATGGGGGGTCGTCCCCCGTCGCGCGTCGGGTCCACGGCCACGACCGACCAACGTGAGACGAGTGACGGTACGACGACCACCAGGGGCACGGGCAGGGCGATCCGGAACCGGCTCTTGACCCGCAGGGTGCCATCGGCCCATCGGATGTCGGGGTGAAGCGAGTTGAAGAGCCTGGCCGCTCCATGTCGGGCGAGCACGTGTGCACATCGGTCGATCTCCGTGTCGAGGGCGGCCTTGGCGGCATCCCAGTGCGGGGCGAAGGCCAGATCCCAATAGCGCCGCATCTCGTCCGCCGCCTGCCGGGCCACATGCGCACCACCCCGCCGCATGGCCCGCCGCACACCGGCCGGCAACTCGCAACCGGCGAGGCCGTTGCGGGGCCGCCCGTCGCGCAAAGCCTCCAACTCGCCCAGGACGCGCAGGGGTGGGGTGCACCGGACCTGTTTCAGTTGCTCCTCCACCGTGGGCGCGGGCCCTGAGGGGTGCGGGCTGAGGAAGTCGGGCACGTATCCGCCCTCGTCCCGTGCCAGTTCCGACAGCAGTGGCAGTCGGGCTCGACGCAGTATGCGCCGGGCGTGAGCGACCCACGGGTCGGTATCAGTAGCCGGTTGCACACCGCAGGGCAGCAGCGTTGAGACCACCTCGTGCAGCGGCGAGACGGCGAAGCGGGACCGGGCGAGCCCGGCGGCGTCCACGGTGAGCTCGATCACGCCTTTTCCGCCCTCCCAATGTCCGGTCCTGCTGGTTCCCCAGGCCTCCTTTCGAACCTGATCGAATCATGGCACGAATGGTCGCGGCGAAAGACCCGATCACCACAGACTGATGGCGTGCGGTGTTGGGGTCCCGACGCTGTGGGGGAGGTGCGATGCGAGGACGCGGGAGATCTCGGGGGAGCCGCAGCACCCGCCCCTCTCCAGGATGAAGCACGTGCCACGAGGAGCAGTCGGAATTCGGTGATCACCACCGGAGCACGGCACAAGAGAAGCGGGACGACGGCTTTGCAGAGAAACATCGCCATGGCCTTGATGGCCGCGACACTGATCGCCGGCACCATTGCCGCCCCCGCGGCATTCGCCGGCCCCGCCGTCGCACAGGCGTACACCTGTAGCTACACCGAATCGTCGAGCGGCAAATGGTATGCCGGCTATTACAACGGCGAAACGATCATTCCGAGCTCCACCGGAGTGTCGAGTGCGGGCATCGAAGCACAGTGCCTGCTCAAGAAGTCGGGGTGGTTCGATCCCGGCACGGTCGACGGTGTCTTCGGTCCCAACTCCCGAGCCGCCACGAGGGAATTCCAGGAGTACATAAATGATTGGGCCAACCGGCCCTTGCTCGTGGTCGACGGCATTGTCGGGTCCAGGACATGGTATTACCTGCGGTGTTGCGCACCCGGGATGTGAGCACCGCCAGACCACACACGAGAGGAATGTGACGACCTTGCGCAGAAACATCGCGATCGCCTTGACGGCCGCGACACTGATCGCCGGCACCATTGCCGCTCCCGCGGCATTTGCCGGCCCCGCCGTGGTTCAGGCATACACCTGCCACTACTCGGAGTCGGGAGTGTATGCCTATGCCGGCTACTACAGCGGCAACACGGTCATTCCGAGCTCCAGCGGGGTGTCGAGCGCGGGCATCGAGGCTCAGTGCCTGCTCAAGAAAGCAGGGTTCAACCCGGGCACGATCGACGGTGTCTTCGGGTCCAACTCCCGAGCCGCCGCCAAAGCATTTCAGGCCTACCTGAACGACAGGGTCGGCTACCACGTACTCGACGTCGATGGCATCGTCGGCAGCGAGACCTGGCCTGAACTGCGGTACTACATAGGCGCCCATTGGTAGACCCGGCCCGTCCGCTCCACTACCACGACTCGAACAGTCCCCTGCGTAGTTCAGGGAAGCAGCGTCGCGACACATCGTGCAGCGGCGCCACTGGTGGCATCCGCCTGCCAGTGACCATCACCGGACCACGACACGAGAGAAGCGAGACGACCTTGCGCAGAAGCATCGCGATTGCCGTGACAGCCGCAACGTTGATCGCCGGCACCGTGGCCGCGCCCGCAGCCTTCGCCGGAACCAGTACCGCTCAGGCGTACACCTGTCGCTACACCGTCTCGGGAGGCAAGGCGTATGCTGGCTACTACAGCGGCAATACGGTCATTCCGAGCTCCAGCGGGGTGTCGAGTGCGGGCATCGAGGCTCAGTGCCTGCTCAAGAGGGCGAAATTCGACCCCGGCAGCATCGACGGTGTCTTCGGGACCAACTCCCGAGCCGCCGCCAAGCGATTCCAGACCCTGATGAACAACGCGTTCGGCTACAACATCGCCGTTGACGGCATCGTCGGCCAGGAGACATGGCCTGCGCTGCGGTGGTACGCCGAGTACAACGCCTGAGCCATCGTCCACGGCTGGTGGAGCAGGAAGTCCGTCCCGGCGCGGTCCGCGCCGGGACGGCGGCGTGCGTGGAGTCTGAGTCTGAGCACACGGTCATCGTCCGTGGCGGCGCCGGGGACCGGACACCCCACGAGCAGGCCGGCCGCTCCGCAGCTTCCCTGCGGAGCATCAACCGGCTCAGCAGCAGGGCGCTCACATCACCGCGCAGTTCGATCCGGCCGGGGCGAGTGCGGCGCAGCTGGCGAAGACCGGGAGGCTGCCCGGCGTCGCCGCGAGCGCGGGACCGTACCCGACCACGACGGTCCGCCCGGTGGACCGGTCGGGCTTCCAGCTGCCGACGCTGGCCCTGGTAGGCAGGTCCGGCCCTGACGGCGCCGTGGACCGGGTGGATCTGAAGGCGGGCCGGTGGGCGCAGGAGCCCGGAGAGATCGTGCTCGACACGTCGTTCGAGGGCCCCGCCATGGGGATCGGCACCACCATAAAGACATCGAACGCCAAGGACGCCCCGACCCTTTCGATCGTCGGCTTCGCCGTGTCGGTCAGCGAGACCGCCGACGCCTGGGCGACCCCCGCGCAGGTCGACGCGCTGGCATCGAAGGGCAACCGGGTCTCGAGTCAGATGCTCTACCGCTTCGACTCCGCGAGTACGACGCAGCAGATCCTCGCCGACCGGAAGAAGCTTGCCGCCTCCGTGGGGACCGGAGCGCTTCTCGGGACCCAGTCCTGGCTGGACACCAAAGCGCCGCTGATCAGGGCGCGGCGGCGACCGTCCCGTTCGTGATGGCTTTTGGCGCGCTCGGCATTGTGATGTCGGTGGTCACCGTCAGCAGCGTCATCAGTGGCGCGGTCGGCACCAGCCTGCGCAGGATCGGCATCCTCAAGGCCATCGGCTTCACTCCGCGCGACGTCGTACGCGCCTACATGACTCAGGCGCTGGTCCCGGCCGTCGTCGGCATCACCCTGGGCGTCGTCCTCGGCAACCTCCTGGCAGTTCCATTGTTGTCCGACACCGAGTCGGTGTACGGCGGCGTTCCGCTCTCGGTGGCCTGGTGGGTGGACGTTACCGTGCCGGCCGCCGCCCTGTTCGTCGTGGGGCTCGCGGCGCTGATTCCCGCGCTGCGGTCGTCGGCATGTCGCCGCGGCAGGTCCCGAGCCTCGTGCTCGCCTCGGTGGCCGTGATCGGCGTGTTCGGCGCACTACTCGGCGTCCCTGCGGGGTACGCGCTGCACCACGTCGTCATGCCGGTCATGGGGCGTGCCGTGGGCACCGGACTGCCGTCGCTAGTCCTCGATGTGTACGGGCCTTTCCAACTGCTCCTGCTGGGGCTCGGCGGAGTCGTGATCGCGATGCCGGGCGCGCTGATCCCGGCAGGCTGGGCCGCCAGGGCTCGTACGGCCACGGCGCTGCGCACCGAGTAGCGTCCTGCGGAGTGCAAGCCGCGAGAGCGGTTCCACCGGGCCCGACGGCCTTATCGTTCGAGACCTCGGCATCGGCACGTTACGCAGGTACTGACCGGCCTGCTCGGCTGGAGGAGCGCAAGCACAAGTGCTGGGGCTGGGACCTGCGCTCGATGGCCGTGCCCCGGCCGCCGGGGGGGGCGTCGGCCGGGGAAGCAGGATCTACGTTCAGGCTGAACCGTGCACTGCGTGGGGGAGTGTTCGACCTCAGCAGCTGATACCCCGCACCGCAAGACCATGTCGACCCGGTCGCCGACCATCCGACGGACAGTCCCACAAGCAGCTGGCCCTGACCTGCGTCTCAGTCGGTGAAAAGCGGCTCGTAGGAATGGCCCTCCGGAGTGAAGACCAGAACGAAGTCCTTCCCCAGCCGCGTAGCTACCTCCCTCAAACGAGCCAGGACCTCGGCCCGGTCTGGAAGATCGAGGCCAAGAGCTGTGGCGGCGCGGTTTCTTCGGGCCACGAGGTCTGGCATGTCTTCCAGATACTCGGCCTCGAGCTCGTGACTCTCCTCGTCCGTGAACGCTTGGCAGTCGCGCCACCACGGGACGACCAGCACAAGCCGCACCAACTCCTGCACGCCGATGGCGATCAGAGCTGCACCACCTTCGGAGTCGGCATAGAGGATGGGACGTTCCTCGCCGCCTTCACCGCAGAAGAAGTACGTGCCGCCAGCACCGTCACCGGCGAACCCTTCAAGCGCGGCGCCCGAGGCGAGGTGCACTTCCTCGACATGATCGCCTCGGTCCAGGTCGAAGTCACCCGGCCAAGCGAGAAAACGGGCAGCTTCTGCCTGCTCACGGATGGCAGCGATCAACGATTCCATGGGCCGCAGCCTACGGACCGCGGCCTGCGCCGACCGGCGGCCGATCACGAACGGGAGGCGGCGTCGGGCTCATTCGTCTGATCGGCTGCCAAGATCCGCGGACAGCGCCGCGTAGATGTACTCGCTGCCCCAGCGATCCCCGTCGAGGTCGTTCTCGACCAGGTGCGCCTCCCGCCGCATCCCGAGGCGCTCACAGACCCGCACAGACCCGGTGTTCTCCACATCCAGCCGTGCGTAGAGCCGGTGCACGCCCAGCGTGTCGAAGGCGAACCCGGCCAGCGCCGCGGCTGCCTCGGTCGCGTAGCCGTGCCCCTGGTGACCTGGGTCGAGAGTCCAGCCGATCTCGGCCTGGGCGGCGCGGGCATCGGCCAGGGAGAGGCTCACCTCGCCAATGACGCCGGGCTCATCACGTCGGCAGACAGCGAGCGCCAGCTTGTCCCCGTCGGCGCGCCAGGCCGTCTGCGCCGCGCGCTCGGCGGCAACCTGCTCGCTGCGCTCACGCGTGTGCGTCGGCCGGTACAAGTAGCGCGCCACGCTCGGCAGGCTCTGGTAGGCGTACAGGTCGTCGGCGTCGCCGGGAGTGAACAGACGCAGCGACAACCGGGCCGTGGTCAACGGCAGCAGCGAGGCGACGTCCATGCGGACCTCCATGAGGCGGATGTGGATCAAGTTGCGGACTGATTTTCGCATCTCGACTACCCGGCAGCCACGCCTTTCTCAGGAACAGCGCCCGTACGGAGGTCGGCCAGCTTGGCCAGGCTCCAGGTCGAGAACGGCAGGCCATGCTCGGCCGGCTTGGACTTGGTGATCTTCTTGATCTCCCGGCGCTCGGGGAGCGTGAAGGTCTTCGGGCGCCCACCCTTGTACTTCGGGTAGAGCGAGTCGAAACCGTCGGTATTGAAGTTGTGGATCACGTCCGGGATTCGGTCCGCGCTGGTGAACGTCACTTCAGCGATCTTCGCCACGGACGTGCCCTGCGCGGGCAGCATCATCTGGGCCGTCGCCAGGTCACCACCGACCCTGTGCCGCTGCGGATGATCCGCAGCAGATTTCGGCCTTGGTCGTCATCGACCTCACGCACCCGCGCCCGTTGGGTCATGCGCACATCCTGGCAGCGACCGGGACTGCAGGGCGGCGCTGCGACGGCTTCACATCGCTCGGCGCTTCCTCATCTCAGTGAGCCATTCCCGTACCTGTTCGTCATCGTGCAGGTAACCGCCGCCATCGCTCGCGGGAAGGTCGATTCCGTAGAGGCGGTTCAGAGCCCACCAGGAGAGGTCGTCCCAGACGATCCTGTCCTCCGTCACCCACCTCGCCGCCCAACGGTCAGCCCCGTCCCGGGACAACCGGCCCGCGACAACCTCAACGAATCGATCTTCGATCTCATCAAGAGTCGGCTGGCTGCTGGCATCCATGCCCCGACCGTACAGGCAGGGCAAACGTTGCCTGATGCGGCACTAGGGCGATGTGCATGCAAGCGTTGCCGGGTGCAGCGACGCCACGCTGGGTCGGTCACCCCGCTGCTGGCCTGCGGAATGACCGACCGGCCGGGAGTAGGCCGCTGCCGCGCTCCAGTAACTGTTGCGTGGTGGTGGTCAGTAGGCCCCGATAGACCAGAAGACGCCTACCTCTTCGTCGTTCACCGCGATCACACCCAGGTCGTCGAAGATGTCGAGGCCGGCGATGTAGGCGGTGGTGTGGAAGCGGTGGGTGCTGGTGCCCTGGAGCCCTGAGGCGAGGAAGTCGGGGGCCGGGGTGGAGGCGGCGGCTGTCGCGTTGGTCCAGTAGTGCGCGCCGGGTCCGTATCGGTCGAGCAGCAACCGGGCGTCTGCCAGCAGGGCGTCCCGGTTCGGGCGGGAGCGGACGGGGGCCTGCTCCGTCTGCCACTCCTCCGCCATGACGGCCAGCGCGGCCACTGCCGCCTGTGCTTCAAGGGGATGCAGGTGGGCGCACATGTCGGCCGGGGCCGGCGGGTCGAAGGGGTAGGCGGGCACGCCCTGGCGGGCGGGGTCGGGCCGGTCCATGTCCAGCCGGAGCCAGCCGCGGGGATCGGCGACCGTCCGGTGCAGCACGGCGTGGACGTCGTGCGTCCAGTCCTCGTGCCGTCGCGGGCCGGTGGCGACGAAGACGCACTGGTCGTACAGCAGCCGCAGCGCCGCCGCGTTCCAAGGGCTGCGGCGTGAGCGGAATTCCATGATCAGGCCGCCGATCTCACGGGCGAAGGCGTCCTTCGGCTCGCGGGGGATGCTCCGAAGACGACCAAGGGCCCAGTGGACGAGCTCGCCTGCTCCTTCCGCCGCGAGTCCGGACGGCTCGGCCGGAAGCACGTCCGACGCCTCCCACGTCCCCCATAGCGCCTCGAGGTGGGCGTCCAGCAGGTCCAGGGCCGTCCGGTCGGCAGGCGGAATCATTCCGCCACCTTAGGCCGCAGCCGTCACAGGTGCCGGTCCGAGGTGAACGCCGGGGAGGACCAGCCGGCGGAGCACTTCCCTCGCCCCCCTGCCCGCCGTCGCCGCCACCGCCACCGCCGATGACCTCGGACATCCCCGCGCCAGACATCAGGCCGGGCGCGGCAAGCCGTACGGTTTTCATGCGCCGAGCACTGCGGAATCCGTACGGCGTCAGGCCGTTGGTCTACCTGCTGGGGGCAATGATGTCCCGCGCGGTGTCGTTCACGTCGGCGGGCGCCGCGAGGACGGCGCGTGCCGCGCGTTCTCCGGAGGCGAGGGCGCCTTCGACGTGTCCGGCATGATCGGTGGCCGTCTCGGTCGACGCCCAGTGCAGGCTGCCGTCGAGGGCCGGCCGCTGGAAGAGGGGGTGGCCGAAGAGCGAGTAGTCGGCGAGGTGCTCTACGGTGGACGGGGCGGTCCATTGTTCGCCGCTCCAGTCCTGTACGTGTGGGGCCGCGGGGGAGTCGGCTGCCGGGCCGAAGAGCCGGGCGAGTTGGGCGGCGACGACCTGCTCAAAGCCGGGGCGTACGGTGCGGGCGTGGGCGAAGCCGAAGAGCGCGGCGGGCTCGCCGTCGGGCCCGGACATGTCGTGGATCTCCCGGAGCGGGCCGGTCCTGCTGAACGCCGCACCGGCCAGCCCGTCCTCCTGCCAGGACGCGGTCGGGTAGTGGGCGACGACCTTGACGGCCGCGCCCATCCAAACCGGGGTGAACCGGGCCAGGCGTAACCGGCAGCCTGATCAACGTTGGCATCGCCGACTGGGGGGCACGCTCCTCGGCTCCGGATGCTTCTGCGTGGGCGGCCTGCTCCAGCTGTACGAACGTCCCTGACTCCGGCCGCCGGCACGTCACCGCCTTGCGTCCGCGGGCCCGGCCGGGGTACGGCCGTCCCGGCCCCGGCCCCGGCCCCGGTCAGACGGGTGCCGGCCGGGACGGGTCGCCCGTGGGTTCCAGGCGGACGACGATGCCTTTCGACGTGGGCTGGTTGCTCATGTCGGCGACGCTGTCGAGCGGCACCAGGACGTTCGTCTCCGGGTAGTAGGCGGCGGCCGAACCCTTGGCCGCCGGGTAGGACACGACCTCGAAGTTCTCCGCCCGGCGCTCGGTGCCGTCCTCCCAGACGCTCACCAGGTCCACCCGGTCGCCCTGGGCGAGGCCGAGTTCGGACAGGTCGGCCGGGTTGACCAGCACGACGTGGCGGCTGCCGTGGATACCGCGGTAGCGGTCGTTGTTGGTGTACGGGACGGTGTTCCACTGGTCGTGCGAGCGCAGGGTCTGCAGCAGCAGGTGCCCCTGGGGGGCCAGGGGGACCACCCGCTCGTTGCAGGTGAACCGGGCCTTGCCGGTCTCGGTTCTGAACACGCCCTCGTTGACCGGGTTGGGCAGCTGGAAGCCTCCCGGACGGGTCACCCGGGCGTTGAAGTCGTGGAAGCCCGGCACGATCCGGGCGATGCTGTCGCGGATGGTGTTGTAGTCGCCCTCGAACCTGGCCCAGGGAATGTCCCCCACGCCGTCGACGGACAGCCGGGCGAGCCGGCACAGGATGGCGACCTCGCTCAGCAACATGCGCGAGGCCGGTTCGAGCCGCCCTTGGGAGGTGTGCACCTCGCTCATGGAGTTCTCGACGGTGACGAACTGCTCGCCGTCGGCCTGGACGTCACGCTCGGTGCGCCCCAGCGTCGGCAGGATCAGGGCGGTGTCGCCGCAGACGGTGTGCGAGCGGTTGAGCTTGGTGGAGATGTGGGCGGTCAGCCGGCACGAACGCATCGCCTTCTCGGTGACCTCGCTGTCGGGCGCCGCGCGCACGAAGTTCCCGGCCAGGGCGAGGAAGACCTTGACGCGGCCCTCCAGCATCGCCTTGATCGAGTTCACCGAGTCCAGGCCGTGCGGGCGCGGCGGGTTGAAGCCGAACTCCTTCTGCAGGGCGTCCAGGAAGGTGTCCGGCATCTGCTCCCAGATCCCCATGGTGCGGTCGCCCTGGACGTTGCTGTGGCCGCGCACCGGGCAGGCGCCCGTGCCCGCGCGCCCCAGGTTGCCGCGCAGCATCAGGAAGTTGACGATCTCCCGGATGGTGGGCACGCCGTGCTTGTGCTGGGTGATACCCATTGCCCAGCACACGATGACGCGTTCGCTGCGCAGGACCTCGTCGCGGACCTTCTCGATCTCCTGGCGGGTCAGTCCCGTCGCCGTGTGCACGTCGTCCCAGTCGACGGTGCGGGCGTGCCGGGCGAAGTCCTCGAAACCGGAGGTGTGGGCGTTGATGAAGTCGTGGTCCAGGACGGTGCCGGGACGCGCGTCCTCCGCCTCCAGCAGCAGCCGGTTCAGTGCCTGGAACAGGGCGAGGTCCCCGCCCGGTTTGATGTGCAGGAAGCGGTCGGCGATCTGGGTGCCCCGCCCCACGACCCCGCGCGGCTTCTGCGGGTTCTTGAAGCGCCGCAGCCCCGCCTCCGGCAACGGGTTGACCGCCACGATGCGACCGCCGTTGCGCTTGGCCTCCTCCAGGGCCGAGAGCTGCCGCGGGTGGTTGCTGCCCGGGTTCTGCCCCACCAGGAAGATCAGGTCCGCGTGGTGGAGGTCGTCGAGACTTACGGTGCCCTTGCCGACGCCGAGCGTCTCGTTCAGGGCGAAGCCGCTGGACTCGTGGCACATGTTGCTGCAGTCGGGCAGGTTGTTGGTGCCCAGGGCCCGTGCGAAGAGCTGGAAGACGAAAGCGGCTTCGTTGCTGGCCCGGCCGGAGGTGTAGAAGACCGCCTCGTCGGGCGATTCCAGCCCTTTGAGTTCCTGCGCGAGGACGCCCAGCGCGTCGTTCCAGCCGATGGGCTCGTAGTGGTCGGATCCGGGCCGTTTGATCACCGGCTCGGTGAGCCGGCCCTGCTGGTTGAGCCACATGTCGGAACGGGCGGCCAGATCGGACACGCTGTGCTCGCGGAAGAAGTCGGCGGTGATCCGGCGCGTCGTGGCCTCGTCGTTGATGTGCTTGGCGCCGTTCTCGCAGTACTCGTTGCGATGGCGCCGGCCCGGCGCGGGGTCGGCCCACGCGCAGCCGGGGCAGTCGATCCCGCCCACCTGGTTCATGGTGAGCAGGTCGACCCCGGTCTTGCGCGGGGAGGTCTGCTCCAGGGAGTACTCCAGCGCGTGCACGACGGCGGGGACCCCGGCCGCCCACTTCTTCGGCGGTGTCACGGAGAGGGAGGTCTCCGGCTCCTGACCGGGCGGATTCGTCATCGCTTGGCCTTTCTCTTGCCGTGTGCGGGTGTGCGGGTCAGCCGACGGGCCACTGGGCGACACGGCTCCTGGGCGGTTCCGGGGTGTCGTGCTGGACGCGGCCGTTGCGGATGGTGCCGCGCCAGGCGCCGCCCTCCTGGCCGAGCCCTTCGATGAAGTGCTTGAAGTTGACCAGTTCGGCGCGCACCAGCCGGGCGGTCAGCCTTGTGACCCTGGGGGAGCGGGTGAGGACCTTCGCGGCGCCGGGCGGCCGCAGGAGAATCCGGACCGTGATCGCGGTGCCGCCGGACCCCGTGGGCCTGAACTCGACCTCGCCCTCATGGGTGGGGTGCTGCTCCAGACCACGCCAGGCAAGGTAGGCGTCGGGGTCCTGCTCCGCGATCTCGACCGGGAAACGGTGGCGCAGCGGGCCGTAGCCGATCGTCCACGCGGCGACGGTGGGCCTGACCTGCTCGACGTCGCGCACCACGGCCGAGAAGCGCGGGAACGTCTTGAACTGCGTCCACTGGTTGTAGGCCGTGCGGACCGGCACCGCGACCTCGACCGTCTCCTCGACGTGCCACTCACGCAGCGGACGGCGGCGTGTGACGCCGTCGCCGTCGCTGCGCCCGTCGTCCTCTTCGTGCGCCATCATGATCCTTCTTCCGGTGAGTAAGCCGGGCGTCCGGGCACCCGTCCTCCCCTCATGAGTCAGGGCACCACTTCTGGTTCCCCGATCCCGGCCGGACAGGCACGGGCGTCGGGCCGTGCCCCGTTCACCCGGAAAGCCCTGGTGACGCTTGATCCCTGACCGTCAACCCGTACACGGAACCCAAGAACCGGGTACTCGCGTACGGGTTGCGGCGTTCTTTCGTCGGACAGGGGCCTTCAGCAGTGGTCCCACCACCAGGAGATGCTCGGGTAGGGCAGAGGGCTGGTGTCGTTGGTCGACAGTGAGGGCGCCCAGCAGGAGGGGGTCTTGGCGACGTCCTCCAGAGCCATGCGTTGGTCCGCTGACCTGCGGTAGCGCGGCGCGCACCAGTACGTTTCGGTGTTGGCGACGATGAAATGTCCGAGTCGCTCGATGAGGTACCGCAGCGGCGGCTCAGCCGAGGGCATCAGGCGCTCGCGCAGGCGGAGGATGAGGAGCATGAGGCGGTCACGCACCTCGACCGCCTCGGCGATGGCCTGGTCGAAGGAGAGCCCACGAGCCGCTTGCAGGATGCCCACGATATTCGGGGAAGTCTGGCCTTCTGCCTTTTCCTTTCGATAGGAGAAGACATCGTTCTCCACTCCGACGAGCAGAGTGGTGCACTCGATCAGGGCCTGGACTGCCGGTGCGTTCCATTCCTCGTCCGGGATGGGAGCTGGGCCGCACATGGCTATCTGCGCAGCGTACGTGTAACCGCCGATGTCGTGAATGCGCAGGGCGAGGTATTCGTCTTCGTTGGGTTCGTCCAGGTGGAGCTTGTGGACTCCGCTGGTGAGCGTGCGCCTGAGCCCGGCGCTCACACGGGCCACCTGTGTGGGTGTGCACTCCGCGCGCAGTTGCTCCATCGCGTCGTGCATCGCCGCGATGAGGGGGCCGGCGTTCTTCGGTAACCGGCATCCCGGAGATTCCATCACGTGCGTGACCTGGCCTACGAATCGGATGATGTCGCTGGTACGGCTGCTGGCTTCGGGGTGGTCGAGCACGTCGTCGTCGATGACGAGTGCCCACTCGTTCAGGCAGCCGAGGCCGCGGAGCACTTGCTTGCCGGTCTCCGGGGTGGAGACCCTTCCTAGGCACCAGGCCATGACGGTTCCGGGAATGTGATGGGGTTGGGGGCTCAATTCGGCCCACCCGTACGACTCTTTCCACGCTTGGACCTCGGCTGTGACATCCGTGGGAACGTGGGGGAGCTCCGGCATCGGCAGGGGGTAGTGGAAGCGCAGCGCACTTCCCCGCTGTGCCGGAATCGCCGTCTGGCCCACTTCTGGTGTGCTGCTCATGCATGCTCCTTCGTCGGTGCGCAGTCGTGAGGGTGATGGCCTGGAGGTGCGCCCACTGCGATCGGCCGGCGCGCGCTGGTTCCGTCCGGCCGGGTTAATGCGGCGGACGCCACCGGTTACGGCGAGCCCGGTGAGGAGTTCTGGCCGGCAGCTGGTGCCCGCTGAGCTTCGAGGCGCGCAGCGTCGCGTGGTTCCGCGGTCATGGGGCGGCCTGGCACGGGCAGGGCGTTGCGGGTG
The DNA here is from genome assembly GCF_042724095.1 of Streptomyces sp. NPDC127100. Lineage (NCBI taxonomy): Bacteria > Bacillati > Actinomycetota > Actinomycetes > Kitasatosporales > Streptomycetaceae > Streptomyces > Streptomyces sp. NPDC127100. The sequence goes on from NZ_JBHXFL010000040.1 coordinate 30,648, forward strand.
CGGTGGCAGAAGGCCAGGAGGCCCAGGAGCGCCGTGGCAGCGAACCACATCAACTGCAGCCCGAGGTGGGCGGGCAGGGAGGTGGTGGAGAAGCCGGCCGCGGTGGCGGCCTGGACGGAGCCGTAGGTGGGCAGCAAGCGTGTCAGCGGGTTGTCGGCACCGGCGCTGACCATGGGGTTCTGCAGGGCGACGTCGATGACGCTGGTCATCACCAGGGCGAACATGCCCTCGACCTCGCGGCGCAGCAGGGATCCCAGGACCACGCCCATGGCTCCGTAGGTCAGCGCGGCGCAGAACAGCGCGGCGGCGAGCAGGGAGGGCTGCTCCGGCACCCAGGCGATACGCATGACGGCGGTGGCGTAAGCGGCCAGGAGCGCGGACGCGAGGACCAGGGAGGCGGCCTTGGCCAGGACGAGATGGGCGCGGGGGTAGCCGGCCATGGCCAGGCGTCGGTCGAAGCGCCCGCCGGTGAAGGTGGCGGCGAACATCATGAACCCGGTGACCAGGGTGACGGCGTTGAGGGCCCCGGTGATCTGGGTCAGCTCATTGCCGGCGGGCGCCAGCTTCTCTCCGGTGGAGGCCAGACGAAAGGGGGCCGCCTCGTCGGGGATGGTGAGATAGACCAGGCCCACCCAGGTGGGGATGAAGAAGACGACCAGCAGCATGGCGAACCGGTTGCGGGCGTGCTCGATCAGGTCGTACCGGGTGGCTGTGGTGAACAGGTGCAGGTGAGTCCTCATGCCGGTGCCGCCGTCTCCCGGCGCAGCGCGCCCGCCTCCAGACGCCACAGCTCATCGAGGCGTTCGGTGTCGTAGGCGAGGTGGGAGACCACCAGGACAGAGCGGCCGGCGTCGCGCAGTTGGGCAGCCAGTTCCCAGAACCGCTGGTAGGTGTCCCAGTCGAAACCCTGGTACGGCTCGTCCAGCAGGAGAACCTGCGGATCGTGCATGAGCGCGAGTGTGAGGTTCAGCTTCTGCCGGGTCCCGCCGCTGAGGGCCCCGGCGCGCACATCGGCGTACTGGGAGAACTGCAGAACCTCCATGACCTTCTCGGCATGTCTCAGGTCGGTCAGCGCGAAGGCCGTCCCGAAGAACTCCAGGTGCTGCCGGACGGTCAGGGCGTCGTTGAGGACCACATCCTGAGGGCAGTAGCCAAAGCGACCCCGGTGGCGCACCGTGCCACGGTCCGCACGCAGCTCACCGGAAAGGACCTTCAAGAGGGTCGTCTTGCCCGCACCGTTCTCGCCGACGATCCCGGCCAGCACACCGGACCCGAGGTCCAAATCGACACCCCGCAGGACCACCCGCCGACGGTAGGCGTGATGCACCCCCCTTACCTCCACAGCGCCGCCCCCAGCCCACCTCATAAATACTGTCGCCATGTCATACGCCAATTCAATGGCAGGGAAACGACAAGATCCACAACCTCGGCGCCAAACCGCCCGAAACGGTGAAACAGACGCCCCGTAGTTCGATTGGGAGAGGCCCAGATACATGCCTGCATGAACGGCGACACCCCCGCCGCCCGCATCCGCATCCCGTCCCGCATCGCGGTCGCCAAGTTCGCCCGGCTGCGCCGCGCCGTCGATTGCACCCTCGCCGCTCTCGCGTCGGACGTTCCCTCACGCCAGAGTCGGTCAGCGGTCCAGCCCGCCCCACGGCAGGCCCGCCGGCCGTGTGACGGGCCGGCGGGGTGGGCGCCGTCAGGACCGTCCGGACACCTGCCGGGCAGCCTCGCTCCCGCGTGACAGCTGTTCTGAGGTGTTGGGGCCGGTCCCGTCCCGCCGATCCCGTACTCCGCGCACCGGCCACCACATTCCCCGGCCCAGCAGTGCCGCGGCCGCCGGGACCAGCAGGAGCGACACGACGAAGGCGGACAGGAGGATGCCCAGGGCCGTGGCGAAGCCCAGCTGACGGGTGGAGGGGTCCGCGTTCACCGCGAGGCTGCCGAATGAGGCCGCCAGGACCACGCCCGCCGTGGCGACGGCCGGCGCCGTGTGCCGTACCGCGCGGGTCACGGCGGCGCGGGCCGGGCCCCCGTGGGCCATCTCCTCACGCAGACGGTCGCTGATCAGGATGTTGTAGTCGGTGCCCAGCGCCACCACGAACAGGAACAGCACCAGCGGCAGTACGAAGGTCACGCCCGCCTCGCCGCCGATGTGCTGGAAGACCAGCGTAGAAGCGCCGAATGTCGCCGCGAAACACAGCCCGACCGCGAGCATCAGCACCACCGGCGCCGCCAGACTGCGCAGCAGCACCACGAGGATCAGCGCGATCAGTGCCGCCGCCACCGGGAACACCGTGCGCAGGTCCCGGTCGACCGCCGTCGCCACATCGGCGAACACGGCCGCCGTGCCGCCCACGTGCGTGGTCAGTCCGGCGGGCGTCGCTTCCCGCACGGCTCGGCGTACCGGGCCTGACACGAGGTCCCGCGCGCGCTGGGACTGGGAGTCCACCGTCAGATAGGCGTCCAGCCGAGCGGCGGTACGGTCGGTGTCGAACACGGGGGCGGCCACCTTGCCCACTCCGGCCACCTCCGACAGCGCCCGCTGCACGGCGCCCAGTTCCGCGGGGTCCAGGACCCGGCCGTCGTCGGCGGTGACGTACACCGTCGTCGGGTCGGACACTCCCGTCGGCAGGGCACCGGCGATCTCCCGCGCCGTCGCGGCGGCCGCCGTGTCGCGCGGAGTGCCGCCGGTACCGAAGTCCATGCGGACACCCGCCACCCCGGCCGCCAGCGCGCCGAGGAGGGCCACCGACGCAGCGAGCACCAGCACCGGGCGGCGCGCCACCAACTCGCCGGTGCGGCCCGCCGCGCCGGGCCGCCCGGCCTTCTCCGACAGGATGCGCGAGGGCCAGAACATCTTTCGCCCTGTCACCGCCAGCAGCGCCGGCATCAAAGTCAGACTCGCCACCAGCATCACCAGCACCGACACCGCCACCGACGGGCCGAGCACCCGGAACTGGCCGAACGTCGCCACACCGAGCGTCGCGAAGGCCGCCACGATCGTCAGCGCCGCCGAGGTCACCGCCGCGCCCACCCGCCCGGCCACGTCCGCGGCCACCAGGCGGTGATGCTCTTCCGGGCGCTTTCGCAGCTCCTCGCGGAAGCGGAACAACAGGAAGAGGAAGTAGTCGACGCCGATACCGATCAGCACGGTGCCGATCATGCTCGGGGTGCCCGGGTCCAGGTCGAAGCCGGTCAGGAGGGCTGCACCCACGACCGTGCCGGCGGCGGCGCCTGCCACCACGGTCACCGCGAACAGCGGGACGAACGCGGCCAGGACGCTGCGGAACACGAGCACGTTGATCACGACGATCAGCCCGACCATCAGCAGACCGACCACCACCTGCGTGGTCTCCTCCGCGTCGGCGCGGTCCACCACGTCCGCCAGGCCGCCGGTGAAGCCCGTGCGCAGCCCTGCCTCGCCGAACTCCTGCTGTGCGCGGTCGCGGAAGACCCGGTACAGGGAGTGCATGCCGGGGTCGGTGGAGTTGCCCCGCAGATGTGCGCCGAGCAGCGCGAACGACGAGTCCGGGGCGGTCGTCATGAGGGCCACGCGGGGGACCTGGGAGTAGTCCTCGGACAGCCCCCGTATCTGTTCGTCCGTCCACGGCATCTTCAGGCGCATGGCGCTCAGTTCACGCGCCACGTCCTGTACGCGCTGCTGGTCCGTTTCCCGTAGCGGCTTGCCGTCGCGCCGCGCCACGAGCACCGTCACCGCATCGGCGTCCGGTTCCGCGCCGAACTCCTCCCGGGCGATACGCAGCGCCGCGGCCGCGTCGTACTGCGCCGGCAGGAATCCGGCGCTGTCGGTCTGCGTCACGCGGAAGACGAGCGTCTGGCCCATGAGCGTCACGAAGATGCCGGCCACCGCCCACACGACGATGACCCGCCAAGGTCTGCGGGTAGAGAATCCGGTCAGGGAACGGATCACGGAAAGCCTCCGGGAAGGGGACGGGAATACGGGGAGCAGGTGCCACGGGACCGTGGACGTCCGGGGCGGCGCCCGTGCCGGGTCTCGTCCCGGCACTGGTCCAGCACATCAGCGACGCGCGGCCCGGACCTCGGAGCCAAGGACGAGATGCCCTCTGGGAGCACGGCCCCGGACCGTCAGGCCGCTGGGAGCCTGCTCCCGGTCCCCGCTCCCTCCCGGTCCGGACGCCAGGGGCCCGGCGTATCGGCACCATGGGACACTCGACGGACGAACCGCAGGTCATCGGGCCGGTGCGGCGTCGGCGGGGAAGTATGCATGCGCACTGGGGGTGGAGATGGGACGAAGCGTGACCGAGGGGCGCTCCGGCCGGGCACGGGAGGGGGCCGACGCGCCCGGCGGCGGGCTGCCGGACCGCGCGACCGGGGCGCTTCCCGACCGGGCCGCGACGGGAAACCGGACCGGAGGGCCGGGACTGTGGACCCAGCACGACGGACTCGTCGCCGTCGGCGCCGCGGCCGTCGATCTCGTGGGCTTCACCGTCACCAGCCAGATGGACCAGGGACATGTCCCGGTGGCCGGCTGCGCGGTCGTGGTCGTCGCCTCGCTGTTCCTGCTGGCGCGCCGCCGCGCACCTCTGACGGTCCTCGCGTGCGTCCTCGCGGCGAACCTGTCGGTCAACTGGTTCAGTTCCGTGGGCCAGCACTACGGGGCGGCCATGGTCGTCGCCCTCTACACCGTCGTACGGCACCACCGGGCCGCGGTCGGCGCGGCGGCCGTCGCCGGCTGCGTCGCGGCGCTGCAGCTCGTCCACCCCGGGATGCCCGCGCCGTCCTTGATCGAGCTCGCCCCCAACGCCGCGTCAGCGCTGTTCGTGGCCGGCGCCGCCGTCGCCGTCGGCCGCTGGCAGCGCAACGCCGAGACCCAGCGGCGGCGGCTCGCGGAGCGGGCCGTCTCCGACGAACGGCGCCGTATCGCCCGGGAACTGCACGACATCGTCGCCCACCACCTGACCACGATGCAGCTGCTCGCCGGAGGTGCCCGGGCCAACCTGGACCGGTCCCCGGAGGCCGCACGCGAGGCACTCGTCGCCCTGGAGGGCTCAGGCCGCTCCGCCCTGCGCGAGATGCGTCACCTGCTCGACGTGCTGCGGGCCGGCGACGAGAGCGAGGAGGACGGCGAGGGGAGTGGGACGACCGCACCGCAGCCCGGCATCGGCGACCTGGACCGCATCGTCGGGGACAGCCGCCGCGCCGGCCTTCCCACCACGCTCACCACGGAGGGCGACCCCCGCTCGCTCCCGTCCGGTGTCGCGCTCACCGTCTTCCGCATCGTCCAGGAAGCCCTCACCAACGCCCGCAAGCACGCGGGCGACGGCGCGCACGTCGACGTACGGCTCACCTGTTCGCTGCGCGAGGTGCGGGTCGACGTCACCGACGACGGTCCGCTTCCCGGCCGTTCCGTCGCACGCGGAACGGGCTACGGGCTCGTGGGGATGCGGGAGCGCGTCGCCCTCCACGGTGGCACCCTGCGGGCCGGGCCGGAGGGCGGAGGGTTCGCCGTCCGCGCCTGCCTCCCCCTGCCCGCCGACCGTCAGGAAGCGTACGCGTGAGCACGAGCGTGAAGGTCCTCATCGCCGACGACCAGCCCCTCGTCCGACGCGGTCTCGCCCTGATGCTGGACCCCGAACCCGGCTTTCAGGTCGTGGCCGAGGCAGGGGACGGCGCCGAGGCGGTCCGCCTCGCCCACGCATGCCGACCCGACGTGGTCATCATGGACATTCGCATGCCGGTCCTGGACGGTATCGCCGCCACCGAACGGTTGACCACCGAACTGCCCGGCTGCCGGGTCCTGGCCCTGAGTACCTTCGACATGGACGAGTACGTCGTGGACGCCCTGAGGGCGGGGGCGTGCGGCTTCCTGCCCAAGGACATCTCGCCCGAGGACCTCGTCGCCGCCCTGCGCGTGGTCCACGACGGCGAGTCGATCCTCGCCTCACGGCTTCTGACCCGGCTCATCTCCACGCACGTCAAGGCCCCGGCCCAGCCGTCGCCGGACCCGCTGCCCCTCGGCGCCGAGGGCATCACCCAGCGTGAGCGGGAGGTATGGCGGCTGATCGCCGGAGGCCTGGACAACACGGAGATCGCCGACCGGCTCGGGGTGAGCGCCTCCACCGTGAAGAACCACATCACCGGACTCTTCGCCAAGCTGCGGGTCCGTGACCGGGCTCAAGCGGTCATCGCCGCCTACGAGACGGGCCTGGTCACGGCGCGACGGGAAGCGTAGAACTCGGGCCGGAAAGAATGCTGTACGGCCGTGAGCCGGCGGCCTTCCGTCGTCCTGCCGGCCGGACTCTCGCGTCCGTGTCGACGGCCTGGCGCAGGACGACCGGGACCGCCTCGACCGGTACGTCCCGGAGCTGAAGGACCTGCCGCAGCTGAAGGACCTGCCGCGCTGGATGGACTACAGCGCCCGCGTCAGCCCTGTCGGATCCGCTCCAAGCGGGACTGTCGGTGGCGTCCGGACCTTCCTTGCGGAGCCGGACCTACTCGGCCGCCGTCTCCAGGGCGGCGCGCCAGAGCGGGCTGTCCACGTAGTGGTTGTCGTACAGCTCGGCGGAGTCCTTGATCTCCTGTGCGCTCGCCTCGCCGCGCATGACGCGGCCGAGCAGGCGCAGGTAGTCGAAGCGCGGCATGCCGGGCGTGAAGGTGAACAGCACGTCGGCCGTGGAGCCGGGGGCCGCGGCGAAGGCGTGCGCGGTGTGCGGCGGGACGAGCAGGAAGTCGCCCTCGTTCAGCGTCTTCATCTCGTCGTCCACCAGGACCTGGAGCGCGCCGCCGATCACGAAGAACAGCTCCGAGGCCCGCGTGTGGAAGTGCGCCGGGGCTCCGACCGCGCCCTTCGCGAAGGTCGAACGGTAACTGGTGATCGGGCTGCCGTCGGTACCGCAGTCGGCCAGCAGCGTCATCGTGCTGCTCGGGTCACTGGTCGTCTCCGCCTCGACGGCACGGGTCAGGACGGGCTTCAGCATGTTGGTGCTCATGGTGGCATCTCCCCTGGTCAGCGGCCGTTCTTGTGTTCCCTCCCGGCCTTGCGTCCACAACTCTATGACAGGGAAAGACCCATGAAATGGTTCATTCCTGATGGAAAATCATGGGTCAATCAGCCGACACCGGAGAGGGCCTGGCCCTGGGGATCGGCCCCGTCACGTCGCCGCCGCGACCTGCTCCTGGTTCGCAACCGGGGGACGGGCCTTGGTCAGCATGAGGCGCACGAACTGCTCGGGGTGGCTGCGAAGTGGCTCGCGTCCTCGATCAGCGCGAACTCCCTGTGTGGGGCCTGGAGGACCTGCCCGGAGAGTCGTATGCCCTTGCCAAGGGCACCACCAGTGCGGCGGGTGCCGGTTCTGGATCGCGTTGAGCGGCGCGCTGGGACGGGACTGCGGTGCCTGCACCGCACCCACGCGGCCCGTTTCGAGCCCGCCGACCTGTCCGTCCCCGCGCAGGTGACCACTCTGGCCGAACGCGCCGGACAGGCCGACATCCTGGTCAACAACGCGGGCATCTTCCACTTCGCCCGCACCGCCGACACCACCCCCGCCAGCTTCGACGCCCACATCGCCATCAACCTGCGCGCCCCCTACCTCCTCGTCCAGGCACTCGCCCCCGGCATGACCGAGCGCGGACACGGCGCGATCATCAACGTCAGCAGCGGCGCTGCCGATACCCCCAGCCCCGGCAGTGGCATCTAGGGAGCCACCAAAGCCGCTCTGGAATCCCTCACCCGCGTCTGGGCCGCCGAATACGGACCCGCCGGAGTCCGCGTCAACGCCGTCGCCGCAGGCCCCACTCGCACCGAAGGCACCGCCGTCTATGGCGACGCCTTCGAATCCGCCGGACGAGCCGTTGCTCTTCAGCGTCTCGCCGACCCCGAGGAAATCGCACGAGCCATTGCCTTCATGGCCTCCCCCGACGCCAGCTACGTCAACGGCGCCACACTCAGCGCCATGGGCGGCCAACCCACTCTCGGATAGCGCGCTATTGACAGTCCGGCGTCGCTATTCGGGTGCTCTCGGTAAAGCGGGCACGAGGCGACCTGAGAGGGGAGGCGGCGGCTGCGGACCGTGGACCGCCGAGCCCCACGGATCCCAATAAGTCCTCACCCCCACCCGCTTCCGAGCGCAGGCCGACCTGTTCGCAGATTTCGGCCACGGTGGGTGCGTCTTGTCGTCAGGTGCTGCCCCTTGTGGTTGGCCTGCGACGACGGGACCGCTCAGCAGGCGGTCGGCAGCCGTTGTTGGCACGTCTAACAGGATCCTCCCGCTGGGATGAGTGCGGAGACGGTGGTGTAGGCGGCTTCGGCTCGGCGTGCTTCTGGGGTGTCCTGGGGGGCGTGGGCGAGGAAGTGCTGCGTGGCGCCGGTGAAGGTGATGCGGCCCTGCTGCAGAACGGTGACCTGGTCGGCTTCCTCTGCGAGGTCGGCGACGTCGTGAGTGGACATGAGTACGCGCACTTCGTCGGTGGCGAGGCTGGTGATCAGGTCGCGGAAGACGCGGCGCTGGGTGGGGTCCATGCCGGCGGTCGGTTCGTCCAGGAGGAGGGTGCGGGCCCCGTGGACGAGGGCGGAGGCGACCCCGACGCGGCGGAGTTGGCCTCCGGAGAGTTTCTTGGCTTTGACGTCGGCTCGGTCGGTCATGTCGACCCGGTCCAGGGCAGCGAGTGCGGCGTCCCAGGCGTCGGGCTTTTTCATGCCTTTCAGCCAGCCGGTGTAGGCGACCTGCTCGCGAGCGGTCAGGCCCGTCATCGGGATGATGGTCTGCGGCATCCAGGCCACCTGCCGGAGGTAGGCGGTATCGCGGGAGGTCAGGGCGCCCATGTGCACGGTCCCCGTGCGGGGCTGGTTCAGGCCGCTGGCAAGTTTGAGGAGTGTGGACTTGCCGGCTCCATTGGGGCCGAGAAGGACTGTGAAGCCGTCAGGGACGGTGTAGGTCAGGTCGGAGAGGATCGGCGTGCCGGTACGTCCGTAGCCGAAGGAACAGGACTCGAAGCGGATGGACATGACGAACCCTTTTCAGAGGCGGGGGAAGCGGACGTGAGCGATGAGTCCGGCGGCGAATACGAGCAGGCAGAACCCGAACGTGGGGAGAAAGTCCGCGGGATGGAGCGTGACGGCCCACGGCCAGGGGCGGTCGAAGTCGCGGTATCCGATGAACATCACGGCGAGCACCCAGCCCACGGGTGCGGCAGTGGCGGCTTGTTCGTTCACCGCGCGGGCCAGGAGCATGAGGCCGGTGAGGAACAGGACGTTGCGGCCGGCCGTGGAGGCCTCCGGTGATCCGCTGATGCTTCCGGTGAGGAGGCTGGCCGCGAGGGACGTCGCCATGACAGCAGCGATCAGGGCGGCGTCCATATGCCGCACCTCGCGCTGGGCTACGGCTTCGGTCTCGGTGACCGCCTGGGCGAGGCTGTGGGCGAGCGCGGAAGTGACGACCAGGGGCACCAGCTGCATGAGGAAGACGCGGTTCCCCCGGGCTGTGAGCAGGCTCGGCAGTTGGACGTACTGGTCGTGCGCCACCACGACGAGCACCACGAAAGCCATCAGCGCCGGAATGAGAGCGGCCTGGACCCGGCGGACCTTGAACCAAAGAGTCACGCGGTGGCCTCCTGCATAAGGCGGCATGCCTTCTGCTGCTCTTCCTGGAACCACAGGCTCTGCTGCTTCGGCGCGAGCTTGGCCGCACTGCCGGCTCGCTCCTGGACCTTCGCCAGCACCTCGCGAGGATTCTGGAACGAGGCACCGTACTCGCCGCGCCGCCAGGCCAGGTACGGCTCGTCCGCATCGATGAGCGTGGCGGCCCACAGCATCGCAGCGTCGTGATTGACGATCCAGTTCACCGACCGGCCGGGCTGTATCGACGGGGGGAAGGCGCAGGGGTACTGCACCGCGGTGAGAAGGACTGCGTAGCGCACCCCGACCATGCCCGGCCCGTTCTTCCCGGCCTGCTGCGACAGCGGCAGCCACCACGCCGACCGGGAGGACGGATTCGTATGGCGGCCGGTGAGCAGGCTGTCGGAGACCGTCGTGGGCACGGCCACCTGCACTCCGGCCTGCCGGAGCGTGGTCAGGGAACGGACGATTTCTTCGCGTACCTGGTTGATGCGGTCCTCGGCGCCACCGGCATCGGCGACGCACACCCGGGGGGTCGTACCCGCGCACCGGGCGGAAGCGTGGCCGGCGCTCACCGGCCCGTTCCCGTAACCCCAACCCGAGGCAGTGTCGGCGCACAGAACCATGACCACCACCGCGGCCACAGCCGCACCGGCACGCGCACCGCGCAGTACGGCACGTGAAGCAGGCAGCCACCACACCGCCACGGCCGCAGCCACAGCAGCGGTGAACAGGAACGGGACAAGCAGCGTCAATGGCCGGTACTGCTCACCGAAGGCCAGCGACGTATCAGCGGTGCCGGACACGTGACGCAGCCACACCGGCTCCACCTGCCCGGTCTTCGAGATCAGGTAGTACACCAGCACAGCGGACAGCGGCGCGGAGATCAACCGCGGGGTCACATGGCCCAGCGCGCAGCCCAGCACCGCCCAGGCCACCACGACTCCCATGCCCATCAGCAGCGGCATGAGAGCCTGCGGCGTCGGCACGAGCCGGGTCTCCACCAGACGCATCACAACCGGCAGGACAAGAACCAGCCAGCCGGCCCCGACAACCGGAGCAAGGGTGTGCGCGGCCACCCGAACCCGGGAACGCCCCGGAGTCAGGCCCCACACCCCGTCACGCCTCAGGCGCCCGCCTTCCCACACCGCAAGCCCGCAGGTGATGGCGTAAGCGAAGGCGTAGAAGTAGAAGAGGGACATCTCGACCTGCTGGGGCGCCCACAACGGGCCGGCGATGACCTCTTCGTAGGGATCCTCGAGATGGAGCGCGTGAAAGAAGTAGAAGAGGACGATCCCGGCCCAGATGGGCGCGGTCCACACCGCCGGGCTGGTACGCAGACGGGCTCGAAGGTTCAACGCAGGACACCGTTCTCATAACAGGGACAGGCCGGGAGGCACCGCACGGTGCCTCCCGGCCCCAACGGATGGCACTGAGGTAGACGCTCAATCGGCCGCGGTGGTGTCCACGTAGACCGTCTGCTTCGGACTATCCCAGCGCGTCCTGATCACCGTCTCCGGCCGCAGCGGCGACGTCTCGGAGCTGACCCCGCCGACTCACCACGCTCGCCCACAGACCTCCAGGCCCTCGAGAGGCCATCGTGCGGGCTTTGGCTGCCAGACCTTCCGCGACATCCGCACCGCACTGCCTCCACCGCCCGCTGACCCGCCGTCGCGGAAGGCCGTCGGCTCACCGAGGAACCCGTCGCCCACGCGCACGCGCTCCGCGAGCCTGATGCACGACGTCACCTTCGCCTACCTGTCCAACACCCACGCCGCCGATGTCGTCGCTCCTCTGCGCGAGGAGATCAGCCAGGAATTCGACCAAGGACTCGTCGCCCGCCGCTACGCGATCCTCCGGCGCTCGCCGCGCCCTGCACGGCACCGTCCCGCAGATGACGCTCCAGGCTGGTATTCCTGCGGAGTGAGGGCAACAACCCAGCCAGCACGTCGGCATCCCGACACGGACGAGCGCAGGCACCGCTCTCGCTCAGTGCGCGATGGGCGGCGACATGCAGCCCGTCTCCAGGTACGGCCCGTTGGCCTGCACCCCGTAGTTGGACTTCTGAACGAACGCCGTGACGCAGGCGTCGCGATGGACCCACAATCCGATCATGGCACCCTCCGGAGTGACGTACTCACCGTCCCGGTAGCGCGCATACATCTCCTGGACGGTCAGGCCTCCGACGTCCTCGGACTCCTTGTAGCCGAGCCCGAGCAGGGCCGCCCGCACCGACTCGGGATCCCACTTCCCCTGCTTCCACAGTTGCCTGAGCACCGGCTCGATGCGTTCGGCCTCCCGCTGGGCGTCCTTCTCGTGCGCGGCGGACATCTCGCGGGGCTGACGGTGGGCGTTGTTCTCGTTGTAGTGCGGTGCGCCCTCACCGGCGCCGGGTTCCACGTAAGGGGTCGCGCCCGCAGAAACGGGAGTGGCGGTGCTCGCCACGTCGGCGGCCCGCAGTTTGCCGCAACCGGTCACAGCCAGACAGCCGGCCAAGGCAAGACCGGACGCGGCAAGAAGCCGGCTCTGAAAGGAAGTTGAGAGGAGCATGCGGCGATTGTGCGGGACGGGCGGGGCGTACTGGATGAGTACGAGTACTCAAAGTTCTTGTTCACGGATCCTGCTGATGCATTAGCGCCGATGCATCAGCAATCCCGTACCAGCGGCAGCCACACCGCCGGCACAGCGATCGGGGATGCCGATGCTCGAGGTCGCCCCGGTCTATCTTTCCGGCCCTCCCAATGCGCGGCCGGGGCGGCCTCTTCGCCAGCGCGGCGGTGGGGGCGCCGGCCTTTCTCCACCGCGCGCAGCTGCTCCCAGTCCGGGTGTGCGGGGTCGGGCGCGATGCGAGGAGCAGCTGAGGAAGAGAGCCCGCATTGGGCACTCGCGCTCAGTTCGCGCTCAAATGCCCTCACGGACGGCAGGTGGCACGACCATGAACAAACGTGAGCCGACCAAAGCGGTGCGGGCCTCTCCGGGAGTCCCACGCCCAGGCCGCCGACCCCCGCACCCCGGGCATCCACCGGTGACCATGCGGGGCACGGCGCGCCGGTGTCGATGACGTCCGCCCAGCGATGGCCCTCGTCCGAGAAAGCATTTACCGTTGCCGCTCTCCCTGCTCCCTGTTGATCACGGGGCCAAGAAGGTTCAGGGGGACCGGATGGGACTCATGCTCTGTCCTGCAGACGACGACGTTGCTGGCCCGGACGTCTCGTAGTCGCACTAGGGTCCGTCTTCAAACGGATCTTGCCCGCAGCGGGAACGATGCAAGACTGACTGCTGCTTCGTATGAGGTGGCGGTCTTGTCGTATCTGGTGGCGCTGCCGCGGAAGCCTTTGAGCCGGTTGAAGCAGCGCTCGACGACGTTGCGCCGGCGGTAGGTCTGGCGGTCTGGTCGGACCGCTCCGGGATGGTCTGTGCGATACCGCGTCTGCGCAGGTAGGCGCGGAAGCCTCGGGAGCTGTAGGCCTTGTCGGCGACGACCTGGTCGGGCCTGCAGCGGGGGCGGCCGGGGCCGGTGCGCGGGACACGGATGCGCTCGAGGAGGGGCCGTGCGCAGATGCTGTCGTGGCGCTGTCCCGGGGTCAGCAGGATGGCGAGGGGACGGCCGCGGCCGTCGCAGGCGAGGTGGATCTTTGTGGTCAGGCCTCCTCGGGATCGGCCGAGGGCGTGATCGTCTGGTTCGTCCGGCCGGTGGATCCCCTTTTCGGCCGGTGGCGGCGGCGTGCTGGTGGGCACGGACGATGGTGGAGTCGATCTGGACCAGCCAGTCGATGTCGCCGGCCGCGTCCGAACGGGCCTGGATCTGCTGGAGAGCGTGGGTGAATACGCCGGTCAGAGCGTAGCGGCGGAAGCGGGTGTAGACGGTCTTCCACGGTCCATAGCGTTCCGGCAGGTCACGCCAGGAGATCCCGGTCCGAATCTTGTAGACCATCCCGTTGACGACCTGCCGGTCCGACACACGCGGCCGACCGGTCGCGGCGCGTGGTACCAGCGGAGCAAGTAACTCCCACTCCAGGTCGGTGAGTTCATGGCGGCGAACCACCTCAAAGACGGACCCTAGGTGTAGTGGCTCGCCCAGCCTGGCGCTTCCTGCTCGCCATGCGCCCGCAACCTTCGACGGACCAGGTCCCCGCCACGACGCGGCCCAAGCCGTCCATCTCGTAGTCCGTTCCGTCAGCCATCAACCGTCCTGCGGCGCCAGACCTGTTCGAGGTCCGGCGCCGCATCGGTGGAGAGGCCCACTGAGCAGATATGGAGTCACCCTGGGCAGGCGCCCGTCGTTTCCAGATCTTCACCGCCCTCCAGCGTCAACACAGGCGGTGGCGAATTGCAGGGTGCGGGTGAAGCAGTTCTCCACTTCCGCGTCGGACAGACCGACCCAGAGGTGGTTGCCGCCCTCGACGAGCCACAGGTCGGGGTGGCAGCCTGCCGCTGTCAACGCTTCCGCCAGGCGCACCGACTGCCGGGCAGGCACGAGGGAGTCGTCCGTACCGTGCAGCAGCAGGAAGGGGGGCGCCTGATCGGTGACATGGGCGACCGGGCTCGCGTCGCGTGCCGCACCGGCCGTTTCCGCGGGAGCGCCGCCGAGCATCAGTGCCTCGAAGGTCCCCCCGTCGTGGGCGCTGTAGGAGCTGTCGGGCACGTCCTCGGCGAACACGGTGAGGTTGCTCGGCGCATACCAGGTGACGCAACCGAGGACCGTTCCCGCGGGCTGGGTGAGAGCGGTGAGCGCAGCCAGGTGTCCGCCGGCGGATTCCCCCCAGAGCACGGTCCTGCCCATGTCGAGGCCGATCTCGGGGGCACGGCGGCGCAACCAGGCAAGGGCTGCGGCCACGTCGTCGCGCTGCGCGGGGTGGACGGCTTCCCCACTGAGCCGGTAGTCGAGGCAGGCGACGGCGAACCCCGCCTGGACGAGGCGGACGAAGGGGCTCGGGCGCCAGTCGCGGAAGCGCGGTCCCAGGTCGTCGCGCCGTCCCGTGCGCCAGGCTCCACCGTGGACGTACACAAGGACCGGAAGCAGACCACCGGCGTTCTCCGGCAGCCACAAGTCCAGCGTGAGGGGGCGGCACCCGTCGGGGATGTCATAGACGACACCACGCAGGAGGGCCACGCCGTCACCGAGCCACGTCCGGGGCGGAAGAGGCAGGACCGCGGGGTTCGGTGGGGCCAGCAGGTGCAGGGGGAAGGAGCCGGTGGCAGGCTCGGGCATGGTGGACACTCCTCAGTTCAGCGCGACGTACCGGGCAGGATGCGGCGGGCGTTGGCGGTGGTGAGTGCACGCCAGCTCGTCGCACCCTCGGGAACGGGGGCGGCGTCGAGTCCGGCGACGTGCGCGTCCACTCCGGCAGCGGGCGTCCAGCAGTAGTCGCTGCCGTAGAGCAGGCGGTCGGCGCCGACCAGGCTCAGCAGCGCGGGGAGCTGGCGGGGCAGGGCGGGTCCGGCCAGGTCGTAGTGCAGGCGACGGAGTTGGTCCACGGCGCCGGGGGCCTGGGTACCGGGAGGCATGAACATCTTCATGAACCCGTCGATGCGGTCGGCGAGGACCGGCAGGGCACCTCCGCAGTGCGGGACGATCACCGTGAGGTTCCGGTGACGGTCGAGGGTCCCGGCCATCAGCAGATCAGTGACGGTGCGGGCGGTGTCGAAGATGAACTCGACCATGGGACGCGGGCGTCCGAGGGCGGACCTCTCCCAGCACACGGGCGAGGTGGGGTGCATGAAGACGACGGCCCCGCGAGCGTCCAGCTCCGCCCAGACGGGTTCCAGGGCGCGATCGCCAAGATAGGTTCCGTGGGTGTTCGTCTCCAGCACCACGCCGTCGGCGTGCAGGACGTCGTAAGCGTAGGCGATCTCCGCGAGGGAGCCGTCGACGTCCGGCAGGGGGACGGAAGCGAACAACCCGAAGCGACCTGGGTGTTCGCGGACGGTGTCAGCGCCGGCCTCGTTCACCTCCCGGGCCAAGGCGCGGGCGGCGGAGTCGTCGCCGAAGTGGATGCCCGGCGAGGACACCGACAGCATCGACCTCTCGATGCCGCAGCGGTCCATCAGCTCCAGGTGCGTCTCGGCCGACCAGGACGGCCAAGCGGGAATACCGTCCGGGTGATCGTGCCCGGCTTCCCGGGCACGGCGGACATAGGACTCGGTGACGTAGTGGGCGTGTACGTCGAGGTAACCGACAGTTTCAGTGGACACGTGTGGTCCCTTCATCATGGGGTGGCGAAAGGCGGCGGACCAGGCTGTCGCGCACGGCGGTGGCGGCACGTTCGCCGAGCACGATGCCGGCCAGCCCGGCCAGCCCGGCCAGGCCGAGCAGGGGTGGGGCGGGTGAGCTGAGGTCGAACGCCCAGTACACCGCCCCCATCAACAGGCCGGCGCCGAAGGAGAGCGCGCCCGCGCGGACAGCGGTCCGGCGGCCGGCCTCGGGGGGACTCACAGGGCGTCCAGGACGGTGGGGCCGAGCAACATGCCCAGGAGCCCGATCAGGGCGACCGGTGGTGGTGCGGGCGACTTCACCCGCACCACCACGTACAGCACCCCGATCACTCCGCCCACGATCAGGGCTTTCAGGTACGGCATCGCTCGGACTCAGCCCTCAGTGCGCCACTTGTGATCGGGGAGGAACGTCACGTCGTGGTTCTGCGGCACGGTGGCGAACTTGTGTCCCTCGGGGATGTAAGGCTGCTGCGGCATGGTGAGTTCGTCGGTACGTGTGCCGAGGTTCTCGAAGAACCGCTCGAAAGTGCCGCCGGGGCCGGCTGCGACGCCGACGATGCGGCTGTGGTGGCGTTCGATGCGGTAGGCGTGAGGGCAGTTCTTCGGTACGAAGCCGAAATCACCCACCGTGAGCAGCTTCTCGTGCTGCTCCCCTTCCAGGTCCTCCACGAACAGCCGCACGGCACCGTCGGTTACGTAGAAGACCTCGTAGGTGTCCGCGTGGGAGTGGGCCGGGATGACGTCTCCCTTGGGGCCCTCGCAAGTGAAGAAGTTGAAGGTGTTCTCCGTCTGCTCACCACCGGCGTAGATGGTGAACATGTCGGTGAAGAGATGGGCCCGGTCGCCCATCCCCTTCTCGATGAAGTACGGCTTACCCGGCTCCGGTGGGATGTAGGAGCGCTCGCGGTAGCGGGTGGCGAATTGGATGGTCATGGTGCTCTCCCCGGTAGTGGGACGACATGCCTCGGCCGGACTCGTGCATGCGTATGCCAGCAGTGCAGGCCGCCGCGATCCTGCCCGGCGGACGCAGCCGCGCGGGACGTCGTCGGGGTTCGGCCGTGCCCACCGGCCGCTCGCGGCTGCCTCCCTCGACGTTAGGCCCGATGGAGCGGCCGGAAGGACGTACAGTCGGGCATGCGATGAAGAAAAACGGACAACCGTCGACCGGCGGAACCGCCGCAACCGCACACCGTACGGAGGATCCGGCGGCAACCGGTATCCCGACCGTGAGCTACCGTCCGACACCCGGCAGGCCTCCCGGGCTCGAGGTCCTGGACCTGCCCGGTCTGGCGGCGCGTGCTCTCGTGCAAGGACGCCCCCTCACAGAACCCGCACGACCGGCCTTCCACCTCGTCATCGCCGTACGCGGCGGCCGACTGAGCTGCTCCGTGGACTTCGACTCGTACTGCGCGGTTCAGGGTGACTGGCTGTGGGTGTGGCCGGGGCAGGTGCTGCGGTTTCCCGACAGTCTCGGTGAGTGCGACGCCACTGTGCTGGCCTTCCCCACCGGCTTTCCGAGCGCCGCGACCGACATCCTGATCCGGCACGCCGAGTACGCGCCGCACCGACTCGTCACGCCCGACTCCGCGCGACAGAGGACACTGCTCAGCCTGCTGGCCGCCTTGGTCGAGGAACATACCGGGCTCGGCGATCTTACGCTGGAGGCGCACATTGAGACGCTGCGTGATTTGCTCTCCGTGATTCTCATCCGGCTTGTTCACCTCACTGCCCCTCGGCGGCAGATCCAGGCCGGCGGTGAGCCGTTCCAACGATTTCGCCGAGCCGTCGAGGAGGGCTTCGAACGGACTCACCGGGTCGAGGACTACGCCACTGCGCTCGGCTACAGCTCCCGCACCCTTACCCGTGCCACGAGGGCGGCCCTCGGCTGCGGCGCCAAGCGGTACATCGACGACCGGGTACTCCTGGAGGCCAAACGCCTGCTCGTGCACACCTCGCTGGCGCCGGCGGTCATCAGTGCGCGCATCGGGTTCGCTTATCCGACCGTGTTCAGTGCCTTTTTCCGACAGCACACCGGACTGACACCAACCGAGTTCCGGAGTCTTGCACGAGCGTGACGCACGCATGCCGGTGTACTTGGGACGGAGGCGAGGAAGGGCACCGGCCCGAGTGTGCCCGGCGGGTGGAAGTGCTTCCGCCGGCCTCGGCGGTCGTGCTGATGCAGGGGGTCGTCGGGTAAAGCGGTACATGTGGATGTCGAGCAGCTCGCCCGGCTCCTGTCACCCGGCTCGTCACGTTCCGGGTGGTCATGTGGGTGTGTTGATGGGTCCGTTGATGGTGGTGTTGAAGATGGTGTTGTTGTTTTGGTGGCCGGTGATGTGGATGGTGGTGGTGTTGTTGGGGTGGGTGGTGGTGTGGGTGATGTCGATGTAGGTGGGTTGGTTGTGTTCGGAGTAGTGGTGGAAGTGGGTGGTGGCGTGGGTGGGGGTGAGGGTGTGGGGGGTGGTGGTGTTGGCGGCTTGGCGGGCGGCTTGGAGGAGGACCATGCCGGGGAGGTGGTCGTCGGTGTGGTCGAAGAGGATGGGGTGGTTGTGGTCGGGGGTGAGGAGGTAGCGGTGGGGGGTGGTGGTGGGGGTGAGGAGGACGTCGGTGGTGGTGGTGCGGCCGATGGTGGTGGGGGGGAGGGGGTTGCGGTGGGTGGTGGGGTTGTAGGGGGTGGTGGGTGGTGTGTGGTGGTTGCGGAGGCGTTGGTAGACGGCTGGGGGGATGGCGGAGAAGGTTCCGTTGCCGTGGGCGAGGAGGTGGCCTGCGCGGTGGATGGTGAGTTGCATGTGCATGCGGGTGGCGGTGCCGCGGCGGCGGGTGATGTCGGTGCAGTGGGCGTGGAGGTCGAAGTCGGTGGGGTGGTTGGTGATGGTGAGGTGGTGGGGGTTGGTGGTGTAGGTGAGGTTCCACATGATGAAGCGCTGGCCGAGGGGTACGCCGAGTTCGGCGTGGGCGAGGAACATGCCGGCCTGGCGGAAGGTTTCGGCGACCTGGAGGGGGTCGTGGCTTTTTCCGTCGGGGCTGTTGAAGAGGGCGTGGGTGCGGGGCCATTGGCCGGTGAGGGAGAACTGGTCGTTGCCTTGGGCGGTGCAGCCGGTGAGGAAGACTTCGGCGAGGCTGGCGCGGTGGACGTATTCCTTGGGGACGGTTGTGGTCAGCCGGGGCAGTGCGGGCAGTGCGGTGTCGTGTGCGGCGGTGTGCAGGCTCATGTGTAACCCCCGTCTTGGAACTGTGTTCGAGGACGACGACGCCTCGTAAGATACGGACCTACCGGTTTTGTTGGATGGGCCCTAGAGGTAAAGGCTTGGGCAAGTGTCGGATCGGCATCGAAGGAAACATTCCGTTTCTTTCGGGTCCCGCCGGGGCGGGTTTCTTCATGATCGGCGCTGTTTCCGGGCGGGGGAGGGGGGTGTCGCGGGGGTTGGTGTGCTGGTGAGGGGGCCGGTGGAGAAACTTGAAACAAACCTTGCTTGCGGTTTTCTTCGTGTCGTGCTCCGCTGGATACGCCGGTCCCGCTGGTTTGCGGGGGCTTGCAGGGCCTGACGGGTTCCGGGGGTGGTGGGGTCGGGTGGCTTGTGGGGGCTTGACGGCCTGCCGGGTTTTGTGGGCTCTTGCCGGGGTGTGTCGGTGGGCGGGGGTGGTGGGGTGTGTTCGGGTGCGGGTCTCGCCGTCCCGGCGCGTGCGTCGGGGCCGGCGGTTCGGGGCTTAGCCGGCGGTTCGGGGTCTGCTGGTCACGGGTTTCGTTGGTGTCGGGGCCGGTTGGTGCTGCTGGGGGCGTTGGCCGGGCTGGCCTGCTGGTGTGGTGGCGCTCGGTTCGTGGAGGGTGTGGGGTGCGGCCGGGACGGGGCCAGGGGGCTTATGGCCGGTGCCGGTGCCGGTGCCGCTGTCCGGGGTCGTGTCGGGGGTTGGGGCCGGGGTGGTGGTGTCGAGGGCGGGGTCCGGGGGCCAGGGGGACGTCGTGGGTCAAGGGGCCGGTGACGCCGGCGAACATTGAGGACCGAACACCGAGGCCCGAACACCGAGGACCGAACACCGAGGCCCGAACACCGAGGACGGGTGGCCGAGGCCCGGGGGCGGAGGAGCGGGGCAGGACCGAGGCCCGAGCAGGACCGGGGACCGGGGCAGGACCGGGAGCTGGAGCAGGGCCAGGAACCGGGGCAGGGCCGGGGGCCGGGGTGGGACCGGGAGCTGGAGCAGGGCCGGGGGCCGGGGCAGGACCGGGGCCCGGGGGTGGAGGAGCGGGGCGGGACCGGGAGTTGGAGCAGGGCCAGGGGCGGGGAGCGGGAACCGGGACCGGGCCCGGGCAGGACCGGGGGCCGGGGAGCGGGAACCGGGACCGGGGCCCGGGTAGGACCGGGGGCGGGGCTGGGGGCTGGGGGTGGTGGGCGGGGGTCGGGGGTGGGGCTGGTCCAGGGTGTGGGGGCTGGCTGGGCGGGGGGCTGGTTGTTGGTTTTGTCGGGGTGTCGGTTGTGGTGGGGAGGCTGTTCGTGGCTGGTTCTTCTGTTCCTGTTGTTCTTGATCCGTTCGGTAGGGATCTGTATGGGGAGGCTGCCCGGTTGCGGTCGTTGGGTCCGGTGGTGCGGGTGGTGCTGCCGGGTGGGGTGGGGGCGTGGTCGGTGAACCGGTATGACCTGATCAGGCGGGTGCTGGCGGATGAGCGGGTGTCGAAGGACGCCTACCGGCACTGGCCGGCGTGGATCAGTGGTGAGGTGGATCAGTCGTGGCCGCTGGCGATGTGGGTGTCGGTGCGGAGCATGCTGACGGCTCATGGTGGGGAGCACACGCGGTTGCGGCGGCTGGTGGCGGGGGTGTTCACCGCGCGGCGGGTGGCGGGGCTGGTGCCGCGGGTGGGTGAGATCACGGGGGAGTTGCTGGACCGGCTGGAGGGGGTGCCGGCGGGGGGTGTGGTGGATGTGCGGCGGGCGTTCGCTTTCGAGTTGCCGATCCGGGTGATCGCGCAGTTGCTGGGGCTGGAGGGCGGGGAGGGGGAGGCGTTCCACCGGGTGGTGGAGGGGTTGTTCACGACGTCGGCGGATGCGGATACCGCCCGTCGTCATCAGGTGGAGCTGTATGGGCTGCTGGATGCTCTGGTGGCGCGTAAGCGGGCTCGGCCGGCGGCGGATCTGACCAGTGCGCTGATCGCGATGCGGGACGAGGAGGGGCGGGGGCTGACGGAGAAGGAGCTCGTGGACACGCTGCACCTGATTCTGGGCGCGGGGCACGAGACGACCGTCAATCTCCTCGATCACGCGCTGTGTGCGCTGCTGACGCATCCGGACCAGCGGCGGCTGCTGGAGTCGGGTGCGGTGCCCTGGGAGGCGGCGGTCGACGAGACGCTGCGGCTGCGGGCGCCGGTGGCGACGATTCTGCTGCGGTTCGCCGTGCGGGACATCGAGCTGGAGGGCACGGTGATCGCGGCGGGTGAGCCGATCGTGCTGTCGCTGGTCGCGGCGGGCGGTGACCGGGACACGCACGGCGCCGACGCGGACACCTTCGACGTCACCCGTGCCACCCGCCGTGACCATCTGGCCTTCGGTCACGGGGTCCATCACTGCGTGGGCCGTCCGCTGGCCATGTGTGAGGCGCTGACCGCGCTGCCGGCGTTCTTCACGCGTTTCCCCCGTGCCCGGCTGGCCGTCGATCCAGGAGAGCTGCAGCCGCTGGAGTCGTTCATCTCCAGCGGCCACACCGCGCTTCCCGTGCTGCTCACGCCCGCGTCCTGAGGTCCATTTTTCACGCGTCTCCAGGGAGGGAGCCTTCTCATGCCCCACGCTCCGCTGCACGGCCTTCGGCTGGCCGCCGTGGACATCGACGGCGTCCTGCTCAACGACACCTTCAGCCCCGTCATCCACCGCCTGGCCGCCGCCTACGGGGTCGGCTACACACCCGAGTTCGAGCGTGCCGTCTTCTCCCGGCCCCGCCGGGAGGCCGCCGGGGTGTTCATCGAGGCGGCCCGCACCACCCAGTCCCCGCAGGCGGTGCTCGACGCCTACTTCCGCACGCGTGAACGCTATCTGGCCACGCATCCGGTGCGGCTGCTTCAGGGGGCCGTGGACCTGCTGCGGCGGCTGCGCGCCCGGGGCCTGCGCATCGTGTGCTACGGCGGTCTGGACCGCAGCCACTTCGAGCGGCATCTCGGCGCGTGGGCGTCGTACTTCACCGGCCCCCGCTACATCTGCACCGACGCCTTCCGCCCCGGCATCCCGGAGATCACCCGCGGCGTGTTCGGCCTCGACTACCACCAGGTGCTGTTCATCGACGACGTGGCCACCGTCGCGGAACAGGCCCGCGATCTGAACGTCGCCTTCATCGGCCGCCCCTCCGGCTTCGCCCACGGCTTCCAGCGCCGCCTGATGCGCGAGGCGGGCGTCGCCCACCTGGCCGCCAGCCCGGCCGGCATCGACGACACGATGCTCACCCGCGTCGCCCGCGACGCCGCCGCCGGCACCCTGTGGCCCCCCACCGCCCCACCCACCCCGGCACCCGCCCCCACCGCCCCACCCACCCCGTCGACCGCGTCCCCGGCCCCGCCCGCCGCACGGACCCACCCGCCGGCCCACCCGGCCTCCCCGGCCCACCCGGCCTCTCCGGCCCACCCGGCCTCTCCGGCCCACCCGGCCTCTCCGGCCCACCCTGCCTCCCCGGACCACCCGGCCGGCCCTGCCCACCCGGCCTCTCCGGGCCGTCCGGCCCTCCCGGCCGGGGCGGCGGTGCGGGTGAGACAGGTGCGGTCATGAGCGCCGGTGCGGGGGGTGCGCTGGCCGGGAGGGTCGCGCTCATCACCGGCGCCGGCAGCGGGATCGGGGCCGCCGCGGCCCGGGTGTTCGCCGAACAGGGGGCCGCAGTGGTGCTGGTGGCCCGCCGCGAGGACCGGCTGCGGACGCTGGCGGCGCAGCTGGAGGCGGCCGGCGCACGGGCCGGCTACCGGGCCGCGGACGTGACGGACGCCGAGCAGGTCCGCGGGGCCGTGGAACATGCCGTGGACCGCTACGGCCGGCTCGACGTCGCCTTCAACAACGCCGGGGCCGGGGTGGAGAAAAAGCCCCTGCACCTTCTCGGCGACGCGGCCTACGACACGGTCATGGACACCAACGTGCGGGGCGTGTGGAACTGCCTGCGGCACGAGATCACCGCGATGCTGGCGGCCGGGGGAGGAGCGATCGTGAACACCAGCAGCGTCGGCGGACTGGTCGCCTCCTCGGTGGCCGCGCCCTACATCGCCTCCAAACACGCCGTGATCGGGCTGACCAAGGCCGCGGCGGTGGAATACGCCGCGCACGGCATACGGGTCAACGCCATCGCCCCGGGACTGACCCGCTCGGAGATGGTCGACACCTGGTTCGCCCTCGATGCCACCGCGCAGCAGCGGTCCTGCGCCTCCGCTCCCCAGGCCCGCGCCGCCGACCCCAGGGAAGTGGCCGAGGCGGCGGCCTGGCTGTGCAGCGAACGGGCGAGTTTCGTCACCGGGGCGACACTCGCCGTGGACGGAGGCCGCACCGCCTGGTGAACCACCCCGCCGCCGCGCGGGCCGGGCAGGGGCGATTACCGGCCGGGCCCCGGGGCAGACAGCACACGAGAGGGTAAGGTACGTAACGTTCGGTTTTTTATTTCTCCTCGGGGAGCGCTCCATGGCACGCCAGGAACGTGCAGTACGGACCCGCCGTGCTGTTATCAGGGCCGCGGCGGAGGTCTTCGCCGAGCGCGGCTATGCCGCGGCGACCATCGCGGAGATCCTCGAGCGGGCCGGTGTGACGAAGGGCGCGCTGTACTTCCACTTCGACTCCAAGCAGGCCCTGGCGCGCGGGGTGATCGACTCCCAGCTCACCGCGGACTACTGGGTACCGCGCGAGCTGAAGCTGCAGGAGTGGGTGGACGCGGGCATGACGCTGGCCCACCAGATCCCAAGGGACGCCGTCCTGCTGGCCGGCATACGCCTGTCCGCGGACCTGGAGAGCCGGCGGCTGTTCGGCAGCGCGTGGCCGGCCTGGATCGACCTGTCCCGCGGATACCTGGAAACGGCCAAGGACCGGGGCGAGGTACTGCCCCACGTGGTCCCCGCGCAGACCGCGGAAGTCTTCCTGGGGGCCTGGCTCGGCACACAGATCTTCTCCGAGGCCGTCTCCGACATGGACGACCTCGGCGAACGGGTGATGACCCTCTTCAACCACATCCTGCCCGCCATCGCCACACCCGCGGCCCTGATCAGACTCGACACGTCCGCCGACCGCGGCATACGGGTCATCGAAGAAGTGCAACGGGCACGCGGCACGGAACTCGTACCCACCGACGCCTGACCACCCGCCACCCGGCCGCCCCCGCCCTGCCCGCCGCGCCCGCACCCACCACGCCCACACCCACACCCACACCCACACCCCGGGCCGCGCCCCCGCCGCCCTCCCACCCCCGGCCGTGCCCGGCCGCGCTCCCACCCCCGCCCCCGCGCGCACCGCTGCACCGCGCTCCCGCTCCGCTGCGCGCCCCCGGCAGCGTTCCGCCGCGCCCCGGCCGGGACCCGGTTCGGCGCAGGGGGCCGGTGTCCGCCCGCGGTGAGGAAGCCGGCCGCGCTGAGCCGGGGGCGTGAGCCGGGCCAGGGCAGAGCCGGGGGAGAGACGGCTGAACAAAACCACCCGGACAGTTTCTTCCTCCGTTTTCCCTGCGGCCCCGCAGCGCCGCGGCGTCCCCTCCCGCAGGGGCGGCGGCCCGCACGGCCCGCGGGGCGGGGCCCGCTTCCCGGACGCCCCACCGGAACATACTGAAACAGCCGTTTCACCTCCCTCCCGTTCCCCGGACTGAGCCGGCCCCGCCGGCGGCCGGGCAGGGCCTGGCCACCGGCGGGGCTCCTGCCTGCCGCATCCGGCCCGGGGCTTCCTCCGGGTGGGTCGTGTCGACAACCTGGCAAACAGACCGATCATGCGGTTTGCTATTGTCCCGGGGACGGGACTGCCGCGGGCCCTGCGGCCGGGCGGAGTGATCCATTCCTGTTCCGCTGTGCCCATGAGGAGGGCGTGATGGTCAAGCAGGAGCGGTCGGTGCGCACGCGCCGGGCCCTGGTCCTGGCGGCGGCCGAGGTGTTCGCCGCCGACGGGTACGCGCTGGCCTCGCTGACCGCGATCAGCAGGCGGGCGGGGGTGAGTTCGGGTGCCCTGCATTTCCATTTCGCCAGCAAGGACGACCTGGCCCGGGCGGTGGAGGAGGCCGCCGCGCACGCGGTGCGCGAGCTGGCGAAGGAGGCGGCAGGAGCCGGCGGCGCGCTGCGGTCGCTGGTCGGCGCCACCTCTGCCCTGCTGGCCGCGGTGGCCGGCGATCCGGTGGTGCGGGCCGGTTTCCGCCTCAGCGCCGACCCCTCGCGCAAGAACGGGGGAGAGCTGCTGTGCTGGTGGCACGATCGGGTGCGCCGGTTCGTGCTTCAGGCACACGATGCGGGGGAACTGGCCGGCGACGTCCCGCCGGACGTCGCCACGACGGTGATCGCGGCCGCCACGGCCGGCTTCGAGGCGCTCGGCGCCGCGGACCGCACCTGGCTGTCCGACGAGCGCCTAGAACAGTTGTGGAACCTGATCCTGCCACCCCTCACCGCACCCCCCGGCCGCATCCCCGCCCCCACCCCGGCAGCGACCCCCGCCCCGGCGCCCGCTCCCGCCCCGGTGCCGCCGCCGGCGGGGGCCCAGGTCCCCGCGCCGGCACCGGCTTCTGCTCCGGCCCCCGCTGCCCCGGTGCCGCCGTCGCCGGGGGCTCCGGAGGCCTCCCAGTAAACAGCGCGCCCGGTTGGTTGACGCGGCGTCGTCCCGCCCAAGACCGCCGAGCGGAACCCGGCAGGCTCGCCCCCTGTGCCCCTGTATATGTGCAATGCCCCGCGGCCGGCTGCCGTCCCGCTCGCGTCCGGATCGACGGGCGGTGGACCCGCTCCTCGAGCGTTGACAAACCGCATGTGCTGTTTTTTAATGGGTGGTGCTAGGAAACCGCTCCAGAAAGCGGCCAGAGCGACCGGGGGAGACGGCGTGGACATCGACGTACTGGGCACACTCGCCGTGCGGGAGGAGGGGGTGTCGATCACGCCGACGGCACCCAAACCCCGTCAGGTCCTGGCCCTGCTCGCGCTGCACGCCGACCAGGTCGTGCCGGTGGGTGTCCTGGCCGAGGAGCTGTGGGGGGCGAAACCGCCGCGCAGTGCGCGTCCGACGCTGCAGACGTACATCCTGCAGCTGCGGGAGCTGATCACCGCCGCGCTGGCGGGTGACGGCGGCGGGCCGGCCCGCTCGGCCAAGGACGTGCTGCTGACCGTGCCCGGCGGTTATCTCCTCAAAAGCGGTGAAGGCGTCAGCGACGTCCGGGAGTTCGACCGGCTCGCCGGTGCCGGGTACCGGGCCATGGACGCCGGCGACCCGCCCCGGGCCGCGCGCCTGCTGCGCGAGGCGCTCGCCCTGTGGACCGGCCCGGCCCTGAGCGACGTCCACACCGGCCCCCACCTGGCCACCCAGGCCAGGCGCCTGGAGGAGAGCCGGCTGTGCGCGCTGGACCAGCGCATCGAGGCCGACCTGCGCCTGGGCCGGCACCGGGAACTGCTCGCCGAGATGACCGTGCTGGTCAGCCGCTACCCCACCCACGAGAGCCTGTACGGCCAGTACATGCTGGCCCTGTACCGCTCCGGGCGCCGCGGCGAGGCACTCGACGCCTACCAGCGGCTGCGCGCCACCCTGGTGCGCACGCTGGGCCTGGAGCCGTCGGCGGCGCTGAGCAAGCTCCAGCGGTCCATCCTGAGGTCCGGCCCCGACCCCGTGCCCGCCCGCCACACCCCCGCAGGCCCCGGCCCCGTGCCCGCCCGCCACACCCCCGCGGGCCACGCCACCACAGCACCCGCAACGGTGGGGCCCGCCACGGTGGGACCCGCAACGGTGGGGCCCGCCACCTTGGGGCCTGCCGCCGTGGGCTGACCCCCCCCGGGGGCGGGTGCGAGTGCGGTTCGAGCACCCCTCCAGGCGGCCGCCGCACGGTGGAGGGAACCTGTCAGGAGGGGACGCAACGCATGGCGCCGCAGCACGCGCACTTCGCCCAGCACACGACGCCCGTGGCCGCGCCCGCCCACGTCGTCTACGGACTGCTGGCCGACGCCCCCAACTGGCCGCTCCTGCTGCCCGGATACCTCCACGTCGAGCGCATGGACCTCGCCGCCGCACCCGGCGAGGCCACCGAGGAACACCTGCGCACCTGGCACCTGCACACCGGCCACGTGCGCTCCACCCGCACCCGGCGCCTGCTGCGGCCCGCCGACCGGGCCATCGACTTCGAACAGAGCGACACCCTCCTGCCCGGCGCCCCCCTGCGCGGCACCTGGACGGTACGCCCCCAGGGCCCGGCCCGCTGCCTGCTCGGCCTCACCCACGACCCGCCCGCCGGCACCCCCGCCCCGGACACCCGGGCCGAGGCGGACCAGGTGGCCGCCGCCGCCGAACGCTGGGAGAGCCTCGACGAACTGCTGCTGTCCTTCGAGGACAGCACCCGCATCCACGGCCCCGCGGAAGCCGTCTACGACTTCCTCCACCGCATCCAGGACTGGCCCGAACTCCTCGCGCACGTCGAACACGCCGACGTGCGCGAGGACCAGCCCGGCATCCAGTTCGCCACCCTCGACACCTGCGCCACCCGCACCGGCACCACCCTCACCACCGGCCTGGTCCGCCTGTGCTTCCCGCACGCCGCCCGGATCGTCTACCGGCACACCACCGTGCCCGCACTGATCGCCGCCCACAGCGGGGAGTGGTACCTGGAACCCGAAGCCGACGGCGTACGGGCCGTGAGCGCCCACCGGGTCATGCTCCGCGCCGAAGCCGCCGCCGCCCTCGGCCCGCACGCACAGCTCACCGACGCCCGCCGGCACGTACGCGCCTGGCTGGGCCGCACCGGCACCGAGACACTGAACCTGGCCCGATGGCACGCCGAGAACGCCGTACGGCGCCTGCGATGAACACCACCACCCCCCTGGCAGCCGGGGGACCGCACCCAGCCGCGACGAGGAACACCAGGAGGCCGGCGATGGCACTGCCCCTGCCGGGCACCCGCCCGCACCGAAGTGCCCCCACCGCGCCCCCGCACACCGGCGCAACGCCCCGCCTCGCCCCCGCCTACGCCGAACTGCCCCCCACCGTCGGCCTGGCCCTGGACGCGATGCGGCTGGAGGCACTGCTGGGCGACCCCGCCGACCCGGCCAACCCCTACGGATGGCCCGCCCTGCACCACCGCCCGCACCGCACCCCGCCCGCCCCGCCGGCCGCACACACCGCCACCACCCGCCCCGCCGGCCCCCGCCGGCGCCCCGGCGCCGACCAGTACGCCCGGCTGCTGCGCCCCCTCTACCGCCGCGACCTGGCCCTCGCCCACGCCTGGAGCGCCCCCGGCGCGGCCGCCGCATACGGCCGCGGCCCCGCCGCCGCACTGCTGGCACCGGCCGGGCTGCTCGCCACGACCGGCACCGTCCTGCGCCTGGCGGCCCGCGCCGTCGACGCCGGCCCCCACGCGGCCGCCCAGTGGCAGCCCGTCCTCGCCGCCGCCTTCGCCGACCTGCTGGCCTGCGAAACCCTGACCGCGACCGCCCTGCGCGCAGCCACGGCACCCGCCACCCGGACCCAGACGACGCTGGCCGACGCCGCCGGATACCTCGTGCCGTCACTGGCCGGCGAGGTACTGGAAGACCTCCACCTCGTCCTCGGCGAGACCACCCCGCCCGCCGGCGGCGCCGCACACACCCTGCCGGCCAAGATCACCGAGGACCGGACGGCGACCGGAACCGGCCCGGCAGCCGCCGCCGCCTGCCAGGCCCGGCTCGTCACCGCCCTGACCGGCCCCATCCACCCCCCGCACCCCCCGCAGCCGGCACCGGGCACCCTCTTCCACCTCGCCGACCCCCGGCCCCCCGCCCTGGCGGCCGGCACCGACGCCCACCACACCGTCACCGCCGCCCTGCCCGCCGCAGCCGCACCACCCGACCCCGCCACCAGCCACACCAGCGGTGATCCGGCCGCCGCCGCCCTCACCCGCACCGCCCGGCGCCTGGCCACCGAACAACGCCTGCTGCACCAGCCCGCCACCCCCCGCACCCACGACCCCGCCGACCCCGCCGCCCGCGCGCTCGCCGACCGCCACGCCCTGCTGCTGACGGCCGCCACCGTCCTCGGCGTGCACCGGGCGGCCGCCGCGGCACGGACACGGTTCCTGGGCGAACCCCACTGGGCACTGCTCGCCCTGAGCCGGATCACCGAACGCCTCGCCACCCCCCTGCCCGGACCGCTGCCGGCCGTCCACACCGGCGTCTGGAACGAACTGCTCACCCGCACCCGCCACGGCGTCGACTGCGACGTGTACGCCACCAGGATGCTGTGGTGAACCCCACCACCGGCGGCGGGGGTGCGGCGGGCGGTGCGGCGCACCGGGCCGCGCCCTGCCACGTGCCCGGCCCGCAGGGACCGTGGGAACCGGTCCTGCAACAGCTCCAGGACAGCAACCGGGCGGTGGTCCACACCACCTGGGGCCAGTGGCTGACCCCCGCCCTGCTCGACCCCGCCCTGCGCACCCTCCTGGGCCGCGACTGGCCCCGCTACCGCCATCACCCCCTGCCCGGCGGCCGGCTGGGCTTCGCCGTGTCCCGCATGGTCCTCAAACACACCGCCGCCGCCGCGCTCCAGGTGCCCGCCGACCGCCTCGACCTCGCCTACCGGCCGGGCGGACGGCCGCAACTGCGCGGACTGGGCACGGACATGCACGTGAGCCTGGCCCACACCGGCGAGCTGATCGCCGTCGCCGTCAGCCGCGACGGCCCCATCGGCGTGGACGCCGAACCCGTGGACCGGCAGGTCGCCTGGCAGGCGGTACGCGAGCAGATGTGCACCCCCCAGGAGGCCGAGCGGCTCGGCGGCCTGCCCGACGACGAACGCGCCGGCCACCTGCTGCGGCTGTGGACGCTGAAGGAGGCCTACACCAAGGCCCTGGGCCAGGGCCTGGGCCGGCGGTTCACCTCCTTCGGATTCACCTGGGACACCGAAGGCGGCGCCGCCCTGAACGGCGACACGGACGGCGAGTGGTCCTTCGCCACGCACGTGGTGCAGGACCGGTTCCTGGTCAGCGAGGCCCACCGGCACCGGAGCGGCCGCCCCCGCCCGGCCCCGCCCGCCGCGGCCGGCGGCGGATGAACACACCGGACGCGGCCGACGAGGAGACGAAGCCGTGCACACACGACGTGAACAGCGGCACAGGCAACCGGCCCGCTCCGTGCGGACAGGACCGGCCGGCGCCCGGGGCAGCGGATGAGCAGTGACCACCCGCCCGCGGGCGCCGTATACGCCGTACTCCACGAGCCGCGCCCCGCACCCGCCCGGGCACCGCTCGTGTTCGAGCTGTGCGGGCCGCGCACCACCGCCGAGGCCGCCGCGGTCGCCGCCCGGATCACCGAACGCGACCCCGCCCACCGCGTCGAACTCGACGACGGCCCACCCGGCCGGCACATCCTGCGCATCACCCCACCCACCCCACCAAGCCCACCAAGCCAGCCGGCCCCGCTGTTTCCGCCGGACCCGCCGCCCCCGGCCGACCCGCCGGACCCGCAGACGCCGGCCGACCCACTGCCCCTGGCCGACCCGTCCGGGCTGCCGGACCCGCCGCCCCCGGCGGACCCGCCGCCCCCGGCGGACCCGCCGCTCCCGGTGGACCCGCCGCTCCCGGTGGATCCGCACACCCTGGAGATGCTGGCCGATCTGCTGGCCGCTCCCGGGACCCGTGCCGTGCCGGTGTCGGGGTATCAGCGAAAGGTGCTGCTCGCGGCCGTGACCGGGCCCGGCGGGCCCGGCCGCCATGTGGAGCAGCTGTTCTGGGACTGGCTGGGGCCGCTGGACGTCACCCGTTTCGCCGACGCCTGGCAGTCGGTCGCCGAGCGGGAGGCGGTGCTGCGCTCGTCCTTCGACTGGACGGCGGCCGCCCGGCTCGTCCTGCACGACACGGTCACCGTCGAGGTCGTCCGCCACGTGCGCGGCACCGTCCGCTTCGGCGAGCTGCTGCGCCGGGACCGCGACCGCGGCTTCGACCTGCACCGGCCGGGACTGCTGCGGGTGAGCCTGCTGGAAGGACCGCCCGCCGGGCAGGGCGCCCGCGACGGCTCGCCGACCCGGGTGCTGGTCACCTACCACCAGGCACTGCTCGACGAGCGCGGCGCCCGCCTGCTGGTCGGGGAGTTCTACCGCTCCTACCTGTGCGGCGGTCACCTGCCCGGCGGCGAACGGCGCCCCGACATCCGCGACCACGCCGCGTGGCTGTCCGGCCAGGACACCGGCGCGGCCCGGGAGTACTGGAGGACGGCCGCGCCGCCGGCGGGCGCGGCCGTCAGCCCCGGCCGGCCCGGCGCCCGGCCGGGGCACACCGACGGCACCGGCCGGATCCAGCGCCGCCTGCGCCCGCCCCAGACCGCCCGGCTGCGGGCCTGGGCCGCCCGGCACGGAGCGGGCGAGAGCAGCGCACTGCACGCGGTGTGGTCCCTGCTGCTGTACCGGGCGGCGGGCGCCGCGGGCCCGCTGCCGGTCGCCTTCGGCGTGCACCTGTCCGGCCGGGACCTGGCCATGCGCTACGCCGCCTCGACCCCCGGACTGCTGGGCAACCCGCTGCCGATGACCCTCACCGTCGACCCCGCCCGGCCCGTGAAGGAACTGCTGCTCACCGCCCGCGACGCCGCCCTGGACCTGACCCCCTACGCCTGGGTGCCCGGCGAGCGGATCCGCCGCTGGAGCGGACGCGGCGGCGAGCCGGCCGAGACATCCGTCCGCTTCGACCACCACCCCCTCCTGCCGCCACACCTGCAAGCCGAACTCGCCGCGCAGGGCATCGGCGTGAACGCCCCGCACAGCGCCGGCGGCGACACCACCTGGCCGCTGACCCTCGCCGCCCACTACGACACCGAGGGCGCCCTGGCGCTCACCGCCCTGTACGACCGTGCCCGCCTCGCCGACACCGACGCCTCCACCACGCTGTCGCAGTGCCTGCACCTGCTGCGCCGCCTGCCCGATCACGCGGACGGCCGCATCAGCGTCGCCCGTGTGCTGGAGCTGCTCCCGGCCGCGCAGGTGCCCCGGATCGCCCGCCCGCAGCCCCCGGGCGCCCGGCCGGGACTGACCGTCCTCAGAGCCGGCCGCCCCCACGCGGGCGTCGTCTGCCTGGTCCAGGTCCCCGGCGTCACCCCCGGCGTCCACGAGGCGCTGGCCCGCCACTACCGGGGACCGGAACGGATCGTCGCCCTGGGCCTGCCCGGCCCCTGGGACACCGGGCCGCCCGCCCTGCACACCCTGCTGGGCCCGCCGCGCCGGCTGGTGCTGTGCGGCTGCGGACCCGCGGCCCCGGCCGCCTACGCACTCGCCCGCCGCATCGCCGCGCACAGCGGCGAGCCCCCGCTGGTGGTCATGACCGGGCTGGGCGACAGCGACCACAGCGCCCGCGCCCTGACCCGGGCCCTGCACGGCGTGCGCGCCCGCAGCGGCTGAACCCCCGCCCGCCCTCGGGGGGTTCTCGAGCGGGCCGAGACCACCTCTTGAGCGCCGTGCCCGACGGTGGGCCCAAACGCCGGAGGAGAAGACATGGGCGACACGGACCGCGCACACCCGGCCCTGCGCATCGAACGCGGCCGGGCCACCGACGAGGAACTGGCCGCACTCACCGCCGTCCTGCTGTTCGCGCTCCAGGGCGGAGCACCGCGGCGGGCCGGCCACACCCCGGCCCGCCGCGCCGGGTGGAGCCGGCGGCCCAACGGCCACCGGGGACCACGCAGCTGGCAGTGACGGGCAGCCGGAGTCCAGAAGGGAACTGACGACATGTCGACGACCATTGCTCCCGCAGCGGCCGGGACCGAACAGGCAGACGTCCGCGGCCGCGTCGCGGAACTGCACGGCATCCGCGCCCAGGCGACGGCCGGGCCGAGCGAGAAGGCGACGGCGGCGCAGCACGCCAAGGGCAAGCTGACCGCGCGCGAGCGGATCGGGCTGCTGGTCGACCCCGGGTCCTTCCAGGAGATCGAGCAGCTGCGCCGGCACCGGGCGAGCGGCTTCGGCCTGGAGGCCAAGAAGCCCTACACCGACGGTGTGATCACCGGCTGGGGCACGGTGGAGGGCCGCACGGTCTTCGTCTACGCCCACGACTTCCGCATCTTCGGCGGCGCGCTGGGCGAGGCCCACGCCACG
>NZ_JBHXFL010000041.1:0-6122 GCF_042724095.1 Streptomyces sp. NPDC127100
CGCCCCCGCGCCCCCCCCCCCCCCCGCCCCCCGATGGGGCCCGGGGTACCCCTCGGGACCCCCCCCCCCGGTCCGGGGGGGGGGGGCCCAACCCCCGGCCCTCCGGTGCCCGCAGTGCCCCGGCGGACCGCTTCCCGCCGCCGCGCGGTCCCGCGGACGGCCGCTGTCCGTCACCGTCCGCCGGTCAGCGGGAGGCGGTACCGCCGATGACGCTGAGGGTGATCTGCGTCGGCCGGCGCCGCAGGCGCTGTGCGTCGCCTGGGCGCCGGTGGCCACGACCTTGACGGTGTAGTCGCCCGGCGGGGTCGAGGCGGAGGGGGCGGTGCCGGCCGACGCCCCCCGGGTCCGTTCCAGGCCGAGGGTGCCGCTCGACGGCTCCAGCCGGACGCCCGCGGGCGCGGACGCTGCCGTTGAACCGGTTGCACAGGGCCAGGGCGCGCGACGCGGGCCCAGGCGCACGTCCCCGCGGATCGCGTGGGGACGTGCGCCGCGTGTCAGGCCGCGGGCGTGCCGTAGACGCCGATCTCGTGGATCGAGTAGCCCCAGGACGTCCTCCGCTCGACGCCCTGCACGCGGACGTACCGCACGGCCTCGTCGTCGGTGACCCGGACGAGGTCGTTGCCGCAGGAGTCCGGGCGCTGCGTGGACACGGTCCTCCAGGTCACCCCGTCCCGGGAGGCCTGCACGGCGTACTCCGTCGCGCAGGCGTTCTCCCAGGAGACGGTCACCGCGGCGACCTTCGCCGGGGCGGCGAGCTGGATCTGCACCCATTCGTCGTTCGTGTAGCCGGAGGCCCAACGCGTGTCCAGGCGTCCGTCGTTGACGTTCCGGGCCGCCAGCCGGTCGAGGTCCAGCTCCACGCTGGAGGCGGTCGCCGTGCCCTTCAGGGCCAGGTTCTCCGTGCCTCCCGCGGAGTCCCACAACCGGAGCCGGAGGTCGGCCTGGGCGAGGAAGGCGTCGAGCACACCGTCACCGACCTTGGGCTGGACCTTGCCCCAGGAGTTGCGCGGCGGGTCGACGCGCACGGCGCGGGCCCGTTCCTGCAGCGCGTTCGACTCGGTCAGGAGCCGGTCCGAGGTGTCCTTGTCCCCGGCCTGCCGTGCCGCGAGCGCGTCGAGCGTCTTGACCATCGCCTCGCCCCACAGCTCGGTGGCGTCCAGCCAGGGCGCCGCGTCGACGGTGAAGCCCTTCTCCACGGAGCCGCCGCGGATGACCGACGGGGCCCGCTCGACGGCGGCCGCGTACGCGCGCAGGGCCCGCACGGCGCCGGTGCGGTCACCCGCGTCCCACGCCTTCCAGAACTCCTCGACCCGGCGTGCGAGTTCCGGCGCCTGGGGCTGCCAGGGGGTGGAGCCGAAGGTCGGGGCCATGTGCTCGAGGTCGCCGAAGGCGAGCAGGGCCCCGGTGGCCTCGGGGTCGCCCCCCGCGAGGTAGGACATGGCGTTGCGCCAGTTGGTCCGCGCGTCGTAGGCCCGGTCGTTCCAGGTGAAGTCCGCGGTGCCGAAGACGGCGACCTTGCTGGCGTAGGGCTGGTTCATGGGGTTGGCCACGATGCCGGACAGGTGGTCGGACAGCCCGGCCTGGCGCTTGTCGTAGGGCGCGAGCAGCAGCCGGCCGCTGGTGTTGCCGAAGTCGTTGACCGGGTAGTTGTCCCAGACGAAGACCTTGCGGCCGAACACCTTCGCGGCCTGCTCGGCCTCGTCGTCGGTGATCTGCGTGGGTACCACGCCCACACCGGTCCACATCACCTCGACCGCGGGGTCCAGGGCCTCCCGCAGGGCCCGCTTGTAGGCCGAGTCGCTGTTGTTGTAGTACTCGGTGGGCACCATCTGCAGCGGCCAGGTGCCCGCGTGCGTGGCGACGAAGGTGCGCTGCACGTCGTTGAGCAGGTCGACCTGCGCCTTCCCGGCGGCCCCGGCGCCGGGTTCGCCGTACGCGGCCCGGTCGGCCTCGCAGTTCCAGCGGGTGTAGTTGATGTCGTCGAGCGGGACGGAGAAGGCGCGGGTGCCCAGGTCGTACATCGCCTGGAGCTTGGCCTTGAGGGCCGCGCGGTCGGCGGGGTCCGAGTAGCAGATCGACTCGCCGGGGGAGACGGCGAAGGTGAAGCGCACGTGGTCGGCCGTGGCCCGGGCGACGAGTTCCCCCAGCTCGGCCAGCTTGTCCGCGGGGTAGGCCTCGCGCCACTTGCCGCGGTGGTAGGGATCGTCCTTGGGCGCGTAGATGTAGGTGTTGGCCTTGACGTCCCCGTAGAAGTCCATCTGGTCGAGGCGCTCGGCGTGCGTCCAGGGCTGTCCGTAGAAGCCCTCGATGGTGCCCCGCAGCGGCATCGACGGGAAGTCGCTCACCTGGACTCCCGACACCTTCCAGCCGTCGTCCCCGGCGGGGACGAACAACTGCCGCAGGGTCTGCACGGCGTAGTACTGGCCGGTGGCGTCCTTGCCGCCGAGGGCGATCCGCGCGCCCCGCCCGGCCCGCGCGACGCGCAGGGCGTATCCCTCCGCGTGGTCCGGCACCGCGGTGTCGCCGAGCGCCGCCGCGATGTCAGGGCGTGCGGCCGGACCGAGACGCACGGTGAGCAGGCCGGCGGCGGCCCGGGGAACGTTCCCGGGGGTGACGACGTCCACCCGGTCGGCGCCGTGGGCCTTCAGTTCGTCCACGAGGCGGGCCCGGGCCGGGGCGTCCGTGGTCCCGTCCGCCACGACGATCACCCGGCCGGTCACGACGACGTCGCCACCTGCGCGGGTGAGGGACTGCGGGGTCGGCGAGACCGGCGGCACCGGGGCCGCGGCGCTGGGGGCGGCCGCAGCAGGAGCGGCCGACGACGACTCGACCGCCATCGTGCTTGCGAGTGCGAAGCAGATGCCCAGCGTCGTGATGGTTGTCGTGCGTCTTCTCACGAAGACCTCCAGTGTTGGTCTGGACCATGAAATACCTTCTCCACAGGGATGATGCAGGGATCGGCCGCTGGAGGTAAGACGTATGGGGTCTAGACCTCTTGCCGGGTGGGCTTTACTCTGGCCAACACTGATCGACAGGGTGTCGCTTTGGCATGCTCTGTTCACGGCATGGCTTCACGCGGTCACATCACCGACGGAAACGTTCCTCGAGCCCGTGTCATCGGAGGCGCCCATGCACCAGTTGTCCAGATCCCACCGGACCCGGGGGCGCGGCGCTTCCGCCCGGTCCGGAGGACCGGCCCCGCGGCCGCTGGCGGCCGGCCTCGCCCTCGCCCTGCTGGCCCTCACCCCGGTGAGCCGGCCGTGCTGGCGATCCTGGTCCGCAACATGGGGCACTACGAGGACTGGTCCTCCGACGGCCGGTCCAAGGGCTGCCGCGGTCTGGCCGACGTGGCCGTGCCCGGCTCCGGCCCGGTGACGTGGCGCATCCAGGGCGCCGCGGGCGGCCCCGACCCGGTCGACACCGTGCGCGGTGTCCACAACAACGGCGGTCTCTACGGCGAGCGCGCGGGCCGGCACCTGCCGGGCGCACCGGACTCCTCCTGGCGCACCACGTCCTCGCTCAAGAGCGACCGGCCCGGTGTGCGCTGGTTCCGCACGACGGCCCGGCTGAACCTGCCGAGCGTCACCGACACGGCGATCGGCCTGCGGATCGACGACGCCGGCGCGCGCGCCGACGAGTACCGGGTGCAGATCTTCGTGAACGGCTGGAACACCGGCCAGTACGTCAACAACGTGGGCCCCCAGCAGGAGTTCGTCATCCCCTCCGGATTCCTCAGGGCACGGGGCGAGAACACCCTCGCGCTCGCCGTCACCGCCGAGCAGAGCGGCGTCGGACCCGACTCCGTCCGGCTCGTGCACCGGGGCACCGTGCTCGGCGGCGTCCAGGCCGGGCAGAACGCCTCACCCGGCTACGGGGAGCTGTTCGGCGCGGCCCGCTCGCGGGAGCGGTGACCCTGCCGTCCCCACAACCCCCGGCCCCCACAGAACCCGCCCGCCCCGGTCACCGGAACGACCGGGGCGGGCGGCCCCGACCCGCACGACGGAAAGGTGAACATGAAAGCCGGACGACGACGCGGAACCACCGGACTGGTCTGCGCGATCACCGCGGCGGTCACGGCCGCCCTGCTCCCGATGACCTCCGCCGGCGCGCAGGAACCCCGTGCGGCCACCGCCGGAGCGGCGGCCCCCGAGGTACTGCCGACCCTGCGCGAGTGGAACGCGGAGCCGGGGGAGTTCCGGCTCGGCGACCGGGCACGCATCGTGCTCCGCGACGTCGACGCCCGGACGGCCGCCGACGCGCGCAGATTCGCCGGCGAGCTGCGCGAGGTCACCGGGCGGACGCCCCAGGTGGTCAGAGCGCGGTCCGCCGAACCGGGTGACATCGTGCTGAGCCAGGACGCCTCCCGCAGGGGCGAGTTGGGGACCGAAGGGTACCGTCTGGGGTCCGGCGGCCGGCTGACCGTGACCGGCGCGACCTCCACCGGCGTGTTCTACGGCACCCGCACCGTGCTGCAGATGCTGCGCGAGGACGGTACGGCCCCCGCCGGCACGACAACGGACGTCCCCGAGTACCGCGAGCGCGGCGTCGGCGTGTGCGCCTGCTACATCCACGTCTCCATGGACTGGTTCGGGCGCCTGATGCGCGACATGGCGTCGCAGAAGCTGAACCAGCTATGGATCGAGGCGAAGGTCAAGAGCGACGTCGACCCCGAGTCGGCGTTCTGGGGCTACTACACGAAGGCCGAGGTGCGCGAACTGGTCGCGATGGCCGAGCGCCACCACATCGAGCTGATCCCGGAGATCAATTCGCCGGGCCACATGGACCCGTACCTGGAGAACCACCCCGAGCTGCAGCTGAAGGACAGCAGCGGCAAGGCCTCCCCGCCCCGGCTCGACATCACCCGCCCCGAGGCGTTCACGTACTACACCTCCCTCGTGGACGAGGCGCTCGACGTCTGGAACACCCGGTCCTGGCACATGGGCGCCGACGAATACATGATCGGCTCCGCCTACCCCGACTTCCCGCAGATCCAGCAGCACGCCACCGAGAGGTTCGGCCCCGGAGCGACCCCGGACGACGCCTTCGTCGACTTCGTCAACCGGGTGGGCGACCACGTCCGCGAGGACGGCCGCACGCTGCGCGTCTGGAACGACGGACTGCTCGGACGCAACAGCCTCGTCCCGCTCGACCGGGACATCGCCGTGGAGCACTGGCTGGGCGGCGGGAACCTGAGCAAGCCGTCCTCGCTCCTCGCCGAGGGCCGTCCGGTGATGAACTCCGCCTACGCCCTCTACCTGGTGCGCGGCGGCTTCACCACGAACACGCGGCAGCTCTACGACTCCGGCTGGACACCGCTGCGCTTCGAGGGCGAGACCCTCACCTCACGGCCCGCGAACCTCACCGGCGCGAAGATCAGCATGTGGCCGGACAGCGCCGCCGCCGAGACGGAGAACGAGGTCGAGGCCAAGGCGTTCATGCCGCTGCGGTTCATCGCGCAGGCCACCTGGGGCGGACCGCGGCCGAGCGCCACCTACGAGGGGTTCGAGGACCTGGCGCGCCGCGTCGGCCACGCGCCGGGCTGGGCGAACACCGACCGCACACCGCTCGCCGACGGCGTCTACGCGCTGACCGGAACCGGCGGCAAGCGGCTCGCGCCCGCCGGCCAGGAGGCCGGCACCACCGTGGGCTTCGTCCGGGACGGGACCGCGGCCTGGGACGTGACCGCCACCGCCGAC
The DNA here is from genome assembly GCF_042724095.1 of Streptomyces sp. NPDC127100. Classification (NCBI taxonomy): domain Bacteria; kingdom Bacillati; phylum Actinomycetota; class Actinomycetes; order Kitasatosporales; family Streptomycetaceae; genus Streptomyces; species Streptomyces sp. NPDC127100. Next base: position 5,697 of record NZ_JBHXFL010000041.1, read on the forward strand.
GGCTACTACACCCTGCGGTCGTCCCGGACGGGCCTGTGCCTGGACGTCACCCGCGGCAAGCACTACCTGGGCGCGCCGCTGGAGGCCGGGGCGGAGATCACCCAGGAGACGTGCGTGGCGGGCAAGCGCACCCAGCGCTGGCAACCCACGCCGGACAAGGGCGCCCTGACGTTCGTGAACGCCGTCTCGCAGCTCCGGCTCACGGAGCGGCGGGCGGACGGCACGGCGGTGCAGACGGCACCCGACGTCACGGCCCCGACCCGCGTCCGGGCGGTCCCGCAGGGCTGACCCGGAGCACCGGCACAACAGCGGCCGGGGCCCCGGGGCCGGGCCCCGGGCCCCGCGGGACCGGCGGCGCACCCGCCGGGGAGGGCGACACGCTAGGCCCCGAGGGGGCGGCCCCCCCGGCGGCGGGGTGGGGGGGCA
>NZ_JBHXFL010000041.1:6132-46597 GCF_042724095.1 Streptomyces sp. NPDC127100
CCACGGGGCCATGCCCCGTGGCCCGGCGGCACGGCCGTCGCACCGGCCGGTCAGGCCGACACGATCCGCCACTGCTGGCCGGCACCGCCGTCGGCGGTCTGCTGCTCCACCGTCGCGAGGTTCGCCGTGGAGTCGCCGGTGACGCCGAGTACCTTGCCGCTGCGGACCGATGCGACGGTCACGTGTCCGTCGGCCGCCGCGGACAGCCGCCACCGCTGGTTGGTGGCGTGGGTGGACGCCCACTGGGTCAGCCGGGCCCCGTCGGCGGTGGATCCGCCGGCGATGTCCCAGTACAGGGGGTCGGCCAGATGGGTGGTCCGCACCTCGTAGAGCCCGCCGCCGACGGGGACGAACCGGAACCGCTGGTTGGCGGCGCCGCTCGGCGTGTACTGGACCAGCTCCCGGCCGGCCGTGCCCGAGGCTCCGGGGACGTCGATCGCCTTGCCGCTCAGCCGGTTCACGAGCTGGACCGGACCGGGGGTCACGGTGACCGATCCGGCCGCCGGTATCGTCACGGCCCGGCTCCAGGCGCCGGCCACCACGGTGGTCCGGGTGCCGGGCCGGCCGTGCACGGTGGCCGAGGTGACCTGGCCCGACGACCAGTCGACGTCGACCGTGCAGCCGCCGCGCACGCCCACGCCGGTCACCGAGCCGGAGGCGGCCCACGCGGCGGGCAGCGCCGGCAGCAGCTCGACCCGGCCGGGCCGCGACTGCACCAGCATCTCGAGCATGGCGGCCGGCGTCCCGAAGTTGGCGTCGATCTGAAAGGTCGCCCGGCTGCCGAGGTCGTACATGTCGAAGAGGTTGATCGCGCTGCCGTTGCTGTGACCGACCGACGGCCTCATCACGGTGGTGACCAAGCGGTAGGCCCTGTCCGCGTCCTTGAGCCGTGCCCAGCACAGGGCGCGCCAGGCGCAGGCCCAGCCGTAGCTCTCCATCCCCCGCGCGGCGAGCAGGGCGGTGACGCCCTCGATCAGCTCCCGGGGCGACTCCCCGAGGCCGATCCGGTCGCCGGGGAACAGGCCCACCAGCGGGGACAGGTGGCGGTGCGTGGTCTCGCCCAGGTCGGCGTCCGTCATCCACTCCTCCAGCCGGCCCGTGGTGGCGCTGACCCGGGGCAGGTACAGGCGCTCCTGCAGTGCGGCGACCGTGGCGGCGTATCCGGCGTCCAGGTCCAGGGCCGCCGCGGCCTCGCGGTAGTTCCGGAACAGCTGCCGAACCAGTTCCTGGGCGTAGGTGATACCGCGGGCGTCGGTCGGCCCGTGCTCCGGCGACCAGTCGTGGTCGTCGACCAGGACCTGGCGCGTCCCGCCGGGCGCGTCCGGATCGGGGACCGTCGTCGTGATCAGGCGTGCCTCCCAGAACTGGCAGGCGCCCTTGAGCATCGGGTAGATGCGGCGCAGGTGGCCGGTGTCCCGGGTGTACTCGTAGTGCTCGTACAGGGAGTTGCAGATCCAGGCGTTGCCGGCCGGATGCCACCACCAGCCGTTGCCGCCCCAGACGTTGGTGGAGATCGCCACCGTCCAGCCGGCTGCCTTCCCGGAGGTGTTGCGGAAGCCGTTGCGCGGGTCCTGGAAGAGGTTCCGCGTCGTGGCCGTCCAGCCCGGCAACTGCGCGAGGCAGTAGTCGGTGAAGGCGTCGAAGCACTCCGGCAGCCCGGCCCTGTCGGGCAGCCAGTAGTTCATCTGGACGTTGATGTCGGTGTGGTAGTCGGCCATGCAGTCCGGGTTGTTGCGGTCCACCCACAGGCCCTGGAGGTTGGTCGGCAGACTGCCGCGTGAGCCGCAGATCGTCAGGTAGCGGCCGAACTGGAGGTAGGCCGCCTCGAGTTCGGGGTCCGGAGCGGATCCGGCGGCCCGGGCGGCGAGCCGTTCGGGGGTGTCCATCGCACGCTGGGCCGGTGTCGAGGCGCCGAAGTCGAGCGTCATCCGCCGCTGAAGTCGCCGGTAGTCGGCGGTGTGCGTGGCCAGGAGGGCGGTGCCCGCGACGGAGGCGGCGTCGTCCGCCTTCGTCCGGGCGACGGACAGGGGGTCGATGCCGGTGTCGCGGTAGCCGGCGGCGTGGTCGGCCTTGTAGTCGGTCCCGCCGGAGACGACCAGGACCACCTCGGAGCAGTCGGTGAAGGTCACCCTGGTGCCGGAGGCCGAGAGCGTGCCGCCCGTGCCCGCAGCCCCGACCACGGCGGCGTAACGGAGGGAGTTGGCGAGTGCGGCGCCGAAGGAGACCCGGGCGGCCCCCGCCTCGGCGGTGACGGCCTCGCCGCGGGTGCCCGTCAGAGTCAGCGAGCCGGTGTACGAGCCCCCGCCGCTCTGGCCGAGCCGGATCACGATCACGTCGTCCGGCACGCTCGCGTACACCTCGCGGGTGTACGTCGTGCCGCCTCGTGTGTACGAGGCGGTGATCAGGCCGTTGCTGAGATCGAGTGTCCGGCGGTAGCCGCTGATCGCCTCGCGCGTGTGCGCCGGAAGATCCAGGTACGCCTTGGCCAGCAGCCCGAACGTACCGAAGTCACCGGCGCCGTACGGGAACTGGCCCCCGGAGTCCAGCGCGGCGTTGGCGTGGCCCGTCCACAGGGTGGCGTCGGTCAGGTAGAACGTGTCGTGCGCGGGATCGCCCGTCGTCAGGGCACCGAGTCTGCCGTTGCCGATCGGCAGGCCCTGCTCGATGATCGCGCCCTCGGTGCCGGGCGCGGAGTACGGCAGCAGGACGGCCCGGTCCGCCGGCACCAGGGACAGCGGCGGCCGGGGCACGGCCGCCGCGCGCGGAATGAACTCCGGCAGCGCGGACAGGGCGAGCAGCGCACCTGACGCGGTCGCGCCGCGCAGCACGGCGCGACGCGACGGGTCGGCGGGAAGGGCGTGGTCGGGTTCGGGCATGGGTCCGTCCGTCCTTGGGATGGCCTTCACCGGTCGCTACAAATCCGGCGATACATCGGATGAATGTGTGTCACGATAGAGAGGAAGCGCGCTCAGGGACAGGGTTGTGACATGGTTACGTGCCACACATGGGATGTATCCGGGGTGACGTCGATGTCGGGATGGGTAATCCAATCATCCGACGTATAGTCGTCACCGGGGGTATGAGGAGGTCACAATGCCAGTCACCGACGAGGCGATCGAGAAGATCAAGGCGATGATCGTCGACGGCGAGCTGCGCCCGGGGGAGCGGCTGCCCAAGGAGTCCGACCTGGCCGGGCGGCTGGGGTTGTCGCGCAACTCCCTGCGCGAGGCGGTCAAGGCCCTCTCGCTGATCCGGGTGCTCGACGTGCGGCAGGGCGACGGGACGTACGTCACCAGCCTGGAGCCCGGCCTGCTGCTGGACGCGCTCGGCTTCGTCGTCGACTTCCACCACGACGACACGGTGCTGGACTTCCTCGAGGTCCGCAGGATCCTGGAGCCGGCCGCAGCGGCGATGGCCGCGGCGGCCATGCCGGACGAGGGCGTCGCCGCGCTGGAGAAGGTGCTGGACCGCCTTCCGCGGGAGGCGTCGCTGGAGGAACTCATCGCCAACGACCTCGAGTTCCACCGCCTGATCGCCTCCGGTTCCGGCAACCCGGTGCTCTGCTCGCTGATCGACGGGCTCTCCGGTCCGACCACACGGGCGCGGGTCTGGCGCGGGCTGACCGAGGAGGGCGCGGTGGAGCGCACCCGTGACCAGCACCGGGCCATCCACGAGGCCGTCGCCGACCGGAACCCGGAGCTGGCCCGGTCGTGGATGACGGTGCACGTCGCGGGTGTCGAGCAGTGGCTGCGCGGCACCCTCGGGGGTGACGAACCCGCGCTCTGAGGGCGCGTCGGCGGAAGCGGTCCTCAGGCGGTGCCGAGCGGGACTTCGACCGCCACGACGTGCGGGTCGGGTCCGGCCGGCACGTCCAGGGTGATGTCGTGCCCGTTCCCGGTGACGCGCAGGGTGCTGGGGACGGCGGCCCCGTCCGGGTACAGGCCGATCGCGTGCACCGTCCCCGGATCACCGGCCGGGGAGGTGAGATGCCATTCCAGGCTGCCGTCCGCCGTGAGGCCGGGGTCGGCGGGCCGGGACCCGTAGACCGCGTGCCCGATGGTGCCGAGGATCGCGCCGAGCTCGCGCATGCGCTCGGCGACATGACGGGAGACGCGTCCGGTGGCGTCGGGGCCGACGCCGATCAGGTAGTTGCCGCCGCGGGCGACGATCCGCACCAGATTGGCGGCGATCTCCCCGATCGGCTTGGCCGGATCGTCGGGAGCCTCCGAGCACCAGCTCCGGGTCATGGTGATGCAGGACTCCCACGGGTGGTCGAGCCGGGTGTCCGGCAGCTCCTGCTCGGGGGTGCGGTAGTTCTCGTTGGGTCCGTGGACCTCGCGGTCGACGACCAGGATGTCCGGCTGCAGCGCGCGGGCGCGTTCGGCGATCGTGTCGATCCCGATCGGCTCCTCGGGCTCACGGACCCAGCCGGCGTCCAACCACAGCACGTTGAGGCGTCCGTAGCGGGTGAGGAGTTCCTCTATCTGGCGGTGGGTGAAGTCGACGAACGAGCGCCACTTCTCCGGCTTCTCGGTGATGTCATAGTTGTGGTACCTGTCGCGGATCGGACGCGCCCGGTCCCAGTAACCGGGGTGGTTCCAGTCGGCCTTGGAGAAGTAGACGCCGGTCTCCAGGCCTTCCGCACGGAACGCGTCGAACGTCTCGGCGACGATGTCGCGGCGCAGACCGCAGTCCTCCGCCGTGGACTTGAAGTTCGAGTGGTCCGTGTCGTACAGGGCGAAGCCGTCGTGGTGCTTCGAGGTGAGGACCAGGTAGCGCAGGCCGGCCCCGGCGCACATCCGCGCCCACTCGGCGGGGTCGTAGTCCTCGCCGCGGAAGGTCCGCGCCTGTCCCGCGTACCAGGTGTGGTACTCCGCGTCGGTGCCCGACCAGCCGGCGGGCGGATCGGTGAAGTCGCCCAGCCGCTCACGGTGCAGGGACCACGACTCGCCCTGCCCGATCGCGCTGTAGATGCCCCAGTGGATGATCACGCCGACCTTCAGGTCGCGCCAGTGCTCCAGCGCCGCGCGGGTGCGGGGGTCGGCCGGCCACTGGTACCCCGGGTCGGGCACGGCGGTGGGCGCACCGGCGGCCGTCAGGGTGCCCGCGGTGAAGCCGTGCTGTTCGCCGTGTCCGGCGGCCTGCTCTGTCATCGGCACTTCCTTCCTCTTCGATGCCCGGAAGCAGTATTTCGGGTGCCGACCCGGGGCGAACGCCACCGGTGGCCCTACAGCCCGTACACGCGGAGCGCGTTGCCGCCGAACACCGCGTCCTTCTCCGCGGGGGACAGTCCCGCCGTGAGCGCGTCCGCGATCCCGACGACCGTCGTGTAGTCCGCCCGCAGGGTGCAGACCGGCCAGTCGGACCCGAACAGCAGCCGCCGCGGACCGAACGCGTCCAGGGCGGTCCGCGCGTACGGTTCGAGGTCCTCGGTGCGCCACGCGCCGGGGGCGGTCTCGGTGACCAGGCCGGAGAGCTTGGCCACGGTGTTGGGCAGGGCGGCCAGGCGGCGCAGGTCCGAGGCCCAGGGTTCCAGCGCGCCCGTGGCGATCGGGGGCTTGCCGAGGTGGTCGAGGACGAAGGTCAGTCCGGTGAGCCGGGCCGCGGCCTCCACCGCGGCGGCCAGCTGGTGGGGCCTGACGACGAGGTCGTGGACCAGCCCGGCCGCGGCGACGGCGGTGAGCCCGCGCTGGACGTCCGGGCGCAGCAGCCAGCGCGGGTCCGGCTCCTCCTGCACCTGGTGGCGGATGCCGACCAGCCGGTCGCCGCCGGGCAGTTCGCGCAGTGCGGCGATCGCGTCGGCGACGTCCGGCGCGGTGAGGTCGGTCCATCCGACGACCCCCGCGACCAGGCCGTCCCCGGCGGCGAGCGCCAGCAGTTCGGGCGTCTCCTCGGGTACGCACACGGTCTGTACGACGACCGTGCCGGACACGCCCGCCGCCCGTGCCTCGGCGGCGAGGTCGGCGGCCGAGAAGGACCGGGCGAGCGGGGCGAGGGCGTCGCCCGTGATCCATGGCTGCGGCCGGGCCGTGAGGTCCCAGACGTGATGGTGCGCGTCGATGATCAGCCGGTCGCTCACAGCTCCCACACCACCGGGAGTCCCGCCCCGGCGCCGTCCTCGGAGTAGTCGTGGACGACGTCGAGGAGGTCGGCCATGCGCGCCTGCCAGGCCACGTTGACCGGGAGGTGTTCCAGCTCCGCGAGCAACCGGGCGTAGTCCTCGCACTCCAGCAGGTGGAACAGCTCGCGGCCGCTGCGCCAGATGGTCCACGAGGTGACGCCCGCGGCCCGGACGGCGGCGGTGAGTTCGGCCGGCACCTCTAGGTGGGCGGCCTCGTACCGCGCGACGCGGTCCACGCGTACGCGGGTGTGCAGGGCGACCCTCATGGCTGCTCCGGGTGGACGGGGGCGAGCGGGGGGAGCCGGGGGGTGGGTACGTCGGCGGGGAGCAGGCCGCGCTCCTTGAGGTCCGACCACAGCGCGTCGGGGACCGGGTGGCCGAGCAGGGTGGCCGCGTCCCGGACCTCCGCCGCGCTGCGGGCTCCGGTGAGGACGCTCGTGACGGCGGGGGACCCGAACGGGAAGTGCAGGGCGGCGGCGCGCAGCGGCACCCCGTGCCGCTCGCAGACCGTCTGCAGCTCCAGCGCCCGGGACAGCGCGTCGAGGCGCGCCGGTGCGTAGTCGAAGGTGGCCCCGGGGCGCGGGTCGGCGAGCAGACCGGAGTTGAAGACGCCTCCGACCACGACGCCGACGCCCCGCTCGGCGGCGAGCGGCAGCAGCTCGACGAGCCCGGACTGGTCCAGGAGCGTGTAACGGCCCGCCAGCAGGACGGCGTCGACGTCGGTCTCGCGGACCAAATGGGCCAGCGGACCGGCGTGGTTCATGCCGGCGCCGATCGCCCCGACCACCCCTTCGTCGCGCATCCGCTCCAGTTCCGGATACGCCTGCTCCAGTGCCTGCTCGAGGTGGTCGTCGGGGTCGTGGAGGTAGGCGATGTCGATCCGGTCCAGACCGAGCCGCTCCAGGCTCTCCTCGATCGACCGGCGCACACCGCGGGCGCTGAAGTCCCAGCGCCGGCGGTGGGTGGCGGGGACGGCGAAGCCGTGGGCGAGGTCGTCACCGACGGCCGACGGGGCCGGCTCCAGGATGCGGCCGACCTTGGTGGACACGGCGAACTCGTGGCGCGGCCGCGCGCGCAGGGCGGCGCCCAGGCGGCGCTCGGACAGGCCGAGACCGTAGTGCGGGGCGGTGTCGAAGTACCGGACGCCCGCCTCCCAGGCGGAGTCGACGGCCCGTGTGGCCTCGTCGTCGGTGACGGGGGTGAACAGGTTGCCGATGCCCGCCGCGCCGAAGGCCAGCGTGCCGACCCGTACGGCGCTCCGCCCGAGCCGGTGCGGACGCGGTGTCACGACCGCGGCTCCGGTCGCAGCCGCAGTCCGGCCATGCCGCCGTCGACCGCGAGGGCGGTGCCGGTGGTGCTGCCGGCGGCGGGGGAGGCGAGGTGGACGATGGCGTGGGCCACCTCCTGAGCGGTCACCAGGCGCCCGGTGGGCTGGCGGCCGTCGAGTGCGGCGCGTTCGGCGGCCGGGTCGGCTGCGGCGTCGAGCAGGCGGCCGACCCAGGGCGTGTCGACGGTGCCGGGGTTGACGCAGTTGACCCGGATGCCCTCGCGGACGTGGTCGGCGGCCATGGCCAGGGTGAGGGACAGGACCGCCCCCTTGCTGGCCGAGTACAGGGCGCGCTGCGGCAGTCCCGCGGTGGCGGCGACGGAACAGGTGTTGACGACGGAGGCGACGGAGGAACGGCGCAGGTAGGGCAGGGCGGCCCGGGTGGTGCGGACGATGCCGAGGACGTTGACGTCCAGCACGCGGTGCCACTCCTCGTCCGCGTTGTCCTCCACGGTCCCGGCGGCGCCGATACCGGCGTTGTTGACCAGGATGTCGATCCCGCCGAGTGCTTCGGCGGCCTCCTCGACGGCGGCGCGGACGGCGCGGTCGTCGGTGACGTCGGCCTTGAAGCCGCGCAGGGGAGCGGGCACACCGCCCGGATCGCGGTCCAGGACGGCGACGTCCGCGCCGTGCTCGGCGAGCAGCCGCGCGGTGGCGAGGCCGATGCCGGAGGCGCCGCCGGTGACGACGGCGGTGAGTGAGGCGAGAGCGGTCGTCATGCGGGGACCTCCGTGTCCTGACCGGGTGCGTCGGCGGCCGCCGTGCCCGTGCCCGCCGTGGCGGCCCGCGCCGCGTCGGCGACCCAGAACGAGCCGTGCGGATAGGTGTACGTGTCGATACTCGCCTGCTTCATGGCGGCCGAGAAGCCGGGCGCGGCGGGGGGCCGGTAGTGACCGTCGGCGATCACCACCGGGTCGAGGAAGTGCTGATGGAGGTGGTCGACGTACTCGATGACGCGGTTCTCGGTGGTGCCGGTGAGGGCCACGTAGTCGAACATCGAGAAGTGCTGCACGAGTTCGCACAGACCGACGCCGCCGGCGTGCGGGCAGACCGGCACGCCGAACTTCGCGGCGAGCAGCAGGACGGCGAGGTTCTCGTTGACGCCGGCCACGCGTGCGGAGTCGAGCTGGAGGACGTCGACGGCGCCCGCCTGGAGGAGCTGCTTGAAGACGATGCGGTTCTGCACGTGCTCGCCGGTGGCGACCTTGACGGGGTGCACGCCGCGCCGGATGGCGGCGTGGCCGAGGATGTCGTCGGGACTGGTGGGTTCCTCGATCCAGTACGGGTCGAACTCCGCGAGCGCCCGGGTCCAGGCTACGGCCTCGTCGACACCCCAGCGCTGGTTGGCGTCGATGGCCATCCGGAAGCCGGGGCCCACGGCCTCGCGGGCCGCGCGGCAGCGGCGGATGTCGTCGTCGAGGTCGGCGCCGACCTTGAGCTTGATCTGGGTGAATCCCTCGGCGACGGCCCGCTCGGCGAGGCGGGTGAGCTTCTCGTCGGAGTAGCCGAGCCAGCCCGGCGAGGTGGTGTAGGCGGGGTAGCCGCGGCGCAGCAGCTCGGCGGTCCGGTCGCCGGCGCCCTGCCTGCCTCTGCGCAGGAGCTCCAGGGCCTCGTCGGGAGTCAGGGCGTCGGTGAGGTAGCGGAAGTCGACCTGGGAGACGAGCCAGGCGGGGTCGGCGTCGGCGAGGAACCGCCAGAGCGGCTTGCCCTCGCGCTTGGCCGCCAGGTCCCAGACGGCGTTGACGACGGCGCCGATGGCCATGTGCATCACGCCCTTCTCCGGCCCCAGCCAGCGCAGCTGACTGTCGCCGATCAGGTCGCGGTAGAGCGTGCCGGGGTCGGCGGACAGTCCGGCGACGGACCGTCCGACGACGTGCTCGCGCAGCGCGTCGACGGCCGCGACCTGGACGTCGTTGCCGCGGCCGATGGTGAAGGTGAAGCCGTGGCCCTCGTGGCCGCCCTCCGTGGTGCGCAGGACGACGTAGGCGGCGGAGTAGTCGGGGTCGGGATTCATCGCGTCGGACCCGTCCAGTTCCCGTGAGGTCGGGAAGCGGATGTCGTAGGTGTCGACGGCGGCGATCCGCGCGGCGGTTGCGGACAACTCGGTGCCTTTCACGCGTTGATGAGCTGCTGGTGCTGGGTGCCGAGTCCGTCGATGGACAGTTCGACGACGTCGCCCGCGCGCAGATAGGGGGTGCCGGGCAGGCCGAGGGCCACGCCGGCCGGGGTGCCGGTGTTGATGACGTCGCCGGGGCGCAGCACCATGTACTGGCTGAGGTACCAGACGAGGTACGCGGCTTCGAAGACCATGTCCTTGGTGTTGCCGTCCTGGCGCACCTCGCCGTTGACGCTGAGGCGCAGGCCGAGCCGCTGCGGGTCGCCCGCCTCGTCGGGGGTCACGAGCCAGGGGCCCAGCGGGTTGAAGGTCTCGCAGGACTTGCCGAGGTCCCACTGTCCGGAGTACTCGAGCTGGAACTCCCGCTCGGAGACGTCGTGACTGACCGCGTAGCCGGCGATGTGACCGGCCGCTTCGGCGGGGCCGGTCAGATAGCGGGCCTCGGCGCCGATGACGACGGCGAGTTCGACCTCCCAGTCGGTCTTCACCGAGCCGCGGGGGATGCGCACCGGGTCGTGGGGGCCGACGACGGTGGACGGGTCCTTCATGAAGACCACCGGCCGCTCGGGGACGGCCGCGCCGGTCTCCTCGGCGTGGTCACGGTAGTTGAGACCGACGCACACGACCTTGCCGGGGCGGGCGACGGGAGCGCCGACCCGCCGGCCGGCCGTGTCGAGGCGCGGCAGCGATCCCCCGGCCAGTTCCTCCCTGACCCGGTCCATGCCGCCGGAGGCGAGGAACGTGCCGTCGATGTCGGCGGTGACACCCGTCAGCGAGAAGGCGACGCCGTCCTCGCCGAGGACCGCCGGCGTCTCCCGCCCCGGGTCCCCGACTCGCAACAGCCTCATGTTCGTCTCCTGTCGTCGCTTGTGGAGGCCGAGGTCCTCCGTCGATCAATACATCGGATGACTCTCCGGGGGCGACCATACGAGCGACCGACGACCATCCGCAAGGAGACCTCCGACCTTTCCGGTCTCGTCTGATGGCCATTTGAGGTAGTTCAGTGAGGTTTGCGCTGCTCGGTCGCCACCGTCGACGCGTCGACGCAGTCTGGACGTCACGATTGAGATTTGTCTGACGTCTCCTCTTGTCAGCCCAAGTTTCCGGCTCGTAAGGTCCTCGATGCCGCAAGCCATCCGATGACTTCGGGGGCGCGCTTCGTGACAGGTTCTCGGCAGTCGTCGGCGGGGGAGCGCGCCACCCCGTCCGCCGGTCCGCCGACCCGGCTCCCACTCACCTCGGCCGAGGCACCGGCCGTCCCACCCAAGGAGATCAGCACGATGAAGCCTCGCTCCTCCAGAATCGCGGCCGCGGCCGCCACGGTGGCCGTCCTGGCGGGCTTCACCACGGCCTGCAACCGTGACAGCGACTCGGCCGCGGGTGGCGGCGCGCCGAAGATCGGCATCGACCTGCCCCGCGCCGACTCCGACTTCTGGAACTCCTACGCCCAGTACGTCGAGCGGGAGACCAGCGCCCAGGGAGTGAACACCCTGCCGGTGAGCAACTCCCAGAACGACGTGACCAAGGTGGTCGCCAACGTCAAGGTCTTCCAGAACACCGGCGCGAAGGCCGTCGTGATGGCCCCGCAGGACACCGGCGCCATCGCCTCCACCCTGGACCAGCTCGCCGCCAGGAAGATTCCGGTGATCAGCGTCGACACCCGTCCCGACAAGGGCGACGTCTACATGGTGGTCCGCGCCGACAACAAGGCGTACGGCACCAAGGCGTGCGAGTACCTCGGCGCGCAGCTCGGCGGCAAGGGCAAGGTGGCGGAACTCCAGGGCGCCCTCAGCTCCATCAACGGCCGTGACCGCTCCGAGGCGTTCGCCGCCTGCATGGAGGAGAAGTTCCCCGGGATCGACGTGATCGAGCTGGCCACCGACTGGAAGGGCGACGTCGCCTCCGCCAAGCTCCAGTCCACCCTGGCCGCCCACCCCGACCTCAACGGCATCTACATGCAGGCCGGTGGTGTCTTCCTGCAGCCCACCCTCTCCCTGCTCAAGCAGAAGGGCCTGCTCAAGCCCGCCGGCCGGCCCGGCCACATCACGATCATCTCCAACGACGGCATCCCGCAGGAGTTCGACGCCATCCGCCAGGGGCACATCGACGCCACGATCTCCCAACCCGCCGACCTCTACGCGAAGTACGCGGTGCACTACGCGAAGGCCGCCGCCGAGGGCAAGACCTTCGAGCCCGGTCCCACCGACCACGGTTCGACCGTCATCGAGCTGCCCAACGGCCTCGAGGACCAGCTCCCCGCCCCGCTGGTGACCAAGGAGAACGTCGACGACACGGCCCTGTGGGGCAACAACGTCGGCAAGTAGCCCCCTGAGCACCTCGTGAGCGGCGGCCCCGGAAGCACCTTCCCGCACACCCTCCGGGACCGTGTCCGCCAGCCCCTCCGCGGAAAGGACCACCCGCCATGGCGAACCCCAGCCCCGCCCGGGGCCCCGTCGTCGAGGCCGACGGAATCAGCAAACACTTCGGCGCCACCGTCGCGCTCAGCGACGCCCGGCTCTCGGTCGCGCCCGGCGACGCACACGCCCTGGTCGGCCGCAACGGCGCGGGCAAGTCCACCCTCGTCTCGATCCTCACCGGCCTGCAGAGCCCCGACACCGGCACCCTGCGCTTCGACGGCGAGCCGGCCCCGGCACCCGGCGACACCGAGGCCTGGCGGGCCAAGGTCGCCTGCGTCTACCAGCGCTCCACCGTCATCCCGGCCCTCACCGTCGCCGAGAACCTCTTCCTGGACCGGCAGAGCGCCGGCGCGCTGCGCCCGATCGGCTGGAAGCGACTGCGCCTGCGGGCCGCCGAACTGCTCGCCGAGTACGGCGTGGACGTCGACCCGACCGCACGCGCCATGGATCTGAGTGTCGAGCAACGCCAGTTCGTGGAGATCGCCCGGGCCCTGTCCTTCGGCGCCAGGTTCATCATCCTCGACGAACCCACCGCCAAGCTCGACGCCCGCGGCATCGACAGGCTCTTCGGCAAACTGCGCGCCCTCCAACGGCAGGGCGTCGCCTTCCTCTTCATCTCCCACCACCTCCAGGAGGTCTACGACCTCTGCACCACCGTCACGGTGTACCGGGATGCCCGGCATGTCGTCACCGCGCCGGTCGCCGCACTGGACCGGCACGCCCTGGTCGAGGCGATGACCGGGGAGAGCACGCTCGGCGTCGCGCCCGCCTGGTCCGTCACCGACGCCGCGCGCTCCGGCGGCGGACCGCTGCTCGAGGTCAACGGGCTGAGTCTGGACGGCGCGTACCAGGACGTCTCCGTGACCGCCCGCCCCGGTGAGGTGGTGGGGCTGGCCGGGGCCGCGGCCAGCGGCAACGTCCAGTTCGGCGAGACCCTCGCCGGCCTGCGCCGCCCGGGGGCCGGCACCGTCGCCGTCGCGGGCCGGCCCCTCCGCACGGGCCGGGTCCCCGCCTCGCTCGCGGCCGGCATCGGCTTCGTTCCGGAGGACCGGCACATCCAGGGCCTCGTCCCGCACCGCAGCGTCGCCGAGAATGCCACGCTGACCGTCACCGGCCAACTCGGCCCGTTCGGCACGGTGCTTCCCTCGCGGACCCGGGCCTTCGCCCAGCGGATGATCAGCGCCCTCGACATCAAGACCCCGGGCGCGACCACTCCGGTGTCCGCACTGTCCGGCGGCAACCAGCAGAAGGTCGTCGTCGCCCGCGCGCTCGCCACCGAGCCGCACGTCCTGGTCGCCGTCCGGCCGACCAACGGCGTCGACGTCAAGTCCAAGGAGTCCCTGCTCGGCACTGTCCGTGACGTCGCCGACGCCGGGAAGACCGCCCTGATCGTGTCCGACGAACTCGACGACCTGCGGGTCTGCGACCGCGTCCTGGCCATGTTCCACGGTCGGGTCGTCGCCGAGTTCGGGCCGGACTGGAGTGACGAACAACTGGTCGCCGCCATGGAGGGCATGGCCGACCCGACCGACACGAAGGACAGCCATGACCCCCACCACTGAGGTCCGCACCGAACCGGCCGCTGCCGTCCCGGCGCCCGCCGGGGCCCGCATCGACTTCGCCCGTTTCCGCGACCTGTCGCTGGTTCCGGTGCTGCTCGTCCTGTGCGTCATCGGGTTCGTGGTCTCGCCCGCCTTCCTGACGTCCGACAACCTGCTCGGCGTCGGACAGCAGGCCACCGAGCTGAGTCTGCTGGTCCTCGCCCAGGCCCTGATCCTGATCTGCGGCCGGATGGACCTCTCACTGGAGTCCACGATCGGCGTCGCCCCGGTCGTCGCCGTCTGGCTGGTCCTGCCCGACGAGGGTTCCCGCTTCCTCGGCCTCGGGCTGTTCCCCGGTTGGGCGGCCATCCCGTTGTGCCTGCTGGTCGGCGCGCTGATCGGCGTGATCAACGGCTTCCTCATCCTCAAGCTGCGGCTGAACGGCTTCATCGTCACCCTGGGCATGCTCACGCTGCTGCGCGGACTCCAGGTCGCCATCTCCGAGGGCCAGTCGATCGTCGACCTGCCCGGTTCCTTCACCTACCTCGGCCGAGCCTCCTGGCTCGGGGCGCCCGCCGGGATCTGGATCTGCGCGCTGCTCTTCCTGATCGGCGGCAGCGCGCTCGCCTGGCTGCGCCACGGCCGCGCCCTCTACGCGATCGGCGGCAACGCCGAGGCGGCCCGGGCGGCGGGCATCCGGGTCGACCGGATCGTGTGGGTCGTACTGATCGTCGGCAGCCTGCTCGCCGCCTTCGCCGGCATCCTCTACACCGGCCACTACGGGTCCATCTCCGCGGACCAGGGCAACGGCTGGATCTTCCAGGTCTTCGCCGCCACCGTCATCGGCGGTGTCAGCCTCAACGGTGGCCGCGGCACCCTGTTCGGCGCCCTCACCGGTGTGCTGACCCTCCAGCTCGTGGTCAACGTCATGACCCTGGCCGGCGTACCGCCGCTGTGGAACCAGTTCCTCAACGGCGCGATCATCATCGTCGCGCTGATCATCTCCCGCTTCGCCTCCGGCGAGAAGCAGGAATAGCGAGGGCGCGGCTGCTCATCGTCCCGAGACGGACCACGGGGCGGGGCCCGAACGCAGCACATCCGCTCCGACACGTCCCCCGCCCCAGCGCGCCGATGAGCCGGTCACGGCCGTAATCTGCGGCTCATGAACGACGACGCCACCCGTGCAACCCCCGCCACCCCAAGCGAAGCCCTCGACCTGCTCCTGGCCGGCAACCAGCGCTTCACCGCAGGCACGCCCCGGCACCCCAACCAGGACGCCGGCCGCCGCGCCGACACGGCGTCCGCGCAGCACCCGTACGCCGTACTGCTCGGATGCTCCGACTCCCGCCTGGCCGCCGAGATCATCTTCGACCAGGGACTGGGAGACCTGTTCGTCGTACGGACCGCGGGGCACACCGCCGGGCCGGAGATCCTCGGCAGCATCGAGTACGGAGTGAGCGTGCTGAGCTGTCCCCTGGTCGTGGTCCTCGGTCACGACGCCTGCGGTGCCGTCGCGGCCACCCGCGCGGCCGTGGAGAACGGAGCGACCACCCGCGGATACGTGCGCGACGTGATCGAACGGGTGACCCCCAGCGTGCTGGCGGCTCAGGCCGCGGGCGTGGCGGAGGACGACGGCTTCATCGCCACGCACGTCCGCAACACCGTCGACCTCATCATGGACCGCTCCCGTGAACTGACCGAACAGGTGGCCGCCGGGCGCACGGCGATCGTCGGCCTGACCTACCGCCTGGCCGAGGGCAGCGTGCGGCCGGTCATCTCCCACGGCGTGGAACTGCCACCGGCCCCGCCCACGGGCCCCGGCACCACCTCGGCACCGTCCAGCCGATGACCCGGTCGGCTCGCCCGCGACGAACCGTCAGGGGGTTCGGAAACCCCGGAAGGTCACCTGCCTGCGGGTCGTGAAGCCGAGGCGCTCGTACAGCGCGATCGCGCCGGTGTTGGTCTCGGCCACGTGCAGGAAGGGACGCTCGCCGCGTGCCAGGATGCGGGCGGCGAGCGCGGTGACCAGACGGGCGGCGTGTCCCCGCCCCCGTGCCTCGGGCGCGGTGCAGACGGCGCTGATCTCGGTCCAGCCCGGAGGACGGAGGCGCTCCCCGGCCATCGCCACCAAGGCGCCGTCGACCCGTACGCCCAGGTAGGTGCCGAGTTCGAGGGTGCGCGGCCAGAAGGGCCCCGGCTCGGTCCGCGCGACGAGACCGAGCATTTCGGGCACGCTGTCCGCGCCCAGTTCGACGACACCGTCCTCGGCCGGAGCGGGGTCGGGCACGCCGCCGGGCCAGACCATCTGACGGCCCTCGAGGCGGAACACCGGCTCCCAGTGGGGCGGCGGGAGGGCCGGACAGCTGAACAGGTCGGCGAAGGCCCCCGGTCCGAGCAGCCGGGCCAGGTCGGCCCAGTCCCGCGCGTCGGGGCCGGTGGACACGGCGGAGAAGGTCGCCACGTCCGTGACATAGGCGGCGGCCCGGCCGAGCCGCCGGGCGAGGTGCGCGTGCCGGCCACTCAGCGACCGGCCCACCGGGTCGTCGAGTACGGCGTCGTCGTCGTTCGTCATCCTGCTCAGTTCCTTCACCTGGTGGGCGCGCGAGCCGGCCGGCCCGGAACGCGGGCCCCCAGGGACGTCGCGCTCGGCACCCGCGATCACATCGCCGGACGGGGCACCGTCACGCGCGCACCTCGCCCCACTGTCGGGCGAGGTTACCTCGCCGCTGTTGCGGAGCCCGCCCGGCAGTCCTGCCGGCCAGGCGCGGCGGGCCGGTGACGAGGCGCGACCTCGTGAAGCGCGGGGCCCGGACGGACCGGGCCCCGCACCGGAGGGGGCTCACGACCCCCCTACATCGTGCTCACGGCTTGTCGAGCACCGTCCCCGTCAGCACCGGCCCGTCGGGCAGCGGCTCGGCGTGGCGGTCGGTCAGCGCCACGCGCATCGACTCGGCCGGTTCGGCCACCTGGTCATGGAGGGTCGGCACGGCGAAGTCCACGCTGGTACTCCCAGGAGGGATGTTCAGCCACACCCACAGGCTCGCGTCGGACAGCGGCCGCTCGGGGTCGGGCACGTCACCGGACCACTCCTGGAGCCACTGCGGGTCCACGTCCTTGGTGGACAGCTCCGCGCCCTCGGTGACCGGAAGGACCCGCACCGGCTGCCAGATGTCCACCGCCGTGGGCGCGTCCACGGACAACCGCCAGGTCAGCGTCTCTCCCTCGGTCACGCGGTCCGCGACCGGCGACAGGGTGATCGCCGGTTCGGGGTCGTCGTTCTCGACGGTGAGCCCGCCCCGGTGCTTGCCGACGACGGCGCCCCGGACGGCCTTGACGGCGATGTCGTGCGCCACGTCGTCACCGTAGACCGTGTCGCCCTCCACCTCGACCGGCACGTCGATCGCGTCGCTGCCGGGCCGTACGGTCACGAGTCGGTTCTCGGACCGGCCGCTGTCCGGGTCGAGGACGTACACGCGGACCTGCCCGCTGCCGTGCCCGGAGATCTCGACCGGGATCCGGTAGGTGCGGGTGCCCGAGTCGCCCTCCTCGACGATCGTGCGGCCCACGTCGACACGCGGCAGTGCGGCCGCCTTCACCGCCGGCATGCCGGGCGCCCAGCCCCAGGCGTCCATCAGCCAGGCCTGCCCGGACCGCGAACGGGGCGTCAGCTCAAGGGACTTGACCCGCCTGAGATCGAGCCCGGCCCGGGTCGCGGCCGACAACGGGACGCGCAGCTCCTGAGCCCAGTAGGAGGCCGTGTTCGCGGAGCCCGGGAGCCCGTCCGCCACGACCGAACCCAGCGTCGCCCGACGGTCGGAGGAGTCGGTGACGGACACGTCGAACCTCGTGCCGGTCGTGTTCGGCGGTACGAGGACCCGGAGGGCGAGCTTCTGGGAGTCGCGGAGGGAGAGCGGCTCGGCCGGAGTGATACGCGCGGCCGTGCCCGGCGCGGACCACTTAAGGTCCACCGCGCTGCGACCGGTCTCCTGGGACGTCTCCCACCACGCGAAGTGCGGCGACGATCCTGGAGTCTCCGGGTCCAGACAGGCCACGTCCGGGTCGGGGTCGATCGCCGAACACAGCCGGGCACCGGCCACCTTCGCCCCGCCGTCGGGCAGGAAACCACCGTCGCGGCGGCCGCCTACGGCGTGGGTCAGCACCCGGGCCGGGTCCGCGGACGGGGCCCGCTTGCCGGAACCGTCGAGCAGCGGACGCACCCGGTCGTCCCCGGCGAGGAAGAGCCGGGCCGCGGCGGCGATGTACGTGGCACCCGCCCTGTGCTGCTGGACAGCGGTGAGCCGGGTGGCGGCACCCGGCGTGCACACCGGGTCCGGCTGCTCCGGGTCGGTCGAGAAGTCGTCCCTGGCCGGCGCGACGGCTTCGCCCGGGGTCCACTCGCTGTTGAAGTAGTTGTGGTTGGCGCCGACCATGTAGACCGCGCTGTGCAGTGCGGTGCCCCGGCCGATCCCGCGCGTCCCGTCGACGAAGTTCTCGCCCTGCAGGTCGGACACGTCGCCGTCACAGCCCGGCAGCAGCGTCACGGACGGCACGTCGGCGACCGGATTCTGGCCGAAGATCGTCGGTCCGACGAGCACGGTCCCGCGCACCTTCCAGCGCACCGGGCCCCGGTAGCCGTCCTCGGCGGCCGGCGGCGGGTAGAGGCTGTCCATGGCTGCCCGGTTGACGCCCTCGCCACCGCGCGAGTGGCCGACGAGCAGGACACGGGAGAGATCCGCCCCGGCCGCCTCGCGTACGACGGCCGGGGCGGAGGAGCGATGGGCGGTCCAGCCGGCCCAGCGGGCGAGATGCTGCCGTACCAGTGAGGAACGCGCCTGTGCGCCGGCGTCCTCGGCCTGCCAGTCCTGGGCGTTGATGCCGTTCGCCGAGATCGACACCGTCACATAGCCCTGGGAGGCCAGCAGTTGCTGGTCGCGCAGGTAGCCCAGGTGGCTCGGTATCGGCTTGTAGCCGTCCGCACAGGGCCAGTCACCGGTGACGTCGTCCTCGGAGCCCGGCTTGTAGCAGGTGTCGTGGCGGCCGTGCAGGAAAAGCGCGAGCGGCCGGCTGCCGGCGGGACCCTTCGGCGCCACCACCTCGGCGGTCATCTCCACCGGGGTGTCGAATCCGGGCAGGCGCACCGGGTCGAGGTCGTACCCCCCGCTGACCGTGCGGTACGAGCCGGCCCTGCCCGGATCGACGCCGTTCGCCGGTGCCTGCGCGGGCCTCCGTGCCACGCGTGGGCCGGAGCTGTGCGTGCCGTCGGCCGCCGCGTCCAGCCGGCGTCCGGCGGCCGTCACTTGGAGCCCCGGTAACTGCTCGGGCCGCGTCTCGCCGAGGGCGAGCCGGAAGGTCCGGCCGTCCCTCGCCGGCCTCGGCACCCCGAGCAGCCGGTCCCCGGTACGGAACTCCACCCGCGCATCCCCCATGGGCACGGCCTTCGGCGCACGCCAGACCAGCTCACGCGCTCCGCCCGTCCCGTCGATCCGCCAACCCGGCGGAAGTGGGCTGTCACCCGTCGCGCTCAACAGCTGTGGCTCGTGCTCCTGTTGAGCCTGTGCCGGTCCGGACGAGCCCGCCAGGGCAGCCAGCACCGCCACGGCGCTCACGCATATTCGCCGGGCACCGATCAATGATCCACTCCTCGCATTCCCGTGCGCAGACGTCCCGTCGGTCCCGGGCGCCTCTCGCGTCACCTAGGACGGGGGAGGGGTGTCCGTGGGTTGTCCGTGAGGAGACGCCGATCGCGGCGAGCATGCGATCAAGCCAGTGCGGCTGACCGCTCCAGGAGCCGGTCCATCCGAAGCAAAGGAATCTTTGCACAGAAGTCTATGCACAGGATTCTTTGCCAACTAGCCTGGCAGCCATGGAACATCCCGAGCAGCCCTCCCAGGTCCAGCTGAACGCTCGCAACCTGCGGGGCGTCGCACATCCGCTGCGCGTGCGGATCCTGACGATCCTGCGGACGGAGGGGCCGGCCACGGCCACCACGCTCGCCCGGCGGCTCGACCAGAACACCGGCGCCACCAGCTACCACCTGCGCCAGCTCGCCGAGTACGGCTTCATCGTCGAGGCGCCGTCCCGCGGCGGCCGCCGTGAGCGCTGGTGGCAGGCGGCGCACGTCAACACGGTCGTCCCCGACGACTCGGTGCTGGCGGGCGGAGAGGGTCTCGGCATCGCCTACCTGCAGGCGCTCAGCAGGGTCTGGTCCGACGCGATGACGAACGCCGTCGAAGCGACCGCCTCGCTGCCGCCCGAGTGGCGCGAGGCCCAGGACTTCGGCGACTACGTGCTCACCCTCACCCCCGCCGAGGCCAAGGAGCTGTCGGCGGACCTCCACCGGCTGCTCCGCCGGCGCAACTCCGCACCGCGACCGGAGGGTTCACCACTGCCCGAGGGCGCGGCGCGGGTCGCCTTCCAGTTCCAGTTGTTCCCCACCAGTGCGGACCGGCACGTCTCCCACCCCCCGGACTCGGAGTGAGAAAGATGACCTCTCGGCACACGGCCGCCCAGCAGGCGGCGGACAGCGGTACACGCACGCCCTCCCCGGACGCCCCGGCCGACGGCCCCCGGGTCTTACGCGGACTGGTCGGCATGCTGTCGGCCTACGCGGCGGCCCTCTCGGCCAACCGGGTGCTGTCCATCGCCCTGCCCTGGTTCGTCCTGACGACGACCGGCAGCGTCGGCAAGACCGGTCTCGTCGCCTTCTGCCAGATCGTGCCGTACGTGGTGGCGCAGGCGCTGGCCGGGCCGATCATCGACCGGGTCGGCCCCAAGCGCATCAGCGTCGCCGGTGACGTGGCCTCCACCGTCGCGACGGCCACCGCCCCGTTGCTCTACTTCACGGGGAACCTGTCCTTCGGGCTGCTGCTGGCGCTGCTGGCCGTCGTCGGCGCGGCGGACGGCCCGGCCAACGGGGCCAAGGGGCTCTTCGTGCCGGCGGCGACCCGCGCGGCCCGGGTGCCGCTGGAGCGGGGGACCGGCCTGTCGGCGGCCGTCGAGCGGACCGCGACGACCATCGGACCGGCGGTCGCCGGCGTGGTCGTCGCCTCCTTCGGCAGCCTCTACGCCCTGTGGATCACCGCCTGCCTGTTCGCCGTGTCGGCGCTGATCGTCTCCACCACCCTCACCGACCCGGTGCCCGAGCCGCACGAGACGCCGGTCGAGGAGGCCGAGGGCTATCTCTCGCGGCTGCGCCAGGGCGCCGTGTTCCTGCGCGACGCCAAGCTGCTGCGGTCCATCGTGGGCATGCTCGCCTTCACCAACATGCTCGACCAGGCGTTCATGGCCGTGCTGCTGCCGGTCTGGGCGAAGGAGACGGGCAACGGCGCGGAAGCCGTGGGCCTGGTGGTCAGCGTCTTCGCCGCGACGTCGATCGTCTCCGCGCTCGTGGCCGCGGGAGTGGGCGAGCGGCTGCCCCGGCGTGCCGTCTACCTGATCGGCTTCACCATCGGTGGAGTCCCGCGTTTCGTGGCCATGGCCACGGGCGCGCCGCTGTGGCTGGTGCTCGCGGTGCTGGCGCTGGGCGGCCTGGGATCGGGCTTCGTCAATCCGATCATCGGGGCCGTGACGTACGAGCTGATCCCCACCCCGCTGCTGGGGCGCGTCAAGACGCTGGCACAGGCCGTCACCTGGGCGGGCATCCCCTTCGGTGGGCTCCTGGGCGCGGGACTGGTGACGCTGGCCGGCACCTCGGGCGCACTGTGGATCGTCGGCGGTCTTTACCTCGTCGCCATCGGCGTGCCGGCCCTGAACCGGGAGTGGACGCACATGCGCAAGCGGACGGTGCCCGACGCGAGCCCCGCCGGCACCCGGCACGAGAGCGGGAGCACGGCCGCCGCGGCCCCCGGCCCCGAAGCCGAGGTGGCCGAGGCGACCGTCTGAGCCGCGGTACGCGACCGGCGCCGGCCGGGCGGTCCACCGCCCGGCCGGCTGCCCGCTTCGAGCGCCGACCCGCCGGGGCGCACGGGCGGACGACCATTTCCCTGTCCCTCTCCCTGTCCTTGTCTCAGGGGCAGAAGTGTCCACGTCGCGCGGGCAGAAGTAACCAGTTATCTCTCCAAGATCGCTCTGCGAGCATCGGATTCGACTGAGTTTCCGAGGGGTTTTCGCACACGGTCGACGACGAGGAACTGGTGGACACATGACGACGAATCCGATGACGGCCTCGGCCCCCGGACAGATGGCCGACCAGGGCGGTTTCTCCCCGGCCGAGGCCCGCGTCGCCGCGGTGTGGAATGCGGTGACCGGCACCGAGGTGGCCACGGCCGAGGACGAATTCTTCCGGCTGGGCGGAACCCGCTCGCAGGCCACGGAAATGGCGCGCCGCATCGCGGAGGAATTCGGTTCGGAATTCGGCGCGGAACCGCTGCCCGAGCCGTTGACGGTGCGGGCGGTGGCGTCGTTCCTCGCGGAGGAGGCCCTGCTGAGGGCCCGCCGGCTGTTCGAGTCGTCCGGATTCGACGCCGTGGACGCGGCGGACGCCATGGGCGCCCTGGTGGCGGCCGCGGCCCCGGACGACGCTCCGGTCATACCCCGCGCGCCCCGGGACGGGCGTCCGCTGCCGCTGTCGTTCGCCCAGCGGCGGCTGTGGTTCCTGGACCAGTTGGAGCCCGGCCGGGCCGAATACCTGATCCCCATGGGACTGCGCATCCGCGGCCCCCTGGTCGTCCCGGCGCTGCGCGCGGCCCTGTCGGAACTGGTGGCCCGGCACGAGGTGCTGCGCACCCGCTTCGTCAACGGGGCCGACGGTGATCCCGGTCAGGTCGTCGACCCGCCCCGGCCGCTGCCCCTCGCCGTGCACGACCTGCGAGCCGTCGCCGGGGACCGAGCGCGCGAAGAGGCGGCCACCGCGCTCATGGACACCGAGGGCTTCCGCCCGATGGACCTCGGCACCGGCCCGGTCGTACGCGCACTGCTGATCCGGCTGGCCGACGACGAGCACCTCCTGTCGCTGACGGTGCACCACATCGCCTTCGACGGCTGGTCGGCCGGGGTGCTGTCCCGGGAGCTGACCGAGCTGTACGGCGCGCGGACCGCGGACCGGGCACCCGGCCTGGCCGAACCGCCGCTCCAGTACGCCGACTTCGCGGTCTGGCAGCGCCAGTGGTTCACCGGGGACGTGCTGGCGGAGCAACTGGGCTACTGGCGCGACCGGCTGGCCGGCCTCGAACCGCTGGAACTGCCCACCGACCGCCGGCGTCCGGCGCGCCACAGCGGCAAGGGCGCCATGCTCACCTTCCGGGTGCCCGCGGAGACCGCCGACGGTGCCCGCAGGCTCTCCCGGGAGACCGGCGCGAGCCTGTTCATGACCCTGCTGGCGGTCTTCCAGACGGTGCTGTCGCGCTACAGCGGTCAGGAGGACATCGCGGTCGGCACCCCGATCGCCGGCCGCAACCGGGCCGAGATCGAGAACATGGTCGGCTTCTTCGTCAACACCCTGGTCATGCGGACCGACCTGTCCGGCGACCCGACGTTCACCGAGCTGCTGGCCCGCGTCAAGGACACCGCGCTCGGCGCCTACGACCACCAGGACCTGCCCTTCGAACGCCTCGTGGAGGAGCTGGCGCCGCAGCGGGACCTGTCGCGCAATCCCCTGTTCCAGACGATGTTCGTCCTCCAGAACACCCCCGACAGCCGGTCGTGGGAACTGCCCGGCCTGACCGTGCGACAGCTCGAGGTGTCCGCCCAGGACTCCAAGTTCGACTTCACCTTCTACGCCACCGAGGCCGCCGACGGCGCCCTGGACGGCACCGTCGTGTACTCCACCGACCTGTTCGACGAGGCCACGATGGTGCGGCTCGCCGGGCACTTCGAGACGCTGCTGGCCGCCGCCTGCGCCGCCCCGGACACCCGGCTGTCCGAGCTGGAGATGCTGACCGCCGACGAGCGCCGGACGATCCTGGGCGAGTGGAACGGCCCCGACACCGACGTCCCGGACCCCCTGACGGTGACCCGGCTGATCGAGGAGCGGGCCGCGCGCCGGCCGGACGCGCCGGCCGTGACGTGCGGCACCGACCGGCTCACCTACCGGCAGCTCGACGAGCGGGCCGAGTGGATCGCCGGCCGGCTGCGCGAGCGAGGCGCCGGGCCGGGCACCCTGGTGGCGGTCTGCCTGGACCGCGGCACGGACATGGTGTGCGCGCTGCTCGGCATCCACAAGTCGGGCGCGGCGTACGTGCCGCTGGATCCGGCGTACCCCACCGACCGGCTCGCCTACATGGTCGAGGACAGCGGCGCCCCGCTGATCGTCACCCGGTCCGCGCACACCGGCCGCCTGCCCGCCCACACGCCGGCACTGCTGCTGGACGGCTCCTGGGAACAGCGGCCGCCCACCGCATGCGCCGGTCCGGCGGCGCAGGCCGGCCCGGACGACGTGGCCTACGTCATCTACACCAGTGGGTCCACCGGTCGCCCCAAGGGCGTCCAGATCACCCACGGCGCGCTGCGGGCACGGATGCGCGAGACGTGCCGCGAGCTGGAGCTCACCCCCGAGGACCGGGTCCTGCAGTTCGCGTCGATCGCGTTCGACTCGTCGGTGGGGCAGATCTTCGCCCCGCTCGTCTCGGGCGCCGCTCTGGTACTGCGCGACGACGCCTGGGACCCGGGCCGGCTGGCGGCGGCGCTGCGCGAGCACCGGGTCACGGTGGCATGGCTCACCCCGTCGGCGTTCGGCGCGCTGGCCGCCGACCTGGACGGGCCGGACACGCTCGGCCCGGAACTGCGGCTGGTCCGGCTCGGCGGCGAGGCACTCCAGCGGGAGCAGGTCCGGGAGTGGTTCCGGCACTGCTCGGTGCCCCTGGTCAACGGCTACGGGCCCACGGAGGCCGCACAGGAGGCGACGACCGCCAGGATCACCGGGCCCGTCGACCGGGTGCCGATCGGCCGGCCGGTCGCCAACGCGAAGGTCTTCGTGGTCGACCGCCACGGCCGGCCGGTACCCGTGGGAGTACCGGGCGAGATGTGGATCGGCTGCCCCGGACTGGCCCGCGGCTACCTCGGCCGGCCCGAGCTGACCGACGAGAAGTTCACCGTCGTGGACGTGGACGGCACACTCCGGCGCGTCTACCGCACCGGGGACCGTGCCCGATGGCTGCCGGACGGGCGGCTGGAGTTCACGGGCCGCGCGGACAACCAGGTCAAGCTGCGTGGCTACCGCGTCGAACTCGGCGAGATCGAGACCGCGCTGCTCTCCCACCCCGCCGTCGCCGGTGCCACCGTCGTACTGCGCGAGGACGTCCCCGGAGCGCAGGGGCTGGTGGCCTACGTGGTGCCCGTGGGCCCCCTCGACACGAGCGCGCTGCGCGCCCACCTCCGGCGCGACCTGCCGGACTACATGGTGCCGGCGGCCTTCGTGCCGCTGGAGCGCATACCCCTCACCCCGAACGGCAAGACCGACCGCAGGGCACTCCCCGCCCCCGCCTTCGACCGGTCCGGACTGGGCGCCGTGTACACCGCGCCGCGCACGGACGCCGAACGCACGGTGGCCGAGGTGTGGTCCGAGGTGCTGGGCGTCGACCGGATCGGCGTGCACGACGACTTCTTCGCGCTGGGCGGGCACTCGCTGCTGGCCACCCAGGTCGTGTCGCGGCTGCGCCGGCGGCTCGGTGCCGACGTCCCCGTGCGCACGCTGTTCAGCGCACCGACCCCGGCGCTGCTGGCCGAGGCCGTGACGGAGCTGGACGGCACCGCCGCGGACCGCATCCCGTCGGCGCCGCGCGACAGCGGTCCGCCGCCGCTCAGCTTCGCGCAGCAGCGGCTGTGGTTCCTGGACCAGCTGGATCCGGGCCGGGCCGAGTACCTGCTGCCCTTCGCCTTCCGCCTCCGTGGCCCGCTGGACGTGGACGCCCTGAACGCCGCGTTCACCGCGGTGGTGGCACGCCACGAGATCCTGCGCACCCGGTTCGGCACGGACGCGGCGGGCGCGCCGGTGCAGCTGATCGACGGGCCACGGCCGGTGCGGATGCTGGTACGGGACCTGCGCGGAGTCGACGACGCCACCGGCCGCGAGGACGCCCTGGCGGAAGTGCTGCGCGAGGACGGACTGCGGCCGGTCGACCTCGGCACCGGACCGATGCTGCGCGCGCTGCTGGTGCGGCTGACCGACGAGGAGTGCGTCCTGGCGGTCACCGTGCACCACATCGCCTTCGACGGCTGGTCGGTGGGCGTGCTGGTGCGCGAGCTGTCCGACCGGTACGCGGAAGCCCTCCCGGGCCGGGCCGGCACGTCCGGGGCCGGGCCGCTGAGGGTGCAGTACGCCGACTACGCGGTGTGGCAGCGCACCTGGCTCTCCGGCGCACCGCTGGAGCGCCAACTCGCCTACTGGACCGAGCGCCTGGACGGCCTGGAGCCGCTGGAGCTGCCGACCGACCACGCCCGGCCGGCGGAGCGCGGCGGCCACGGCGAGGCGGTCAGGTTCTCGGTGCCCGCCGAGGTGGCCGCCCGTGCCCGCGAGGTGTCCGCCGAGAGCGGCGCGAGCCTGTTCATGACCCTGCTGGCGGTCTTCCAGCTGCTGCTGGCCCGCTACAGCGGGCAACGGGACATCGCCGTCGGCACCCCGATCGCCGGCCGCAACCGCGCCGAGACCGAGGACCTGATCGGCTTCTTCGTCAACACCCTGGTCATGCGCACCGACCTGTCCGGCGACCCGGCCTTCACCGAGCTGCTGGCCCGCGTCAAGGACACCGCCCTCGGCGCCTACGACCACCAGGACCTGCCCTTCGAACGCCTCGTGGAGGAGCTCGCCCCCGACCGCGACCTGTCCCGCAACCCCCTGTTCCAGACCCTGTTCGCGCTGCAGAACGCACCGGGCACGGACGCCTGGAACCTGCCGGGCCTGTCCGCCGAACCCGTCGAGACCCCGGTGCGCAACGCCAAGTTCGACCTGTCGATGTACCTCGCGGAGGCGGCGGACGGCACGCTGGAGGGCGCCGTCGTCTACGCCGACGACCTGTTCACCGAGGACACCGCGCGCCGCCTGGCCGCCCACTTCACCAACCTGCTGGCCGCGGCCACGGCCCGCCCGCACAGCACGCTGTCCGAGATCGAGATGCTCGACGCGGGCGAACGGCACCGCCTCCTCACCGAGTGGAACGACACCGCCGCGCCCGTCCCGGCGGCGACCCTGCACGGACTCTTCGAACAGCGGGCGGCACAGGACCCGGACGCCGTGGCCCTCGTGTGCGGCACCGAGACCCTGACCTACCGCCAGCTCGACGAACGGGCCAACCGCCTCGCCCACCGGCTGCGCGCCGTGCCGGGCATCGGACCGGACGTACCCGTGGGCGTCTGCCTGGAACGCTCGCCCGCCATGGTGTGGACGCTGCTCGGCATCCTCAAGGCCGGCGCCGCCTACGTGCCGCTCGACCCGGAACACCCGGCGGAGCGGCTGGCGTACCTGGTGGCGGACTCCGGCGCGCCGCTGATCGTCACCGACACGGCGCACACCGCCCTGCTGCCCGAGGGCCCGGACCTGCTGGCCGTGGACCGGCCCGCCGACCTGCCGCACACCCTCCCCACGGACACGCCGGAACCCGTCGCGGAACCCGGCGACCTCTGCTACCTGATCTACACCAGCGGCTCCACGGGCCGCCCCAAGGGCGTCCGCATCGAACACCGCGGAGTGGTCAACTACCTGGCCGGCATGCAGGACGCCTTCCCGCTCGCCGAGGGCGAGGGGTTCCTCCAGGCGACGCCGCTGTCCTTCGACGTCTCGGCGTACGAGATCTTCTGGCCCCTGTGGCAGGGCGCCACGGTCGTGCTCGTGCCCGGCTCCGACCGGCTCGACATGACCGAGGTGTCCCGCCTGATGCGCGCCCACCGCGTGGTCGGCCTCCACTTCGTGCCGAGCCTGCTGGACCTGTTCGTCTCCGGTGTCCGGCCCGGCGACTGCACGCACCTGCGGTACGCCTTCGCCAGCGGCGAGCCGCTCCAGCCGACGCTGGTCGGCCGGTTCACCGAACGCTTCCCCGGCGACCTCGTCAACCTGTACGGCGCCACCGAGGTCTCGGTGGACACGACGTACTGGCGGGCTTCGCGCACGAACCCGGCCGGACCGGTCCGCGCGGGCCGGCCCATGGTCAACCAGACCGTCTACGTCCTGGACCCGGACCGCCGTCCCGTACCCGCGGGCGTGCTCGGCGAGGTGTACCTCGGCGGCGACAGCGTCGGACGCGGATACCACCGGCGGCCCGAGCTGACAGCCGAGCGCTTCGTCCCCGACCCGTTCCGCGGCGGCCTGATGTACCGCACGGGCGACCTCGGCCGGTTCACCGCGGACGGCGAACTCGACCTGCTGGGACGCATCGACCGGCAGGTGAAGCTGCGCGGCGTCCGGGTCGAACTGGGCGAGATCGAGGCGACACTGCTCACCCACGACGCGGTGGGGGTCTGCGCGGTGGTCGTCCGCGAGGACACGCCCGGCGACAAGCGGCTGGCCGCCTACTGCGTGCCCGCGCCCGGTGCCACCGTGGACGTCGGCGAGCTGCGCGAATGGGCCGCGGAACGCCTGCCGCGCGCCATGATGCCGTCCGCCTTCGCCGTCCTCCCGGAACTGCCGCTCAACCGGAACGGCAAGGTCGACCACGCGGCACTGCCGGCCCTCGGGAGCGACGGCGACACCACCGCCGGATACAGCGCGCCGGGGGACGAGATCGAGGCGGAGCTCGCGGGCATCATGGCCGCCGTGCTCGGCGTCGAACGCGTCGGAGTCCACGACGGGTTCTTCGACGCCGGCGGGCACTCCCTGCTCGCCATCCAGCTCGTCAACCAGGTGGAGGCGGCGACCGGAGTACGCATCGGTCTGCGGCGCCTCTTCCAGTCGCCCACCGTCATCGGCATCAAGCGACAGCTCATCGAATCGTTCGACGCGCAGGAACAGGATTCCTGAACCAGCGGCCCACTGCCCACGCGACAAGACGGAAGAGGACGGAACATCATGGGCGAGAACTCGGTCGAGGCACGGCTGCTGTCCCGCATGCGGCGGCGCGCGGCAGCGGCCCGGATCGTACGCGCTGACCGGAAGGCCGCACCGCTGCCGCTGTCGTTCGCGCAGCAGCGGCTGTGGTTCCTGGACCGGCTGACGCCGGACAGCGCGGACTACCTGGTGCCGACGGTGCTGCGGGTGCGCGGCGCACTGGACGTCGCCGCCCTGGGCACCGCCCTGTCGGGTCTGGTGGCCCGGCACGAGGTGCTGCGGACGGCGTTTCCGGCGGACGACGACGGCACACCGAGGCAGGTGATCACCGCACCCTGGCCTGTGGATGTCACGGTCCACGACCTGCGGACCGAGGCGGACGCGGAGGCCCGCGCGGGCGAGGTGCTGCGCGCCGAGGCCACACGGCCGTTCGACCTGGACGCCGGCCGTCTCCTGCGGGCCGACGTGGTGCGGCTCGCGGACGACGACCAGTACCTGCTGCTGGCGTTGCACCACATCGTGTCGGACGGCTGGTCGTCCGGCATCCTGGCGCGCGAACTGCGCGAACTCTACGCGGCCGCCGTCGCCGGACACGAGGCGTCGCTGCCCGAACTGCCGATCCAGTACGCGGACTTCGCCGTCTGGCAGCGGGAGCAGCTCAGCGGCGAGTCCGTGGAGCGGCAGCTGGCGTACTGGCGCGAGCGCCTCGCCGGGGTCGCGCCGCTCGAGCTCCCCACCGACCACCAGCGCCCGGCGCTGCCGAGCGGCGGCGGTGACGTGGTGACCTTCTCGGTGCCGTCGGAGGTGACGGAGGCGCTGCGGGCGGCGGCGAGCGGGCAGGGCGCGAGCCTGTTCATGGCGTTGCTGTCCGTGTTCCAGATCGTCCTGGCCCGCTACTGCCGTCAGGACGACATCGCGGTCGGCACCCCGATCGCCGGCCGCAACCGGGCCGAGACCGAGGACCTGATCGGCTTCTTCGTCAACACCCTCGTCATGCGCACGGACCTGTCCGGCGACCCGACGTTCACCGAGTTGCTGGACCGTGTCAAGGACACCGCCCTGGGCGCCTACGACCACCAGGACCTGCCCTTCGAACGCCTGGTGGAGGAACTGGCCCCCGAGCGGGACCCGTCCCGCAACCCGATCTTCCAGACGATGCTCGTCCTCCAGGCGCCCCAGAGCGCGGAGGCCCGGACCTGGGAGCTGACGGGCACGCGGATCGAGCCGGCCGAGATCGAGCGGGGCGTCGCCAAGTTCGACCTGACGCTCACGGCGGTCGAGTCGCCGGACGGCCTGCGCGCGGCCCTGGAGTACCGGACGGATCTGTTCGAGCGGGCGACGATCGAGCGGTTGGCGGGCCACTTCGTGACGCTGGCCGCGTCGGTGGCGGTTGCGCCGGGGGCGCGTCTGTCCGAGCTGAACATGCTGACGGCGGGGGAGCGGCGGGAGATCCTGGTCGACTGGAACGGTGTCACGGGTCCGTATCCGGACACCGCGACGATCCACCGGCTCATCGAGGACCAGGTGGCCGCGGACCCGGACGCGGTCGCCGTGACGCTGGGCGACCACCGCTGGACCTTCGGGGAGGTGAACGCGCGGGCGAACCGGCTGGCGCATCACCTGCGCGGCACCGGGATCCGGCCGGACACGCTGATCGCCGTCTGCCTGGAGCGGTCACCCGACCTCATCGCCACCCTGCTGGGGATTCTGAAGGCGGGTGCCGCGTTCGTTCCCCTCGACCCGGAGTATCCCGCCGACCGCATCGCCTACATGGTCGAGGACGCGGACGCTCCGCTGATCATCACCAGTACCGCTCTCGACCAGCGTCTTCCGGAAGGGCTCCCGCGGCTGCTGGTGGACACGCAGTGGCCGACCGGCCCGGAGGACAACCCGGAGCCTGTGGCTTCGCCGGATGATCTGGCGTATGTGATCTACACGTCGGGGTCGACAGGCAGGCCGAAGGGTGTGGCGCTGGAGCACCGGGGGGTGGTCAACTACCTGCACTGGTGCGACCTGAACTACCCGGCACACATCCCCGGCGGGGTCGGCAGTGTTCTGTATTCGTCGGTGACGTTCGATCTGACGATCACGGCGTTGTTCCTGCCGTTGATCCAGGGCCAGCGGCTTGCGATCCCGGTGGTCGGGCCGGATCAGACGGCGTTCGACGCGGCGATCGACCTGATCTGCACGAACACCCCGATCAGTTTCCTGAAGGCGACCCCGTCGCATCTGGAGGTCCTGGCCGCGCACCTGGAGTCGCGTGGTGCCCGCCATCACATCACCACCATCGTCGCCGGCGGTGAGAACCTCACCCCGCAGCTCGTCGCCCGCCTGCTGGACGCCAGCAGCACGCAGACGACGATCAGCAACGAGTACGGGGCGACCGAGGGCTCGGTGGCGAACGTGATGAGCCTGACGACCGTGCCCGACCCGCACGGCGGCACCACCACCCTGGGCCGGCCCATCACCAACACCACCGCCTACGTCCTGGACCACCACAACCAGCCCGCACCTGTCGGCATCCCCGGCCACGCCCTGCTGGGTGGTATCTGCCTGGCCCGGCACTACCACCGGCGGCCCGAGCTGACCGCACAGCGCTTCACGCCCAACCCCCTCACCCCGCCGCAGCCCGACCCTCGCGTCTACCACACCGGGGACCTGGTCAAGTGGCGGGCCGACGGCACGATGGAGTTCATCGGCCGCATCGACAACCAGGTCAAGCTCCGCGGCTACCGCATCGAACTCGGCGAGATCGAGGCCGCCCTCGCCACCCACCCCCACCTCCACGCCACCGCCGTCACCGTCCGCGAGGACACCCCCGGCAACAAGCAGCTCACCGCCTACCTCGTTCCCACCCCCGGACACGCACCCACCGCCGGCGAACTGCGCACCCACCTCCAGCAGCAGCTGCCCGACTACATGGTCCCGACCACCTACGTCACCCTCGAACAGCTTCCGCTCACGCCGAACGGCAAGGTCGACACCAAGGCCCTGCCCGCCCCCGACCACCACCGGCCCGACCTCGCCACCACCTACACCCCACCCCGCAACTCGACCGAGCAGACCATCACCGGCGTCTGGACCGACGTCCTCGGCATCGACACCATCGGCATCCACGACAACTTCTTCGAACTCGGCGGGCATTCACTGCTCGCGACGCAGGTGACGTCGCGTCTGCGTCAGCGGCTCGGAGTCGACGTCCCCGTGCGGGCCCTCTTCACGTCGCCCACGGTGGCGAGACTGGCCGCGGCCGTCCGCGAACTGGAGACGGCCGACGAAGCGCCGCTGGCTCCGGCCGACCGCGAAAGCGGTCCGTTGCCGCTGTCGTTCGCGCAGCAGCGGCTGTGGTTCCTGGACCAGTTGACGCCTGGCAGCGCCGAATACCTCGTGCCGTTCGGGCTGCGGGTGCGGGGCAAGCTCGATGTCGGTGCCCTGGGAGCGGCGTTCACCGGCCTGGTCACCCGGCACGAGGTGCTGCGCACCCGGTTCGTCACGGACGGCTCGGGCCGTCCCGCGCAGGTGGTGGACGCCCCGTGGGTGGTCACTCCGGTGGTGCACGACGTCCGGGCCCTCCCGGCGGCCGACAGGGAGCAGGCGGCGTCGGACATCATGGCGACGGAGGCCCGCAGACCGTTCGAGCTGGACGGCGGTCGGCTCCTGCGCGTGGACGTGGTGCGTGTCGCCGACGATGACCAGTTCGTACTGCTGACGATGCATCACATCGTTTCGGACGGCTGGTCGTCCGGCATCCTGGCGCGCGAACTGCGCGAACTGTACGCGGCCACCCTCGCCGGACGCGGGGCGTCGCTGCCCGAGCTCCCCGTCCAGTACGCGGACTTCGCCGTCTGGCAGCGGGAGCAGCTCAGTGGCGAGTTCCTGGAAAGTCAGCTGGCGTACTGGCGCGAGCGCCTCGCGGGAGTGACGACCCTGGAGCTGCCGACCGATCACGGGCGGCCGGCCGAGAGGGAGGGCGCCGAGGGCGACACCGTGTACTTCTCGGTGCCGTCGGAGGTGACGGAGGCGCTGCGGGCGGCGGCGAGCGGGCAGGGCGCGAGCCTGTTCATGGCGTTGCTGTCCCTGTTCCAGATCGTCCTGGCCCGCTACTGCCGTCAGGACGACATCGCGGTCGGCACCCCGATCGCCGGCCGCAACCGCGCCGAGACCGAGGACCTGATCGGCTTCTTCGTCAACACCCTCGTCCTGCGCACGGACCTGTCCGGCGACCCGGCCTTCACCGAGCTGCTGGACCGTGTCAAGGACACCGCCCTGGGCGCCTACGACCACCAGGACCTGCCTTTCGAACGCCTCGTCGACGAGCTCGCCCCGGGCCGGGACCTGTCCCGCAACCCGCTCTTCCAGACCCTGTTCGTCTTCCAGAACACACCGGACGGCGACGCGTGGAGCCTGCCCGGTCTGACGGTCGAGCAGGTCGGTGTGGGAGGCCAGGACGCCAAGTTCGATCTCCAGCTGACCGCGACCGAGTCGGCCGGCGAGCTGCTGGCGGCCCTGGAGTTCCGGACGGATCTGTTCGAGCGGGCGACGATCGAGCGGTTGGCGGGCCACTTCGTGACGCTGGCCGCGTCGGTGGCGGCCGCGCCGGGGGCGCGTCTGTCCGAGCTGAACATGCTGACGGCGGGGGAGCGGCGGGAGATCCTGGTCGACTGGAACGGTGTCTCGGGTCCGTATCCGGACACCGCGACGATCCACCGGCTCATCGAGGACCAGGTGGCCGCGGACCCGGACGCGGTGGCCGTGGCCTTCGGAGACCGTTGCTGGACCTTCGGGGAGGTGAACGCGCGGGCGAACCGGCTGGCGCATCACCTGCGCGGCACTGGTGTCACGCCGGACACGCTGATCGCCGTCTGCCTGGAGCGGTCACCCGACCTCATCGCCACCCTGCTGGGGATTCTGAAGGCGGGTGCCGCGTTCGTTCCCCTCGACCCGGAGTATCCCGCCGACCGCATCGCCTACATGGTCGAGGACGCGGACGCTCCGCTGATCATCACCAGTACCGCTCTCGACCAGCGTCTTCCGGAAGGGCTCCCGCGGCTGCTGGTGGACACGCAGTGGCCGACCGGCCCGGAGGACAACCCGGAGCCTGTGGCTTCGCCGGATGATCTGGCGTATGTGATCTACACGTCGGGTTCGACGGGCAGGCCGAAGGGTGTGGCGCTGGAGCACCGGGGGGTGGTCAACTACCTGCACTGGTGCGACCGGAACTACCCGGCACACATCCCGGGGGGCATCGGTTCGGTCCTGTATTCGTCGGTGACGTTCGATCTGACGATCACGGCGTTGTTCCTGCCGCTGATCCAGGGCCAGCAGCTTGCGATCCCGGTGGTCGGGCCGGATCAGACGGCGTTCGACGCGGCGATCGACCTGATCTGCACGAACACCCCGATCAGTTTCCTGAAGGCGACCCCCTCGCACCTGGAGGTCCTGGCCGCGCACCTGGAAGCGCGCGGTGCCCGCCATCACATCACCACCATCGTCGCCGGCGGTGAGAACCTCACCCCGCAGCTGGTCGCCCGCCTGCTGGACGCCAGCAGCACGCAGACGACGATCAGCAACGAGTACGGGGCGACCGAGGGTTCGGTGGCGAACGTGATGAGCCTGACGACCGTGCCGGACCCGCACGGCGGCACCACCACCCTGGGCCGGCCCATCACCAACACCACCGCCTACGTCCTGGACCACCACAACCAGCCCGCGCCCGTCGGCATCCCCGGCCACGCCCTGCTGGGTGGTATCTGCCTGGCCCGGCACTACCACCGGCGGCCGGAGCTGACTGCACAGCGCTTCACGCCCAACCCCCTCACCCCGCCGCAGCCCGACCCTCGCGTCTACCACACCGGGGACCTGGTCAAATGGCGGGCGGACGGCACGATGGAGTTCATCGGCCGCATCGACAACCAG
This sequence comes from Streptomyces sp. NPDC127100, assembly GCF_042724095.1. Lineage (NCBI taxonomy): Bacteria > Bacillati > Actinomycetota > Actinomycetes > Kitasatosporales > Streptomycetaceae > Streptomyces > Streptomyces sp. NPDC127100. The sequence continues at coordinate 40,482 of NZ_JBHXFL010000041.1, forward strand.
GTCAAGCTCCGCGGTTACCGCATCGAACTCGGCGAGATCGAGAACGCCCTCGCCACCCACCCCCACCTCCACGCCACCGCCGTCACCGTCCGCGAGGACACCCCGGGTAGTAAGCAGCTCGTCGCCTACGTCGTCCCCATCCCTGGTGCCACACCCGCGACCCATCAGCTCCGCACGCATCTCCAGCAGCAGTTGCCCGACTACATGGTCCCGAGTACCTACGTCACCCTCGAACAGCTTCCGCTCACGCCGAACGGCAAGGTCGACACCAAGGCCCTGCCCGCCCCCGACCATCACCGGCCCGACCTCGCCACCACCTACACCCCGCCCCGGACGGACGTCGAGCGCACCCTTGCCGCGGTCTGGTCCGAGATCCTCGGCGTCGACACCATCGGCATCCACGACAACTTCTTCGAACTCGGCGGGGATTCGATCATCAGCATCCAGATGATCGCCCGCGCCAAGAAGTTCGGTCTGCACCTCACGCCCCGGCTGATCTTCAAGAACCAGACGATCGCCGAGATCGCGGCCCACGCCGGTACGGCCACGCCGGTCGACGCGGAACAGGGCCGCGTGGTGGGCGAGGTTCCGCTGACGCCCATCCAGCACTGGTTCTTCGAGAAGGACCTGCCGGCGTTCGACCACTTCAACCAGGCCGAACTCCTGGTCACCGACGGGCTCGACGCCGACGTGCTGCGGCTCGCGCTGGCCGACCTGGTCGAGCACCACGACGCGCTGCGCCTGCGCTGCGCCGACGGGTCCGACGGCTGGCGCCAGTACCTGGACGAGATCGTGGACACCGGCGTCCTCGACGTGCACGACCTGTCCGGTGTCACGGACGAGTCCCTGATGTCGGTGTCGCTGGAGATCGCGGAGGAGACGCAGCGGAGCCTCGACCTGGCCAAGGGGCCGCTGCTGCGGGCCGCTCTGCTTGAGTCGGGACCCACGCGCGGGCAACGCCTGCTGATCGTCGTACACCACATGGCGGTCGACGGCGTGTCCTGGCGGATCCTGCTGGAGGACCTGGGCAGTTGCTACGAGCGGCGGGCCGCCGGGCTCGCGCCCCTGCTGCCGGCGAAGACGACGTCGTTCCGGTCGTGGGCACAGCGACTGCACGGCTTCGCCGACTCCGAACAGGCACGAGCCGAGTTCGCCTACTGGGCCGAGCCCAAGCCGGCCGGCCGGGTGCCGCGTGACCGGGACGGCCGCAACGACCTTGGCTCCGCCGCCGGTGTCGTGGCGAAGCTCGGCCCCGAGGAGACCCGTGCCCTGCTGCGGGACGTGCCGGGGGCCTTCAGCACCCAGATCAACGACGCGTTGCTCACCGCCCTGGCGCACGCCCTGCGGGACTGGACGGGGGACGACGAGACCCTGGTCGGTCTGGAGGGACACGGCCGTGAGGATCTGTTCCCCGACGTGGACCTGTCACGGACGGTGGGATGGTTCACGTCCGTCTTCCCCGTCACCCTGCGGCTGTCACCGGGAGCCACCAGTGCGGTGGACTCGCTCGACTCCGTCCGTGAGCAGCTGGCGCGAATCCCCAACAAGGGCGTCGGCTACGGCATCCTGCGCCATCTCGGTGCCCCGGACGTGGCGTCCGTACTGCGCCGGCAGCCCACTCCGGAAGTGAACTTCAACTACCTGGGGCAGTTCACCAGGGACCTGCCGGGCATCGGGCGGTACGCCGGCCCCGAGGAGCCCAAGGGCCACTCGATCAGCCCGGACGGCATGCGGTGGAACGTGCTGGACGTGACCGCCGCCGTCGAGGGCGACACGTTCGGCCTGTACATCAACTACTCGACCGCGCTGCACGACCGGCGCACCGTGGAGCACCTGGCCGACGGCATCCTCGGCCACCTGCGCGAGCTGATCGAAGGCAGCGCCGACGGAGCCGCCGACGCCCGCCGGGAGACCCCCGGTGTCCCCCTCACCGATGTCGGTGACGCCGACATGGCCGCGATCCTGAAGAGGTTCTCGATATGAGCGCGCACAACGTGGAAGACGTCTACGGACTCTCGCCCCTGCAGTTCGGCATGCTGTACCACTCGCTGGAGGACACCTCCGACACGCGCCCCTACATGGTGCAGATGACGGAGGAGGCCGAAGGGCCCTTCGACGAGACGCTGTTCGGCGCCGCATGGCAGCAGCTCGTCGACCGGCACTCGATCCTCCGCAGCGCCTTCGTGTGGGAGGGGGTGTCTGAGCCGGTCCAGGTGGTGCAGCGCAAGGCTGTCCTCCCCTTCGAGGTGAGGGATCTGCGCGGCCTGGCCGATCAGCGGGAACGGCTCGACGCCTTCCTGGCGGAGGACTGGGACCGAGGGTTCGACCTGTCACGGGCCCCGCTGGTCCGGGTCACCGTGCTGCGCATGTCGGAGGAACGCCGGATCGTCGTCTGGTCGTTCCACCACATCCTCCTCGACGGCTGGAGTGTGCAGATCCTCCAGAAGGAGCTGCTCGCCCTCTACCGCGCGCTGCTCGACGGCACTCCCGCCGGCCTTCCGCCGACCGTCCCGTACCGTCGGTACATCGAGTGGCTCAACTCTCGGCAGGACGACGGCTCCGCGGCGTTCTGGACCGACTACCTTGCGGGCGTCACCGAGCCCACCGCCCTGAACGTCGACCGGGACACCGGGGACACGGGAGTCGGCGAGTTCGAGGTGTGTGCCTCCCCGGAGTTGTTCGCGCGGGCCCGGGACTACGCCAAGTCCCAGCGCGTCACGATGAACACTCTGGTGCAGGGCCTGTGGTCGATCCTGCTCTCGCGGTACAGCCGGCGCGACGAGGTGCTGTTCGGCTCGACCATCTCGGGCCGCTCGATCGATCTGCCCGGCGTCGAGTCGATGATGGGCCTCTTCATCAACACGCTGCCGGTGCGCGGCCGGCTCACGGGCGACCTGATCGTCTCCGAGTGGCTGCGTGATCTCCAGGACGAGCAACTGGAGATGCGGCAGTGGGAGTACTGCCACCTGGTCGACGTGCAGAAACACAGCAGGATCCCGCGCGGCGAGCCGCTGTTCCGGTCCATCCTCGTCTTTGAGAACTACCCGGTGGTGCACAAGCCGTCGGACTTCCCCGAGGGACTGAGCCGACGCCTGGTGAACTGCGTGGAGCGCACCGGATACCCGCTGACTCTCGTCGTGTCGGCGGGCCGGGCCCTGGAGTTCCGCTTCGTCTACGACCGGAGCATGTTCGACGCGGAGACGATCGCACGCATGGCAGGCCACCTCGAGAGCCTGCTGGCCGCCGTGGTGGAAGCGCCCGCGGCCCGCATCGGTGATCTCAACATGCTGACGGCGGGGGAGCGGCGGGAGATCCTGGTCGACTGGAACGGTGTCACGGGTCCGTATCCGGACACGGCGACGATCCACCGGCTGATCGAGGACCGGGTGGCCGCCAGTCCCGACGCGGTCGCCGTGACGCTGGGCGACCACCGCTGGACCTACGCGGACATCAACGCCCGCGCGAACCGGCTCGCTCACCACCTGCGCGGCACCGGGATCCGGCCGGACACGCTGATCGCCGTCTGCCTGGAGCGGTCACCCGACCTCATCGCCACCCTGCTGGGCATCTTGAAGGCGGGTGCCGCGTTCGTTCCCCTCGATCCGGAGTATCCGGCCGACCGCATCGCGTACATGGTCGAGGACACCGGCACGCCGTTGATCATCACCAGTACCGCTCTGGTGAGCCGTCTGCCCGGCACGGTCGAGCGCCTGCTGGTGGACGCGCAGTGGCCGACCGGCCCGGAGGACAACCCGGAGCCTGTGGCTTCGCCGGATGATCTGGCGTATGTGATCTACACGTCGGGGTCGACGGGCCGGCCGAAGGGTGTGGCGCTGGAGCACCGTGGGGTGGTCAACTACCTGCACTGGTGCGACCGGAACTACCCGGCACACATCCCGGGGGGCATCGGTTCGGTCCTGTATTCGTCGGTGACGTTCGACCTGACGATCACGGCGTTGTTCCTGCCGCTGATCCAGGGCCAGCAGCTTGCGATCCCGGTGGTCGGGCCGGATCAGACGGCGTTCGACGCGGCGATCGACCTGATCTGCACGAACACCCCGATCAGTTTCCTGAAGGCGACCCCCTCGCACCTGGAGGTCCTGGCCGCGCACCTGGAAGCGCGCGGTGCCCGCCATCACATCACCACCATCGTCGCCGGCGGTGAGAACCTCACCCCGCAGCTCGTCGCCCGCCTGCTGGACGCCAGCAGCACCCACACCACGATCAGCAACGAGTACGGGGCGACCGAGGGCTCGGTGGCGAACGTGATGAGCCTGACGACCGTGCCGGACCCGCACGGCGGCACCACCACCCTGGGCCGGCCCATCACCAACACCACCGCCTACGTCCTGGACCACCACAACCAGCCCGCACCTGTCGGCATCCCCGGCCACGCCCTGCTGGGTGGTATCTGCCTGGCCCGGCACTACCACCGGCGGCCGGAGCTGACCGCACAGCGCTTCACCCCCAACCCCCTCACCCCGCCGCAGCCCGACCCTCGCGTCTACCACACCGGGGACCTGGTCAAGTGGCGGGCCGACGGCACGATGGAGTTCATCGGCCGTATCGACAACCAGGTCAAGCTCCGCGGCTACCGCATCGAACTCGGCGAGATCGAGAACGCCCTCGCCACCCACCCCCACCTCCACGCCACCGCCGTCACCGTCCGCGAGGACACCCCGGGTAGTAAGCAGCTCGTCGCCTACGTCGTCCCCATCCCTGGTGCCACACCCGCGACCCATCAGCTCCGCACCCACCTCCAGCAGCAGTTGCCCGACTACATGGTCCCGACCACCTACGTCACCCTCGAACAGCTTCCGCTCACGCCGAACGGCAAGGTCGACACCAAGGCCCTGCCCGCCCCCGACCACCACCGGCCCGACCTCGCCACCACCTACATCCCACCCCGCAACTCGACCGAGCAGACCATCACCGGCGTCTGGACCGACGTCCTCGGCATCGACACCATCGGCATCCACGACAACTTCTTCGAACTCGGCGGGCAGTCGATCAGCGCGGTGCGGGTGGTCGCGCGACTGCGGGACGCCGGTCTGGGCGTCGCCCTCCAGCAGATCGTGCGGCACCCGACGGTGGCCCAGCTGGCGTCCGCCCTGGACGTCCCGCAACCGGCGTCCTCCGGGCTGGTGGTGCCCCTGTCGTCCGTGATCGATCCCGAGCTGCCCGTCCTGTTCTGCGTACACCCGGGAGGAGGCAGCACCCACCCGTACCGGGTGCTCGCACGGAGCCTGGCGGGCGTCTTCACCGTGTACGGCATCCAGGCTCCGGGACTGGACCCGGCCGAGGCGCCGCTCGTCGGGATCGAATCGATCGCTGAGCGGTACTGGCGGGAGATCCGCACGGTGCAGCCCACGGGCCCGTGCACGATCCTCGGATGGTCGACGGGCGCCGTGATCGCGCACGCCATGGGCGTGGCCGCCCCGGAGGAGGTCACAGGCCTGTATCTGCTGGAGCCGGCGGTGACCGGCCACGACCAGCGGGACCGCTTCCAGCGGCACGCCGAGGTGTACCGCCGGGTCGACGCGTTGTGGCGCCGCGGCCAGAACGAGCGCGGGGCCGAGCGGGATGCCACGGCACAGGAGTTGCGGCGTATCGCGCCGGAGATGAACCTCGACCCGAACCTCGTCACGCTCGACGAGTGGCTGCCCTACGCGGTGCTGGAGGCCGAGGTGCGCTCGCTCGCGGCCTACCGGCCCGGACCCTCGGCGGCCAGGGCGACCCTGTTCGTCAGCGACACGGTGCGTGACGGCAGCGGGGACGAGGTGCCGGAAGCCCGGTACGTCGCCCACTGGCGCAGGCTGTACCCGGCCGGGCTGGCCCAGCGGGCGATGCCGGGCCGCCACATGGACATGGTCAGGGGTGACGAACAACTGCAGCTCGTGGTCTCCACGCTGCGGGAGGCCGTGCCGGCGGCCGCCACCGACCGGGAGGGGGAGCTGCTGCCGGTCTGACCTCCGAAGGCCGCCGAAGGCCGCCGGAACACTGGAGCCGGACAGAGGGGCGGGGCCCCCCCCGGGGGGGGGCCCCCGCCAGGGGCGGGTTAAAAAAAACGACCCCCCCCACACCCCACACCAACGCGGTGAGGGCGTGGGGGTGGT
>NZ_JBHXFL010000042.1:0-62326 GCF_042724095.1 Streptomyces sp. NPDC127100
TATATTACACCGGTGGGGCACCCGGGGGGGCGTTTGGGCCGCCGCCCACATCCGCCGACGTACTCAGGTCGGGTACTCAGAAGGCCGAGACGCCCGTCAGCGCGCGCCCGATGACCAGTTTCTGGATCTGGCTGGTGCCCTCGTAGAGGGTCATCACGCGGGCGTCGCGCAGCAGCTTGCCGGCCGGGTACTCGTCGATGTAGCCGTAGCCGCCGAAGACCTGGAGCGCGTTGTTGGCGGCGCGGACGGCGGCCTCCGAGGCGAAGAGCTTGGCCTTGGAGGACTCGACGGCGAAGGGCCGCCCCCGGTCGATCAGGTCGGCGACCCGCCAGGTCAGCAGCCGGGCCGCGTCCACGTCGAGGGCGATGTCGCTGATCAGTTCCTGCACCAGCTGGTGGTGGGCGATGGTCCTGCCGAACTGCTCGCGTTCGCCCGCGTACCGCACGGCCGCGTCCAGGGCGGCCTGGGCGATGCCGACGCAGCCGGCCGCGACCGACATCCGCCCCTTGGCGAGCGCCGACATCGCGACCGAGAAGCCCTTGCCCTCGGGGGCCAGCATCGCGGAGGCGGGGACGCGGACGTCCTCCAGGACCAGTTCCGCGGTGGCCTGTCCGCGCAGCCCCAGCTTGCCGTGGATGGTGCGGCGGGTCAGGCCGGGGGTGTCGGTGGGCACCAGGAAGGCGGAGACGCCCTTGTGGCCGGGGGCGTCCGTGGAGCGGGCGAAGAGCAGGACGACGTCGGCCCAGGTGCCGTTGGTGATGAACATCTTGGTGCCGTTGACGACGTAGTCGTCGCCGTCGCGGACCGCGCGGGTGGACAGGTTCCCGGCGTCCGACCCGGTGCCGGGCTCGGTCAGGCCGAAGCAGCCGACGTACTCGCCGGAGGTCAGCCCCGGCAGCCAGCGGCGCTTCTGCTCCTCGTCCCCCCAGGCGGCGATCGTCTTGGCGACCAGCCCGAGGGAGACGGAGACGATGCCGCGCACGGAGCTGTCGCCGCGCCCCAGCTCCTCCGTCACCAGGCAGTACGCGAGGTGGTCGCCGCCGGAACCGCCGTACTCCTCGTCGACGGTGAGCCCGAGGAAGCCGACCTCGCCGAGTTTCCTGACGATGGACCGGTCCACCTCCTCGGCGCGGTCCCAGGCGACGACGTGGGGGGCGATCTCGCGCTCCACGAAGTCCCGGGCGAGCTGCCGCACGGCGGTCTGCTCCTCGCTGAGCTCCAGGTTCATGACGGGTCACCCCACAGAAGACGGATCCGGGCGGCCGTAGCTTGAAAGCCAGACATTTAAATTAGCACTGCTAGTTTACGGCCGCAGCCCTACTATGTGCGCCATGGCCCGACCGCGCAAGCCCCTGCTCAGCACCGACCGGATCGTCGAGACGGCCCGCGCGCTGGTGGACGCGGAGGGCCTCGCCGCCGTCTCCACGCGCCGGCTCGCCGCGGAACTGGGGGTCAGCGGGCCCTCGCTCTACAACCACTTCCGCACCAAGGACGAGATCCTGGAGGCCGTCGCCGACTCGGTCAGCGCGCAGGTCGACCTGTCGATGTTCGAGGACGGCCGGGACTGGCGGACCGCGCTGCACGACTGGGCCGTCTCCTACCGGGCGGCCCTGCGCGACCACCCCAACATCGTCCCGGTGCTGGCCCACGGGCCCGGCCGCCGCCCGGCCGCCCTGCACCTCGCGGACGCCGTCTACGGGGCGATGGTCGCGGCGGGCTGGCCGCCGGCCCAGGCCACGTCCATCGGCGCGCTGATGCGGTACTTCGTCATGGGGTCCGCGCTCGGCTCCTTCGCGCGGGGGTTCCCGGACGACGCCGGCGCCTACGACCCCGCCGACTATCCCCACCTCGGCAAGGCGCACCTCCTGGCCGAGCAGCAGGAGAAGATCGACGAGCGGGCCTTCGAGACCGGTCTGACGGCCCTGCTGGACGGGCTGGCGCGGCAGTACGAGCAGGCGGCGCGGGAGGCGTGAGGACACTTCGGCGCCCGCCGACATGTCCGTGCCGCATCCTGGACGCATGACGGAAAAGGACGGTGAGGCGCCCGGACTCGCGCGGCTGGCCGGGCTCATCGCCGACGAGACCCGGGCCGCCTGCCTGCTGGCGCTGCTCGACGGGCGGGCGTGGACCGCGGGCGAGCTGGCCCGGCATGCGGGCGTCGCCCCGTCGACGCTCAGCGAGCACCTCGGCAAGCTCGTCGCCGGCGGCCTGCTCAGCGAGGAACGCCAGGGACGGCACCGGTACGTCAGGCTGGCCGACGAGCGGATCGCGCACCTCGTCGAGGACCTGGCCGCGCAGGTCGCGCCCGAGGCGGCGGCCCGGCGTCCGCGCACCCTCCGCGCGTCGAGCGCCGGGTCGGCGATGGCCCGCGGGCGCACCTGCTACGACCACCTCGCCGGGCGCCTCGGGATCACGGTCACCGACGCGCTGACCGGGCGCGGGCTGCTGCGCCAGGACACCGGCTTCGCGCTCACCGACGCGGGACTCGGCTGGTTCGACGCCGCCGGGATCCGCCTCGACCGCACGAAGCGCCGCCCACTGGCCCGAGCCTGCCTGGACTGGACCGAACGCCGCCCCCACCTCGCGGGCGTCGCGGGCGCGGCCCTGTGCCGGCACGCCCTGGACGCCGGCTGGTGCGTGCGCATCGGCTCGGAGCGGGCGGTCAGGGTGACGCCGGCCGGCGAGGACGCGCTGTCCGAGCTGCTGGGCATCGACCCGTCGGCGCTGCGCTGAGCGCGCTCCCCGTCCGGAATCCGCCGGTCCCCCGCCTCCCGCCCTCCTAGCCTCTGGAGCATGATGAGCACCGCCCCGTCCCGCCGTGCCGGACTTCTCGCCGCCGGCGCCGCCACGGTCACCGTCGTCCTGTGGGCCTCGGCCTTCGTCTCCATCCGCAGCGCGGGCGAGGCCTACTCGCCGGGCGCGCTGGCGCTCGGGCGGCTGCTGTCGGGCGCGCTGACGCTCGGGGCGATCTGCCTGGTGCGCCGGGAGGGGCTGCCGCCCCGGGCGGCCTGGCGGGGGATCGCGATATCCGGGCTGCTGTGGTTCGGCTTCTACATGGTCGTCCTGAACTGGGGCGAGCAGCGGGTGGACGCCGGTACGGCCGCCCTGGTGGTGAACGTCGGGCCGATCCTCATCGCGCTGCTGGGCGCCCGGCTGCTCGGTGACGCGCTGCCGCCGCGGCTGGTGACGGGGATGGCGGTGTCGTTCGCCGGTGCGGTGACCGTGGGCCTGTCGATGTCCGGCGGGGGCGGTTCCTCGCTCTTCGGGGTGGTGCTGTGCCTGCTGGCGGCCGTGGCGTACGCGGGCGGGGTGGTCGCCCAGAAGCCGGCGCTGGGCCGGGCGAGCGCGCTCCAGGTGACGACGTTCGGGTGCCTGGTCGGGGCGGTGCTCTGCCTGCCGTTCGCCGGGCAGCTGGTGCGGGAGGCGGCGACGGCGCCCGGCTCCGCGACGCTCAACGTGGTCTACCTGGGCGTGTTCCCGACCGCCCTGGCGTTCACGACGTGGGCGTACGCCCTGGCCCGGACGACCGCCGGCCGGATGGGGGCGACGACGTACGCGGTGCCCGCCCTCGTCGTCCTGATGTCGTGGCTGGCGCTCGGCGAGGTGCCGGGGCCGCTGACCCTGGCGGGCGGGGCGCTGTGCCTGGCGGGCGTGGCGGTGTCGCGGTCCAGGAGGCGCGCGGCGGCGGCCCCGGAGCCGGGCGGGGCCCCGGAGCCGGGCGGGACTCCGGAGCCGCGTCCCGCGGACGCGAGGCGTTAGAAGACCACCAGCGCCCGGCCGCCCTTGCCCGCCAGCATGTTCTCGAAGGCCGCCGGGATGCCGTCCAGGGCGATGCGTTCCGTCACCAGGGTTCCCAGGTCCAGCCGGCCGGTGCGGATGTGCTCGGCCAGCACCGGGAGGTCCCGGGCCGGGTCGGCGTTGCCGTAGACGCAGCCGGACAGGGTGCGGCCCCAGTGGAAGATCTCCAGGGCGTTGAAGGTGACCTGCTGGTCCTTGCCGCCGATGCCGACGACCGTGGTGCGGCCGCCGCGCCGGGTGGAGTCCCAGGCCGTCCGGATGGTGACCGCGCGGCCGGCGCACTCGACGGCCACGTCGACGCCCTGCCTGCCGGTGAGGGCGCGGATCTCGCGGGCGGTGTCGTCGGAGGCGACCAGGTAGTCGGTGGCGCCGGCGGCACGGGCCAGTTCCTCCTTCTCCGGGGAGACGTCGACCGCGACGATCGTCGCGGCGCCCGCGATCCGGGCCGCCTGGAGGGCGGCGAGGCCCACTCCCCCGACGCCGAACACGGCGACCGTCTCGCCCTCCCGGACCCGGGCCGAGTGGTGGACGGCGCCGTATCCGGTGAGCACGGCGCAGCCCAGCAGGGCGGCGTCGGTGAGCGGGACACCGTCCGGGCTGGGCAGGACGCAGGACGCGGACACCACCGTCTCCTCGGCGAACGCGGCGACGTTCAGGCCGGGGTGCAGGGCGGTGCCGTCGTCGGCGCGGTGGGCGTGCGTGTTCGCGGCGCCGGCCAGGGCGTCGGCGCACAGCCAGACCTCGCCGAGCGAGCAGGGATGGCAGGTGCCGCAGGACGGGGCCCAGTTGAGGACGACACCGTCGCCGGGCGCGACGTGGGTGACGCCCTCGCCGACAGCGACGACGGTGCCGGCGCCCTCGTGGCCGAGGACGGCGGGGAGCGGCACGCGCATGGTGCCGTTGGACAGGGACAGGTCGGAGTGGCAGACCCCGGCGGCGGCGAGCCTCACCCGGACCTGGCCGGGGCCCGGCTCCGGCAGCTCGATCTCGGTGACCTCCAGCGGGGAGCCTACGGCGGGTACGACGGCGGCGCGGACAGCGGTACGGACGGCCATGAGGTGGGCAACTCCCCTGACTAGAACTGGAGGGACTTGGTCTGGAGGTACTCGGTGAGGCCGTGCGCGCCCAGTTCGCGGCCGACGCCCGACTGCTTGTAGCCGCCGAAGGGGGCCAGCGGGTTGAAGCGGCCGCCGTTGATGTCGACCTGGCCGGTGTCCATGCGGCGGGCGAAGGCGACGGCCTCCGCCTCGTCGGCGGCCCAGACGGCCCCGGCGAGGCCGTAGACCGTGCCGTTTGCGATCCGCAGGGCGTCCTCCTCGTCCTCGTAGCGCAGCACGCACAGGACCGGCCCGAAGATCTCCTCCTGGGCGACGGTCATGTCCTCGGTCACGTCGGCGAGGACGGTCGGGCGGACGTACCAGCCCTGCTCGCGCGGGGCCTCGGGGCCGCCCGCGACGAGGCGCGCGCCCTCGGCCACGCCCTTCTCGATGTAGCCGCGCACCCGCTCCCACTGCCTGGCGTTGACGACCGGGCCGATCCGGTCGCCGTACTTCGCGGCGGCCTCGGCGGCCAGCCCGACGGCCTCGTCGTACTGGTCGCGGTGGACCAGCATGCGCGTCCAGGCGCTGCACGTCTGACCGGAGTTGGACATGACGTTGGCGACGCCGACGTTCACGGCCTTGGCCAGGTCGGCGCTCGGCAGGATCACGTTGGCGGACTTGCCGCCGAGTTCGAGGGCGACCTTCTTGACGGCGGCGCCGGCGATGGCGCCGATCCGGCGGCCGACGGCGGTGGAGCCGGTGAACGAGACCAGGTCGACGTCGGGGTGCTCGGCGAGGGCCTGGCCGGCGACCGGGCCGAGGCCGGTGACCAGGTTGAAGACGCCCGCCGGGACGCCCGCCTCGTGCACCGCCTCGGCGAAGAGCCGGGCGGTGAGCGGGGTGTCCTCGGCTGGCTTCAGGACGACGGTGCACCCGGCCGCGAGCGCCGGGGCGACCTTGGCGACGATCTGGTGGAGGGGGTAGTTCCAGGGGGTGATGGCGCCGACCACGCCGATCGGCTCGTGGTGGACGACGGAGTTGCCGACCTTCTCCTCGAAGGCGTACGTCGCCGCCAGCTCGGCGTAGGAGCCCGCGACCGCGATCGGTGCGCCGGCGTGCACGGCCTGCGAGAACTTCAGCGGTGAGCCGAGTTCCGCGGTGACGGTCCCGGCGATCTCGTCCTTGCGGGCCACCAGCACGTCCCGCAGGGCCGCCAGCCGCGCGGCGCGTTCGGCGGGCGGGGTGGCGGCCCAGCCCGGCAGGGCGGCGCGGGCGGCCCGTACGGCGGCGTCCACGTCCAGGGCGGTGCCGGCGGGGACCGTGCCGATCACCTGCTCGTCGGCCGGGTTCACGACGTCGATCGTGTCCCGTCCGTCGGCGGGGCGCCAGGCTCCGTCGATGTACATGCCGTCGTGTGCCTTCATCGCGTTCCTTCCGGGCGGGCCTCGTCGTCCGGCCCCAAACTAGCGCCGATAGTTTTACGGCACCAGAGGCGGCCGCCATGGTGGCGCGGCTCACCCTCCCGGAGGGCCGGCAGCGGCCGGAATCACTCCTCCAGGTCCGGCAGCCGGGCCGGGTCGGGGCAGATCCGTTCGCCGTACTGGTCGAAGACGAACAGGTGGGCGAGGTCGACGAGGAGAGGCACCTGCATGCCGTGGCGGAGGTGGATGTCGGGGGTGGTCCGGACGATCAGGTCACCGGGCAGACGGCCGTCGGGGGCGGTGACCGCGGGCCCGGGTTCCGGCGGCTCGTCCAGGGCGACCACGGGACCGGCGCGCAGGGCGCCCGCCCGCTCCCTCAGCCGGCCGAGGACCGTGCCGTCGCGGCGGCGGCGGCCCGCGGGGCGTGCGGCGGGCCGCGGGGCCTCCAGGTCGGGGACGACGGCGGGCCGGGAACCGGTGTTGAAGTGGACGAGGACCTCGTGGCCCTGGAACTCGACGTGTTCCACCAGGCCGGTGAGCAGCACCTCGCCGGGGCGGGCGGAGGCGGGGTCGGCGATCCGGACGGCCTCCGACCGCAGGCCCACGATGACCTCCCGGCCCTGCTGGACGCGGAGCAACTGGTGGTCCAGGGAGAGCGGTTCGGGCAGGCGCAGGAACTGCTTGCCCAGGCTGACGGTCATCGCCCCGTCGAGCGGGGCGCGCACGAGACCGCGCAGCAGATTGATGCGGGGGGTGCCGATGAAGGCGGCGACGAAGACGTTGCGCGGCAGGGCGTAGACGGTGCGCGGGGCGTCCACCTGCTGGAGCACGCCGCCGCGCAGCACGGCGACCCGGTCGCCGAGGGACATCGCCTCGGACTGGTCGTGGGTCACGTAGACGGTGGTGACGCCCAGTTCGCGGGTCAGCCCGGTGATCTCGGCGCGCAGGTGGTTGCGGAGTTTGGCGTCGAGGTTGGACAGGGGCTCGTCCATCAGGAAGGCGGTGGGCCGGCGGGAGATGGCCCGGCCCATGGCGACGCGCTGGCGTTCGCCGCCGGAGAGCTGGGCGGGGAAGCGGTCGAGGAGGTCCTCGATGCCCAGCATCCGGGCGGTGGCGTCCACGCGGGGGCCGTGGTCGGCCTGGGGTGCCTCGACGCGCAGCGGGAAGCCGATGTTCCCTCGGGTCGTCATGTTGGGGTACAGGGCGAAGTTCTGGAAGACCATCGCCATGCGCCGTTCGGCGGGGAGCAGGTCGTTGGCGTACGCGCCGTCGAGCAGCAGTCTGCCCTCGGTGATCTCCTCCAGTCCGGCGATCATGCGCAGCAGGGTGGACTTGCCGCAGCCGGAGGGGCCGAGCAGGACGAGGAACTCGCCGGGCGCGATGTCCAGCGACAGCCGGTCCACCACGCGGACGCCTCGCGCGTAGGTCTTGCTCACGTCGTGCAGGGAGATGGCGCGTGTCATGGAGTGCCCCCGGGGGCTCACTGGCGCTGGGACTTCGTGGACGGACACCCCGCACGGGACGCACGGGGCGTGTGAGTCACGGAAGTTAACGGACTGTGCGCGGCCGGGGAAGAGACCGGACCGCATCTCACGCGAGTGTCCGTCCAGTGAGAAAGCGGACGGCCGGATTCGGGGCGGGGGGCGTCTCAGGGAATGATCAGGGCGGAGCCCGTGGGGAGTTGCTCGCGGCGGCCGACACCACCGGGACCGTGCGTCGCGACGGTGCGACGGCGGGCGATCGAGGCTGGCTCGGCACCACCGGGCGGTCGGCGGGCCGGGCCCGCGCCGCGGCAGTGCGCGCCCCGGAGCGGGAGCCGTCCCGGCCCCGCACCACCGGGCGGTCGGGCCCGCCCCGCAGCTGCGGAGCCGTCCGGCGCGGCGCCGACGCCAGTCGTCCGCGCCGACGCTAGTCGTCCGCGCCGCCGCTCCGGCCCGGGCCGGCGCCCGGGCGCCGCGAGGTGCGGACCAGCTCGCCCGCCGCCAGGGTCGCCGCGGCGACCACCCCGGTCCAGCGGGGGCCTCCCCGCGCGGCCAGGACGACGCAGACGCATCCTCCGGCGACCAGCAGCAGGACGCCGGTCAGGACGAGTACGGCCATGGTTGCTCCCCGATCCCCTGATGGTGACCGCCATCATCTCCCCCGGTCCGGCGGACCCTCGCACCGGCCACCGCCCCGACCCGCCGTACGGTGCGACGGCCGGCCCCGGTCGGGGCCGTCGGCAGCGGACGCGCGCTCGGGCGCCGGCCCGGCCGGGGAGCGCAGGGCGACGCCCGAGGACAGCAGGAGCAGCGCGCCGAGCATCACGAAGGGCGCGGCCACGCCCGCGACACCGGCGATCAGACCGGCCGCGGCCGGCGCGGCGACCTGGCCGAGGCGGTTGCCGGTCAGGCGCAGGGCGAGGGCGGTGGAGCGGGCCCCGTCGGGGGCGGCCTGGACGACGGTCGTCATGGACAGCGGCTGGCCGACGCCCAGACAGAAGCCGAGGACGGCGAGCATCACACCCAGGGCCCACACCGGCACCGGCAGCGCGACCCCGGCGCACAGCACGGCCGCCACCAGACAGGTCACCGTGAGCAGGACGGTGCGGCCGAGCCACCGCAGGAGGGGCGTCAGCACCAGCCGGCAGGCGATCGTGGCCGCCGCGCGCAGGCTGAGCAGGACGCCGATCACGGCCGGGGAGATGCCCCGGTGCTCGCCGACCACCGGGAGGTAGGCGGTGAGGATGTCGGTCGCGGACAGCACCGACAGGCTGATCAGGATGCCCGCGGGCACGCCCCGGGCCCGCAGGATGCCTCCCACCGGGACGCGCGGCCCCTGCTCCCGGCGGGACCCGGCGGCCGCCGGGTGCTCGATGCGCCACAGCGACGTGAACGCGACCGCCGCGCCCGCGCCCGCGACGACCAGGGCGAGCGCGCTGCTGCCCGCCATGTCCGGGCCGCCGATCAGGGCGCCGGCCGCGACGGGCCCGACCAGCTGGCCGAGCGAGGCGCCGATGGTGAAGTGGCCGAAGTTGCGGTCCTGTTCGTGCGGCGCGGACTGGCGGGCGACCAGCGACTGCGCGCCGATGACGAAGCAGAGGTGGCCGAGGCCCATGACGCCGCTCCACAGCGCCATCGCCCACAGCGACCCGGCGACACCGCTCAGCGCGCAGCCGCCGGCGATGAGCACCACGCCGGCGGGCAGCAGCGGGGCGCAGCGGCCGTGGTCGGTGCGGCGGCCCAGCGGCACGGCCGCGAACAGCGGCAGCAGCGCGTACACGCCGGCGATGACACCGATCGCCCGCTCGTCCGCGCCCAGGGCTAGGGCCCGGTAGGAGACGGCGGGCCGGGCCATCGACACCGCCCCCTGAGCGAAGCCGAAGGCGATGACGAGGCGGAGCAGCCAGCCGCGGTTCCCACCGGGCGTCATGGTCGTGTCCTTCCTGGGCGTCCGGCCCCCGCACACGGTCGGTGGGAGCCGGGCCGGTGATCAGATGATGCCGAACAGGATGCCCGCCGCGAGGATCACCAGGCTGGTCAGGACCGCCCACTTCACGACGAACCGGGTGTGGTCGCCGAACTCGACCTTGGCCATGCCGACCAGGACGTACACGGCGGGGACGAGCGGGCTGGACATGTGCAGCGGCTGGCCGACGATCGAGGCGCGGGCGATCTCCAGCGTCGACACGCCGTGCGCGTGGCCGGCCTCGGCGAGCACCGGCAGGACGCCGAAGTAGAAGCCGTCGTTCGACATGAAGTAGGTCAGGGGCAGGCTCAGCAGGCCGGTGACGAGCCCCATGTGCGGGCCCATGCCGTCGGGGATGGTGTCCACCAGCCAGTTGGCCATGTGGTCGACCATGCCGGTGCCGGTGAGGACGCCGGTGAAGACGGCGGCGGCGAAGACCATGCCGGAGACGTTGAGGACGTTGTCGGCGTGGGCCGCGATCCGGGCCTTCTGGTCGGGGATGTGCGGGAAGTTGACGGTGAGGGCGAGTGCCGCGCCGATCAGGAACAGCACCGGGATCGGCAGCAGCTCCATGATCATGGCGGTCAGCAGGGCGACCGTGAGCAGCGCGTTGAACCAGTACAGCCTGGGACGCAGGGTGGCGCGGTGCGGGTCCAGGCCCTGGAACGTGTCGTCCGCCTCGCCCGCCCCCGCGGCCGGGCCGCCGGCATCCGCGGACGCCCTGCCGACGCCGGTGCCGGCACCGGCACCGGTGCGGGACGCGCCGCCCGGTCCCGTGCCGGCCGCCGCACCCGCGCCGACCAGCACCGTCTCGCTCTCGTCCTCCCGCACCGGCGTCTCGTCCAGCGTCAGGGTGCCGAGCCGCCGGCGCTCGCGCACACCGAGGACGTAGGCCAGGACGACGACCGCGGCCAGGCCCACGGCCAGGGCCGGGATCATCGGCACGAAGATGTCGGTGGCGTCGACCTTCAGCGCGGTGGCGGCGCGGGCGGTGGGGCCGCCCCAGGGCAGGGTGTTCATCACGCCGTTGGCCATCGCGGCGACACCCGTCATCACGACGAGGCTCATCTTCAGCCGCTTGTACAGCGGGTACATGGCCGAGACCGTGATCATGAAGGTGGTCGAGCCGTCGCCGTCCAGGGAGACGATCGCGGCCAGCAGCGCCGTGCCGACGACGATCCGCATCGGATCGGCCTTGCAGAACTTCAGGATCGCCCGGACGATCGGGTCGAACAGCCCGACGTCGATCATCACCCCGAAGTAGACGATCGCGAACATGAGCATCGCCGCGGTGGGGGCGAGGCTGGACACGCCGTCGATGACGTAGTCGCCCAGATGGGCGCCCTTGCCGACGAACACGCAGAACAGCGCGGGGATCAGCACGAGCGCCGCGATCGGCGACATCTTCTTCATCATGATCAGGACCAGGAAGGTCGCGATCATGGCGAAGCCGAGGATGGTCAGCATGAATGGATACCTAACGTTCGCCCTTGAACATCCCACCGGGGCAGGCGGTGCGAGCGACGTTAGGTGGCGCGAAGCCGCGTTAACAAGACGTTGACATGCGAGCAATAAGCGCAAAACTCCAGGTCACAGCTTTGCTCAGGTCGGGGGCGGGTCAGGGCCGGGCCGTCGGGGCGAGCTCGACGGGGATGCCGTTGAGGACCGCGTTGCCCGAGAGCGGGTCCAGCAGGCTGCCGTCGAGGAGCTGGTTGACGTTGACGCCGGGGTCGCCGGCGGCGTGGGCGAGGCGGGTGCCGGGCCGGTCGTGGCCCCAGCCGTGCGGGAGGCTGACCACGCCCGGCCGGACGGTGTCGGTGACCTCGGCGGGGGCGGTCACCTCTCCCCCGGCCCCCTTGACGCGCACCGGCTCCCCGTCCCGCAGGCCGAGCCGGCCGGCGTCGTCGGGGTGGACGTGCAGGGTGCAGCGGTTGGAGCCGCCGGTGAGGGCGGGGACGTTGTGCATCCAGCTGTTGTTCGACCTCAGGTGGCGCCGGCCGACCAGGAGGAGCCCCTCGGGGCGCTCGTCCATGGCGCGCCTCAGACGCGGCAGGTCGCCGACGATGGGCGCGGGGAGCAGCTCCACCTTCCCGCTGCGGGTCCTCAGCGGCTGCGGCAGGCGCGGGCGCAGCGGACCGAGGTCGATGCCGTGCGGGTGGGCGAGCAGCCGGTCCAGCGTCAGCCCGTCGGGGCGGGCGCCGAACCCGTCGCCGTAGGGGCCGAGGCGCAGCATCATGTCCAGCCGCCGCTCGGGGCCGTCGACGCCGGTGAGGCGGGCGGCGAGGTCGCTCGGGTCGCGCCCGTGGACGGGAGAGTGCGGGTCCCGTACGGCCTTGCCGAGGGTCTGCTCGATCACCATGGCGTCGACGGCGGCGGGATCGGCGCCGTGCCCGCCGGAGACGGCGAGCACCAGCCGGGCCAGGATCTCGGTCTCGGCCGTCCGGCCGGGTTCGAGGGGGACGGCGGGCCGGGTGTATCGGACCTGGTTGCGCACGGCGAGGCCGTTGAAGGCGAAGTCGTGGTGCGGGCTCTGGGCCGGCGGGGGCGGCGGCAGGACGACGTGGGCGTGGCGCGAGGTCTCGTTCAGGTACGGGTCGACGCTCACCATGAAGTCCAGCGAGGCCAGCGCCTTGTCGAGCCGGTCGCCGTCGGGAGCGGACAGCACGGGGTTGGCGGCGACCGTGATCAGTGCGCGTACCGGCTCGCCCTCGCCGGTCGCGGTGTCGATCTCCTCGGCGAGGGCGGACAGCGGCAGCTCGCCCTTCGCCTCGGGGTACCCGCTCACCCGGGAGTGCCAGCGGCCGAGCGCGAAGCCCCGGCCGGGCCCTGCGGGGCGCGGGGTCCGGTCGGTGGCGGCCTGCGGGAAGAGGGCACCCCCGGGCCGGTCGAGGTTGCCGGTGAGGACGGTGAGGACGTCCACGAGCCAGCTGGCGAGGGTGCCGTGCGGGACGGTGCAGCTGCCGATGCGGCCGTAGACGGCGGCGGTGGGGGCGGCGGCGAGTTCGCGGGCGAGGGCACGTGTCGTCCCGGCGTCCACGTGGCAGGCGGCGGCGACGGACTCCGGAGTGAAGTCCCGTACGGCGTCGCCCAGTTCAGCGACGCCCTCGACGTGCGGCGCGAGGGCGCCGAGGTCCACCAGGCCCTCCTCGTACAGGACGTTGGCCATCGCGGCGAGGAGCAGGGCGTCCGTGCCGGGGCGGATCGCCACGTGCCGGTCGGCGAGCTTCGCGGTGCGGGTGCGGCGCGGGTCGACGACGGTGAGGGTGCCGCCGCGGGCCCTGAGGGCTTTCAGCCGGCCGGGGAAGTCGGGCGCCGTGCACAGACTGCCGTTGGACTCCAGCGGGTTGGCGCCGATGAGGAGCAGGTGGTCGGTGCGGTCGAGGTCGGGCACCGGGATGGCGCCCGCGTCGCCGTACAGCAGGCCGCTGGAGACGTGCTTGGGCATCTGGTCGAGCGTGGAGGCGGTGAAGAGGCTGCGGGTGCCGAGCGCGCCGAGCAGGACCGGCGGGTAGAGGGCGCCGGCCACGGTGTGCACGTTGGGGTTGCCGAGGACGATGCCGGCGGCGTGCGGGCCGTACCGTTCGACGACGGGGCGGACGCCCTCGGCGACCGCGTCGAACGCCTCCTCCCAGGTGGCCTCGCGCAGCTCGCCGTCCCGGCGCACGAGGGGTGCGCGCAGCCGGTCGGGGTCGGCGTCGAGGGCGCCGAAGGAGGCCCCCTTCGGGCAGATGAACCCGCGGCTGAAGACGTCGTCGCGGTCGCCGCGGGCGGCGGTGACCCTGGTGCCCTCGACGGTCAGGGTCAGGCCGCAGGTGGCCTCGCACAGGGGGCAGATACGCAGGGCGGTGCGGGACACGGGTCCTCCCGGAGGACGGCGGCGGTGGCGCGCGGACGTGGAACCTCGGGGCGAGCATACCGACCGGTAGGCATGGCGGGGAGACCTTGGCGGAACCCGGCGGCGACGGCCTTGCCGCGCGTCAGTCGAGCACGCGCCCCAGATACGCCGCCAGCAGCTCCCGGGCCTCGCCGATGATCGCCTCGTCGCCGTCCGGCGCCATCCGGAAGGCGAGCTGGACGAGGGTGTCGGCGGTCTCCACGGCGACCAGGAAGGCGCGGCGCAGGTCGTCGTCGGGGTGGCGGCCGAGGTAGCCGGCGAGCAGTTCGGTGACCCGGTCGGCGACGCGGTGGTTGGGCTCGGCCTGGCGTCCGCCGACCGGTATCTGGTTGCCGAAGTCGACCAGCGAGAAGCCGGGCGCGGTCCGCTTCATCGCCAGGTACTCGTCGAGCACGGCGTCGAGGGCGTCCCGCCAGCCCCCGTCACCGGCCTCCGTCAGCCGCTCGGTCACGCGCTCGGCGTAGCGCTCGAGGTTGCGCTGCGCCAGCGCGTCGGCCATCTGCCGCTTGTTGCCGAAGAAGCGGTACACCGAGCCGATGGGGACGCCGGCGCGCTGGGCCACGGCCCGGGTGCTCAGCCCGTCGTAGCCGACCTCGTCGAGGAGGGCGGCGCAGGCGTCGAGGATCCGGGTCAGCCGTTCGGCGCTGCGCCGCTGCACGGGGGCACGACGGAGCGGGGTCGCGTGGGGCACGTGCATCATGATGCCTTTCCGCCACGGTCCGGGGAACCGTGGTCTCCGGTACCCGTGCGGACGGCGGCGGGCGGGGCCGCGTCCTCGCGGAGCGCCGGTTCCGTGGCCCCGGTCGGCTCCGCCTCCGAGGCCGTGATGTCCGCCGTGCTCTCCACCGGCTCGCCGTCGACGGCCCAGACGGTGCCGTCGTCGGCGTACAGCCGTGCGGTGACGTGGTGGGTGCCGCGCGGGACGAGTTCGGCGGTCAGGCGGTACCGGGGGCCGCGCAGGACGGTGACGAGGTCCCCGTCGACGAAGAGGTGCGCCACACCGCGGCCGGCCACCGCCGCGGCCTCCGTGCCGGGCGGCGAGAACCGGAAGTGGCGGACGGTCAGCCTGACGTCCCAGGTGTCGTCCGTGTCGGGCTGCACCTCGATGCCGACCTCGGGTGCCTGCCCGGCGTCCGCCTCCCGGTAGCGCCGGCCGCCCTCGTCGGTGTTCTCGAGGAGCCGGCCCGCCGACGTCGGCGACGCCCCGGCCTCCGGCTTTTCCCCGTCACTGGAGCCGCAGCCCGCGGATCCGGTCAGCAACAGGACACAGACCGCGAGCGCGGCGGCTGCTTCCCGCGTCCACGACATGCCGGGAGAGTAGAACACCGGTCCGACAGTCCGGATCCCCCAGAGGTCTGGTTCCGGTCATCGTCCCCCAGGAGGAGGACGAAGGTCCGCTCGCCCTCTTGCGCCCGGGAAACCGCAATCCTACGGTGACGCATAGGAATCAGATTGCGAGGGAGCGATCAATGAGCGGGGACGCGCGGAAGACCGCGGAGGGCCTGACCTACCTGTTCGGCTTCGGCAACGAGCACAGTTCGCAGGCCGTTCCGGGGGCCCTCCCCGAGGGCCGGAACTCGCCGCAGCGGGCGCCCCTGGGGCTGTACGCCGAGCAGCTCAGCGGCTCGGCCTTCACGGAGCCGCGGGCGCACAACCGGCGCTCGTGGCTGTACCGCATCCGCCCGTCGGCCGCGCACCCGGCGTTCACCCGGACCGGCAACGGCGCGCTGCGCACCGCGCCGTTCACCCAGTGCGTGCCGGACCCCAACCGGCTGCGGTGGAACCCGCTGCCCGAGCCCGAGGCCGGGACGGACTTCCTGGCGGGCCTGTGGACCCTCGGGGGCAACGGCGACGCGACCCAGCGCACCGGCATGGCCGTCCACCTGTACCGCGCCGACACCTCCATGGAGCGCGTCTTCAGCGACGCCGACGGCGAGCTGCTGATCGTGCCGGAGCGCGGCGGCCTGCTGCTGCGCACCGAGTTCGGGCTGCTGCACGCCGAGCCGGGCCACGTGGCGCTGATCCCGCGCGGGGTGCGCTTCCGCGTGGAGCTCCTCGACGACGACGCCCGCGGTTACGTCTGCGAGAACTACGGCGCCCCCTTCCGCCTGCCCGACCTCGGCCCGATCGGCGCCAACGGCCTCGCCAACGCCCGGGACTTCCGGGCGCCGGTCGCGGCGTACGAGGACGTGGAGGGCCCGGTGGAGGTGGTCAACAAGTTCTGCGGCAACCTCTGGACGGCCGTCTACGACCACTCCCCGCTCGACGTGGTCGCCTGGCACGGCAACCACGTGCCGTACGTCTACGACCTGCGCCGCTTCAACGTGATCGGCACGATCTCCTACGACCACCCCGACCCGTCGATCTTCACGGTGCTCACCTCCCCGTCCGACACCCCGGGTCTCGCGGGCGTCGACTTCGTGGTCTTCGCGCCGCGCTGGCTGGTGGGCGAGGACACCTTCCGGCCGCCGTACTTCCACCGGAACGTGATGAGCGAGTACATGGGCCTCATCGAGGGCGCCTACGACGCCAAGGCCGAGGGGTTCGTGCCGGGCGGCGGCTCGCTGCACAACATGATGTCGGCGCACGGCCCGGACCGGGAGACCTTCGACCGGGCGAGCGCCGCCGAGCTGAGGCCGCAGAAGATCGACGACGGGCTGGCGTTCATGTTCGAGACCCGGTGGCCGGTGAGCCTGACGCCCCAGGCGACCCGCGCCGAGCACCTCCAGCAGCGCTACGACGACGTCTGGCAGGGACTGGAGCGCCACTTCCGCCCCTTGCACTGAGGATTCCCCTACCGGTACGGATGGCCCGTGACCTCCTTCGCCCCGGACTCCATCGTCCTGAACCGCAAGCTGCCGCTCTGGTACCAGGTGTCGCAGTCCCTGCGCGCCTCGATACTCGGCCGCTCGCCCCGGGACCCGCTGCGCCTGCCCACGGAGGAGCAGCTGGCCGGGCACTACGGGGTGAGCGTGCTGACCATGCGGCAGGCGCTCAAGGAGCTGGAGGACGAGGGCCTGATCACCCGCCACCGGCGGCGCGGCACGTTCATCGAGCCGCACGCCCGGCGGGGCGCCCCCGTGCGGCTGCTGGGCTCGGTGGACGCCATCGTGGCCCAGCAGTCCGGCATGAAGGCCGAGCTGCTGGGCCACGGCACCGCTCCCGTGCCGCCCGAACTCGCCGAGTACTTCCCGGACCTGGCCGATGCGGCGACGTACCACCGGCTGCGCTGCGACGAGAAGACCGGCGAGCCCACCAACCACGCACGCAACTACATCCGTCCCGAACTGGCCGCCCGCATCGACCCGGACGACCTCGCGCGGTGGCCGATGACCAAGGTGCTGCGGGACGTGGTCGGCATGGACATCAGCCGGATCACGGACACCGTCGAGGCCCGGCTCGCGGACCCGGAGACGGCGCGGCTGCTCGAGGTGCCGCTGCTCAGCCCGATCCTGCACTACACGGGCATCACCTACGACACGGCGGGACGGGTGCTGGACGTGGCCGTCATCCACTACCGGGGGGACCGCTTCTCCTTCACGGTCACCCTGGACGCCACGTGAGGACGCGGCGCGCCGTCGTACGATGCCCGGCGTGACGCACGACGACGCTCCGCCGCTGGCGGACCTCATGCCGTGGTCCGTCGCACCGCCGCGGCTCGGCCGGGGGTGGCCGGCGGCCCCCGACCCGGCGTCCCCGAGGGCCCGCTGGGACGCCCTGGTGAAGGCGGAGGGACCCGACCGCGAGGCCCTGTTCCAGCCGACGCGCTCGCGCACGCCGCACACGGCGGTCGGGCAGCTGCCGGGCACGTCGGGCGGCACGGAACGGCTGGCGCGCGCCTCGGGCCCCTGCCCGGAGCCCGTACGGGTGCTGCGGGCGCCCTTCGACGAGCAGTGGCTGATTCCCGACCACCGGCTGATCGACGCGGCCCGTCCCGAGCTGTGGCGGGTGGCCGACGAGCGGCAGGTCTTCGTCGTGGAGACGTCCGACGCCGCCGGCCCCCTCCTGCTCGCGACCTCGCTCCTGCCCCTGTTCGGTCCGGCCCGCGTCCGCCCGCTGCACCGGCGTCCCGGCGGGGCCGAGCCGAACCTGGCCCCCGGGCTGCTGGACCACCTGGCCGGCCGGCTCGGGCTGCGCCCCGGTCCGCTGGACGTGCTGGCGTGGATGGTGGCGGCCGTCCGTCCCGGCCCCGTGGTGCCGCTGACCGCCGACCCCGCGCAGTGGGAGCACGGCGTCTCGCTGGGCCGCCGCGCGCTGTGGCTGATGCGCCGCGACGGCGAGCGCCCCAAACTGCCCGGCGGACGCCGCCCCTACGTCCGCGCCCCGCTGCCCGCGCGCCCGCTGACCCTTCACTACGACCGGGACGAGGAGGCCCTGCACCTCGACGGGGGCCGCGTCTCCCCCGTGCCGTCCGGCGCCTGGGACTTCGAAGTGGGCGGGGTGCGGGTCCTGGAGCAGTGGTTCGCGGCCCGCACCGCCGAGGGCGAACCGGGCACGCTGGCGGCGATCCGCCCGGCCGGCTGGCCGCAGGCCTGGACGTCCGAGCTGCTGGAGCTGATCACGGTCCTCGCCCTGCTCGCAGAGCTGCGCCCGCGCTGTGCGGAGCTGACGGTGACGGATCCGGTCACGGCCACGGAACTGCACGCCGCGGGCGTGCTGCCGGCCCCCGGGACCGCCCGTGGACCGGCCTCGGTCCTGGACGGACCGGAGGAGGGCCCGGAGGGTCAACTGGCTCTGCTGTAGGGATCGGTCACCGCTCCGGCAGGGCGGTCTCCTCGTCGGTGAGCCGCTCGAAGCAGGCCTCCTCGGCGAGTTGCCGAGACCCCGCCCGAAAGACCCTGATTCGCGACGGGCGGGCCCCGTCGGAGGCCCGGCCGCAGGCCAGTTGGGGTTCATTCGAACCCGTTCAGCACCCGCTGAAGCGCCCGCTCGAACACCGCCTCCATGTCGATGGGGCCGGCGTCCTGGGCGAAGGAGGCGGCCAGGCGCGGGTAGGCGCCGCTGGCCAGCCGGCTGCCCAGGTACGCGATCCGCGCCGCGTTCTCCTGCTCCTGGGACCAGGGCAGCGAGCGGGTGCGCTCGACGGTGGCGAGTTCGCTGCCGACGTAGGTCGTCACGACGCCGTTCACCATCGCCACCAGCTCCATCTTCGTGCCGTAGGGCGCGTCGAAGGGGTCGAGGCAGGCCAGGCAGTGCTCCAGGTAGCGCAGGGCGTTGGGGCTGAAGCCGTGGACCGCGGACATCAGCCGGGGCAGCCAGGGGTGGCGGTGCATCAGCGCGCGGGTCTGGTGGGCGACCCGGAGCATGTCGGCGCGCCAGTCGCCGCTCGGCTCCCACAGCTCGTGCTCGCCGCTGACGGCGTCCATCATCAGCTCGTGCAGGTCCTCCTTACGGGGGACGTAGTTGTACAGCGACATGGTGCCGCAGCCCAGTTCGGAGGCGACGCGGCGCATCGAGACCGCGTCCAGGCCCTCGGCGTCGGCGATCCGCACCGATGCCGCGGCGATGTCGGCGCGGGTGTACGCCGGTCTCGGTCCCCGGCCGGTGCGCTCGGGGCGCGCCCAGATCACTTCGGGTTCGGCCGCTCGGCCCGCCATCTGTCATCACCTCGGCCTCCATCGTAGTTACGTACACCGTACGTAGTGCGCTATGGTCGACCCATGACTACTACGTACGCTGTACTTAGTGAAGGTCTGGAGAAGCGTTTCGGCGACGTGCGCGCCCTGCGCGGGCTGGACCTCGCGGTGGCCGAGGGCACCGTGTGCGGACTGCTCGGGCCGAACGGGGCGGGCAAGACCACGGCCGTGCGGCTCCTGACCACGCTGCTGCGACCGGACGCCGGCTCGGCGCGGATCGCCGGGCACGACCTCGTGCGGGAGGCCGCGGCCGTCCGGCGCCGGATCGGCGTGACCGGGCAGTACGCCTCGGTCGACGGGGACCTCACCGGACGCCAGAACCTGCGATTGTTCGCCCGGCTGCACCGGGTGCGGGACGCCTCCGCGCGGACCGCCGAACTGCTCGACCGGTTCGGCCTCGCCGAGGCCGCCGACCGGCCCGCGTCGACCCTGTCGGGCGGCATGCGGCGCCGTCTCGACCTGGCCGCGAGCCTGATCCGCCGGCCCGAGGTGCTCTTCCTGGACGAGCCGACGACCGGGCTGGACCCGGCCAGCCGGAACCAGATCTGGGAAGCGGTGCGCGCCCTGAAGGAGGACGGCACGACCGTGGTGCTGACCACGCAGTACCTGGAGGAGGCCGACCGCCTCGCCGACGACATCGCCCTGGTGGACCGGGGCCGGGTGGCGCACACGGGATCGCCTGCCGAGCTGAAGGCGCTGGTCGGGGCGCACGCGGAGGCCGTCGTCGCGGACGCGGACGCCATGGAGAGGGCGGCCGCCGTCCTCGACCGGCTCACCGGGGCGGCACCGGTGCTCGACCACGAACGCCGGACGGTCGGCGCGGCGAGCACCGACCCGACCCTGACACTCCCGCGCCTGGTGCGCGAACTCGACGCGGCGGGCGTGCCGCTGGTGGACGCGAGTCTGCGCCCGCCGACCCTGGACGACGTCTTCCTCCGCCTGACCGGCAGCAAGGAGCTCGCGGCATGAGCGCGACGACGGGAACGACCACGCCGTACGACCTGGCGTACGACGGCACGGCGATGCTGGGCCGGCAGTTGCGGCGGCTCCGGAACAATCCGGGGCTGCTGATCCTCACCCAGTCGATGCCGGTCACGATGCTGCTGTTCTTCGGCTACGTGTTCGGCAGCGCGCTGGCGATGCCGGGCGCGGAGTACCGGTCCTTCCTCGTGCCGGGCCTGCTGGTGGCGACGGCGGCGAACGGGATCATGACGGGCATGTTCCAGGCCGCCCAGGACACGCACCGGGGCGTGACGGACCGGCTGCGCACCCTGCCGGTGAGCCGGGCGGCGGTGCCGCTGGGGCAGTCGGTCGCGGACGTGCTCGTCACGGCCGCCGGGACGGTGCCCCTCCTGCTGGTCGGGCTCGCGGTGGGCTGGCGGGTGGAGGGCGGTGCGCTCGGCGCGGCGGGCGCCGTGGGGCTGCTGCTGCTGTTCCGGTTCGCGACGACGTGGATCGGGATCTTCCTGGGACTGCTCACCCGCAGCGAGGAGGCCGCCGGCCAGCTGGGCGGGGCGACCTTCGTCCTGCCGCTGCTGTCCAACGCGTACATCCCGACCGAGGGGCTGCCCGGGTGGCTGCGCACGGTCGCCGAGTGGAATCCGATCAGCGCGGTGACCACGGCGCTGCGCGATCTCTTCGGCAACGCACCCGTGCCGGAGGGGGCCGCCTGGCCGGTGGCGCACCCCGTCGCCGGATCACTGGCCTGGTGTGCGGTGCTGCTCGCGGTGTTCGCGCCGCTCGCCGTGCGCCGGTACGCGCACGGGGAGCGCTGAGCGGGCGGGTTCCCGGGTCGTCGCCGGGCGGGGACACGGCGGGACAGGGGACGTGCCCGCGCCGCGGATCACACCGGGGGCGCCACCGCGGGCCGTGGGGACGACGGGCGGGTGAGCGGCGCCGCGCCGGGACGGTGTGACCGCCGTGGCGCGGGCCTCAGTTGCCGAACAGCGAGCGGCGCAGCCGGCGCAGTGGCGCGAAGAGCGAGACCCGGCGGACCCGGGCGCCCCTGCTGCTGTGCCGGTGCGCGGGCTCACGCGCGGTCAGCTCGCGCATCAGCGACGTCGCCTCCAGCGTCTCCCGCTGCGGAAGCGCGGGGCCTCCGAGCACCGCGAGATGGCGGTCGAGGCGCGAACTGGTCGCGCTGCTCCCGCAGGTGATCGCGGGCACCCTCGCCCTGCTGCGCATCGTTATCTGTTCCATGTCACTCCCCACCCGTACGAGTCCACCCGGCCCGGGCAGGGTAACCCTATCGCCCCGGTGAGGCAGCCGTGTATCGCGGTCACAGGATTCACCTTCCCCGTAAGGGTGTTGACGATCACTCTCCGAATCCGACAGATTCCAGGGCGAGTTGGACAACAGGCCCGCTCGTCGGCCGGGCCGAGCCCCCGCCGGGCTCGACGGTCACGGCCAGTGACGTCGCGGAGCGCTCCAGGTTCGACGCGATCAAGGGCGTGTCGCCGTCGAGGAGCCCGAGGGAGCGCGGGCCGGCGCCGGGGCGCACGAGCCACAGCTGGTGCACGCGGCCCCGGGGCGGCTCGCCGTACCCGAGCAGGGTGACGACCGCGCGCCCCTCGGCGGCCGAGGCGACCACCGCGACGCCCCGGCCCCGGCCGTCCAGGCCGCTCGTGGCGCGGGCGTCCGGAGCCGCGAGGACATGGGCGATCTCACGCGCCCGGTCCCGCGCGGTGTCCAGCTCGTCCTGGGCCCGGCCGGCCTGCACGGCGAAGAGCGCGGCGACGACGAGGGCCGCGGCGGCGGTCACGGTGGCGAACGGCACCGGGAGGCGCGGTCGGGCGGCGCGGGAGCGCGCCGGGGGCGGCTGGACGCCCCGGACGCGCCGCGGCGACCGGCGCGCGGACCGCCGTACGGGCGCGGGGTCCTGGGGGGTGGCGCGCACCGCGGCCAGGACCCGGTCGCGCAGGGCGGCGGGCGCGGGGGCGGCCGTGGACCGGGCCAGGCGCACGGCGTCCTCGGACAGGTCCCGCACCTCGGCCGCGCAGCGGTCGCAGGTCCCGAGGTGCTTCTCGAAGCGGACCCGTTCGGGCCCCTCCAGGGCGTCGAGCGCGTGGGGCGCGGCGAGCGAGTGCAGGTCGCCGCGGCGCGCGGGCATCCGGCCGAGGAGGCTCATGCGGCTCCTCGCAGGCAGTCGCGCAGGCGGTTGAGTCCGTCCCTCATCCGTGTCTTCACCGTGCCCAGGGGGAGGGAGAGCCGTTCGGCCACTTCCCGGTAGGTGTAGCCGTCGTAGTAGGCGAGCGTGACCGACTGGCGCTGGAGGGCGGTCAGCCGGTCCAGGCAGCGGCGCACCCACTCGCGTTCGAGACCGGCCTCGACCTCCTCCAGGACCTGGTCGAAGGCGGGGTGGTGGGCACGCCGCGCCTCGCGCTCGTCGCGTTCACCGGCGGCGCGGGCGCTGCGCACCCGGTCGACGGCGCGGCGGTGGGCGAGGGTGAGGACCCAGGACAGGGCGCTGCCCCGGGCCGGGTCGAACCGCGCGGCGGACCGCCACAGTTCGAGCAGCGCCTCCTGGGCCACCTCCTCCGACTGGGCGGGGTCGCGCACCACACGGCGGACGAGTCCGAACACGGGCCCGGACACCAGTCCGTACAGCTCCTCGAACGCCTTCTGGTCACCGTCCGCCACGAGCACCAGCAGCTCGTCCGCCGTCACCCGGCCCCCTTTCCTCCGCGGGCCGCGCCGGCCCGCCCACGTCGGCCGGTCGCGCGCAACGCCCGGGCCCTTCGGAGGAATTACGGATCAGCGGGCGGAAAACGCGGGTCCGCCGGCGAGCGACGGCACGGGGGGCGGCATCCGCGCCGGGCTGAGCTACTTTGGGAGGAATCTCCGGGATCGGCGCGGGGCGGGTCCGCGCGAGACGTCAGAGGGGGCGCCGGTGTTCGAAGACCCCGGCAGTGAACGTGTGGTCGCCGGCCGCTACCGGCTCCTGTCCCCTCTCGGCGAGGGCGGCATGGGCACGGTGTGGCGGGCGCGTGACGAGGTGCTGCACCGCGAGGTCGCCGTCAAGGAGGTCCGCGCGCCCGCCGGGCTCCCGGACACCGAGGTGCGGCGGATGTACGCCCGGCTGGAGCGGGAGGCATGGGCCGCCGCCCGCGTCGCCCACCGCAACGTCGTGACGGTGTACGACGTGGCCACCGACGGCGGCCGGCCCTGGATCGTGATGGAGCTGGTGCGCGGACTGTCCCTGGCCGATCTGCTGGACGCGGAGGGACCGCTCGCACCGCGGCGGGCCGCCCTCGTCGGGGCCGAGGTGCTGGCCGCGCTGCGGGCCGCGCACGCGGCGGGCGTGCTGCACCGGGACGTGAAGCCGGGCAACGTGCTGCTGGCCAACGACGGTCGGGTGGTGCTCACCGACTTCGGGATCGCCACGGTCGAGGGCAGCTCCGCGCTGACCATGACCGGCGAGGTCGTCGGCTCCCCCGAGTACCTCGCCCCGGAACGGGCCCTGGGCCGCACACCCGGCCCGGAGGCCGACCTGTGGTCGCTGGGCGTGCTGCTGTACGCGGCGGTCGAGGGCGCCTCGCCGTTCCGTCAGGACACCCCGCTGAGCACCCTGCGGGCGGTCGTCGACGAGGAGCTGCCGCCGCCGCACCGGGCCGGTGCGCTCGCGTCCGTCGTCGAGGGCCTGCTGCGCAAGGACCCGGCGGAGCGGCTGCCGGCCGAGCGGGCCGAGCGGGACCTGAGGCTCGTCGCGGCCGGCGGCACGCCTGCCGGGGAAGGTACGACGCGCGTGGACGTGGCGCCGGCCGGCGCGTACGCCCCGACGGTCGCGGCCCGCTCCGGGCCGCTGCCGCCGACGCCGCCGGTGCCCGTGCCCCCGATGCCGGCGGAACCGGGGCCCGGCGCGCCCGGACACCGGGAGGGCCGCGCACGGGCCGTACTGGTCGTGGGGCTGGCCGTGCTCGCGCTCGCGCTGGCCGGACTGGTGTACGCGCTGCTGCACCGCTCGGACGGCGGTGGCGGGACGGAGGGTGCGGGCGGGGACCGGCCGCGGGGGACGAGTCCGTCGGCGCCGGGCCGGACGGACGGTGCCTCGGGGCCGAGCCCGTCGGCCGGTTCCGGCAGCCACGGCCCGGGGAGCAGTCCCCCGGCGCAGTCGGTGGAAGTCTCCGTGACCGGTGCGCACACCCACTACTCGGGGAGCTGTCCCCCGCCGCACGGCCGGGCGCCCGCCTTCACGGCGACGTTCACGGTGGGGCGGTTGCCGGCGCGGGTCGGCTATCGCTGGGTGACGGAGGACGGGACGGTCTCCGACCCGGGGTGGAGGACGTTGTCCTTCCCCGCGGGCGGCGGCCGCGCGCGACAGGACACCGTCGTCGTGACGACGCGTGCGGACAGCGGCGCGTTCGAGAGCGCCGTCCGCGTGGAGGTGCGGGAGCCGGTGACGGCCACGTCGGACGCGGTGGCGTTCTCGGTGACCTGTGCGACGGAGACGGAGACCCCGACGGGCGGGGCCTCCCCCTCCTCCAGCTCTTCCGCTTCTGCTTCCGCTTCGGGTCAGGCGGCGCTGTTGAGGGTCGGCAGGTAGCCGCCCGACTGACCCGACGCGGTCGGGTGGTACGACTCACCGATGTTGAGCCAGTTCACGCTGTGCAGCCAGGAACTGCTGGAGCAGATCTCGTGTCCGGTGAAGGGGCCCCGCACGTCGCCGAAGGTGAAGCCGTAGCCGGCCGCGCGCTTGGCGATGGTCGTGTTGAGCAGGTCGGAGGCGTCGTTGATCGCCTTCCGCTTGGTCTCGGAGAGGCCGACGCAGGTGGTGCCGAGCTTGTAGAAGCGCGGGTAGCCGATGACGACGACACGGGCGTTCGGGGCCTTGCTGCGGATCGCCGAGTAGACGCCGTCGAGGTTGCCGGGCAGGGTCGATTCGACGTACGTCCGCGCGGTGGCGACCCGGGACAGGCAGGAGCTCTCGGACTGGAGCACACAGGTCGTCATGACGTCGGCGAAGCCGGCGTCGTTGCCGCCGATGCTGATCGAGACGAGACCGGTGGAGGAGCTGAGCGGGCCGAGCTGTCCGGCGAGGACATCACCCGTACGGGCGCCGGAGCAGGCCGTGAAGTCGAACGACGAGGGTGAGTTGGCGGCAGCCCACAGGTACGGGTAGGCCTTCGTGCTGCGCTTGCAGTCACCGCTGGAGCTGAGGTAGCTGCCGGCGCCGACGCCGGAGGAGTAGGAGTCGCCGAGGGCCACATAGCCGCCGGTGGCCGCGGTCGTGGACGCCTGGGCCGTCGCCGCCCCGGTGAGGGCGGCGCCGGCAGCCAGGATGACCGAGGTCAGAAAGCCGACAATTCGGGAACGTCTCATGGAACCTCCCTTAGCAGGATCTCCGCTTGAACGTTGGTATCAGCTACGCGTGTTGACAGGAAGTGTTCATGCCAAGAAAGGGACTGACGGTGATTCAAAATCGGACGAAAGTCAGTGGGAACACCAGTGCCGTCTTGACGCTCTCCGACGGGCTGGGCCACATTGAGCCCGGCATCTTGGGCTTCAGGGGGCAAAGCGGAACGGTCAGAGGACCCATCACCCGCACAGGATCGCCCCTCGAGAAGCACGGATGACGGCAAAACATCAAAAACGTGAGGCCATGTTTCAGGTCTTGCCATAGGGGTTCAATCGTCAATACCGTCATACATCTCCCGCATCGGCACGTCGGCACGCGGCTCAGGGGAGGGCTCGAGGCCGCGGCGGACCGGGCGGGGCGCGGTAGGGGGGTGCCGTGCTCGGTGACCACATCGGTGGCCGGGCCGTGCCGCGCGGTCGGCTGCCGTTTCTCTTTGCCGGCGTCGACAGGCTTTGCCAGCTCGCCTGGCACGTACGGGGGTCCGCTCCGTCGTGCCGTGGGTGAGAACCCCCCTTTCGAACCGGATACAGAGCCGGACCGCCCCTGGGGCGGGCGGTCCGCCGGACGAGAGGGACCAGACTCATGAGCTCAGTTCTGCAGCCGGTGGTGACGGACGACGATCCGTCACCCGCCGGCGCCTACCGGCCCGTTTCCTCGCACCTGGCCATCGCTCCGCCGGTGAGCGTGGTCATTCCCGCCATGAACGAGGCGGAGAACCTTCCCTACGTCTTCAAGACGCTGCCCGACTGGATCCACGAGGTCGTCCTGGTGGACGGCAACTCCACCGACGACACCGTCCGGGTCGCCCGGGAACTGCGGCCGGACGTCAAGGTCGTCGAGCAGCGCGGCAAGGGCAAGGGCGACGCGCTGATCACCGGCTTCAACGCCTGCACCGGCGACATCATCGTCATGGTCGACGCCGACGGCTCGGCCGACGGCCAGGAGATCGTCTCGTACGTCTCGGCGCTCGTCTCGGGCGCCGACTTCGCCAAGGGGTCCCGCTTCGCCAACGGCGGCGGCACCGACGACATGACCTTCGTACGCAAGCTCGGCAACCGCGCCCTGTGCGCGGTCGTCAACCGGAAGTTCGGCGCCCGCTACACCGACCTGTGCTACGGCTACAACGCGTTCTGGCGGCACTGCCTGGACAAGATCGACCTCGACTGCACCGGCTTCGAGGTCGAGACCCTGATGAACATCCGGGTCGTCAAGGCCGGCCTGAAGGTGCAGGAGATACCCAGTCACGAGTACCTGCGCATCCACGGCATGAGCAACCTGCGGGCCGTGCGGGACGGGCTGCGGGTGCTCAGAGTGATCCTCGAGGAGCGCTCCAACCGGCGTGCCCTGCGCAGCCGCAGGCACGCTCCGACGCTCGTGTCGGTCGGCTCGGCCCGGGGGAAGGTGTCTTGAGCACTGCCGGCACCCCGCTCACGGTCTCCGTGGTGGTCTGCGTCTACACCGAGGACCGCTGGGAGGACATCCTCGCGGCGGTCTCCTCGGTGCGGGCGCAGTCCCGTCCGGCCCTGGAGACGCTGCTGGTCGTCGACCACAACGAGGCGCTCCGGGACCGGCTGCTGAAGGAGTACGAGGACGTCCCCGGCGTGCGGGTGCTCGCGAACGCGGGCCCCCGCGGGCTCTCCGCCGGCCGCAACACCGGCATCGCGGCCTCGCGCGGCGAGGTCGTCGCCTTCCTCGACGACGACGCCGTGGCCGAGCGCGACTGGCTGCGGCACCTCGCCGAGGGGTACGCCGACCCGGCGGTCGTCGCCGTCGGCGGGCGCACCGAACCGGTCTGGGCCTCGGGGCGCCGGCCCCACTGGTTCCCGGAGGAGTTCGACTGGGTGGTGGGCTGCACGTACCGCGGCCTGCCGCCCGGCCGAATCCGGGTGCGCAACGTGCTCGGCGGCAACGCCTCCTTCCGGCGCGAGGCGTTCGACGCGGCGGGCGGCTTCGCCACCGGCATCGGACGCGACGGCGACAAGCGTCCGCTGGGCTGCGAGGAGACGGAGCTGTGCATCCGGCTCTCCCGGGCCCGGCCCGACGCGGTGCTGCTGATCGACGACCGGGCGGTGATCCACCACCGGGTGCCCCGGGCGCGCGAGCACTTCGGCTACTTCCGCACCCGCACCTACGCCGAGGGCCTGTCCAAGGCGCTGGTGGCCCGGAGCGTCGGGGCGGGCAAGGGGCTGGAGTCCGAACGCCGGTACGCCACCCGCGTGCTGCCGGCCGGGGTGGTGCGGGGTCTGCGCGACGCCGCGCTGGCCCGGCCGGGCGGTGCGCGCCGGGCGGGGGCGATCGTCGCCGGGGTGCTCACGGCGGCGGGCGGCTACGTGGTGGGCAGCGTACGGGCGCGGCGGG
Source organism: Streptomyces sp. NPDC127100 (assembly GCF_042724095.1). Taxonomy (NCBI): domain Bacteria; kingdom Bacillati; phylum Actinomycetota; class Actinomycetes; order Kitasatosporales; family Streptomycetaceae; genus Streptomyces; species Streptomyces sp. NPDC127100. The sequence continues at coordinate 27,951 of NZ_JBHXFL010000042.1, forward strand.
GCGGGGCCGCCTTCTCGGTGGGGCCCGTCGGACCGGACGGAGGGGGTGCGCATGGCTGAGGTGTCCGTGGCGGACGCGCGGGTGCCGATCCTCATGTACCACGCGGTCGCGGCCGACCCGGACGAGGCGACCCGCGCCCTGTCCGTGACCCCGCGGGCCTTCGCCGGGCAGATGGCGGCGATCGCCGACCGCGGCCTCACCCCGGTCGGCACCGCGGAGCTGGCCGCGGCCTGGCGCTCCGGCCGGCCGCTGCCCAGGCGGCCGGTCCTCATCACCTTCGACGACGGCTACGAGGGGGTGCACCGGCACGCGCTGCCCGTGCTCGCCGAGCACGGGTTCCCGGCCACCCTGTTCGTCTCGACCGGCTGGCTGCGCGGCCCGTACGACACCGGGGGCGCCCCGGACACCATGCTCGACTGGGGCCAGGTCCGCGAACTGGCCGCCGCCGGCGTGGAGATCGGCGGGCACAGCCACACGCATCCGCAGCTCGACCAGCTCGGCGAGGACCGGCTGCGGCACGAGCTGATCCACTGCCGGGAGATCCTCACCGACCAACTGGGCGCCGCACCGGCCTCGTTCGCCTACCCGTACGGCTACTCGGACCGCCGGGTGCGGCGGGCGGTGCGCGAGACGGGGTACACCCAGGCGCTCGCCGTCGGCAACGGCCTGGCGCGCCGGCGGCAGGGGCCGTACGCCCTGCGGCGGGTCACCGTGCGCCGCGGCACGGGGCCCGACGAGTTCGCCCGGCTGGTCGAGGGGCGCGCGATCGCCCGTACGTTCGTCCGCGACCGCGCCCTCACCAAGGGGTACGCCGTGCTCCGCGGAGCACGCCGGGCGCGGGCGCGGATGCCGGGGGCCGGTGCCTGAACCACCGGCCGCCAGGTGCCGCGTATGCCGCGTGTGCCCGGGAAACCGGGTGCACGCGGCGTCCGCGTGCCCGATCATGGCGGCATGTCCGTGAACCCGCACGACGCCCTGCCGATCCGGCTCAACGTCGACGACAGCGACTCCCCCTCCGACGTGGTCGACGCGCTGTTCCTCGGCCGTTTCGCCACCGGCGAGCAGCCGTTCGCGCACGCGGCGAACATCGACCGCGTGCGGTCCGGGGCGACGCTGCTGCCGCCCGGCGCGCGCGTGCTGCGCGTGGCCCGCGACGACGACCGCAGCGCGACCCTGGCGGAGGGTGACGGCTGGACCCTGCTCGTCTCCCGCTGGAGCCGGGGCGCCGACATCACGGTGACGGCGACCAGCGCCGGCCTGGCCGAGAAGGTCCTCGGCGACGCGACGGACGGCGCGGCGGACGAGCCGGAACCGCAGCCGGAGAACGTCACGATGGGGTTCTGGTACGTCTCCCCGCGGCGCGGCCCGCACCGCACCACCCGGCAGATCTCGGCCGGCACCTGGGACGAGGTCCGGGCCAACTACACGGCGCCGGTCGCGGAGGCGATGGACGGCCTGATGAAGACGACCCCCGAGGACATCGCGGGCCGGCTGCTGCTCCTGCACGGGCCGCCGGGCACCGGCAAGACGTCGGCGCTGCGGACGCTCGCCCGGTCCTGGCGGGACTGGTGCCAGGTGGACTGCGTGCTGGACCCCGAGCGGCTCTTCTCCGACGTGGGCTATCTGATGGACATCGCCATCGGCGAGGAGGACGCGTCGGGCAGGGACCGCTGGCGGCTGCTGCTGCTGGAGGACTGCGACGAGCTGATCCGCGGCGAGGCCAAGCACACCGCCGGGCAGGCCCTCTCCCGGCTGCTGAACCTCACGGACGGTCTCCTCGGCCAGGGCCGCAACGTCCTGGTCGGGGTGACGACCAACGAGGACCTGGAGCGGCTGCACCCCGCCGTCGTCCGCCCGGGCCGCTGCCTGGCCCGCATCGAGGTGGGCCCGCTCACCCGCCGGGAGGCGGTGAACTGGCTCGGCACCGAGGAGGGCGTCGGCCGGGAGGGCGCGACGCTGGCGGAGCTGTTCGCGCTGCGCCGGGGCACCTCCCCGACGGCCCTGCCCGAGCCGCGGGCCGGCGCGGAGGCGGGGCTGTACCTGTAGCTGTTTTGATGGGGGTATGACCCTGTTCGTGGGTACGTCGGGCTGGCAGTACCGGGACTGGCGGGCCGTCCTGTACCCGCCCGGCCTGCCCGTACGGCTGTGGCTGGAGCGGTACGCGGCCGGCTTCGCGACGGTGGAGATCAACAACGCGTTCTACCGGCTGCCCCCGCGGGAGACCTTCGAGGCGTGGCGCGAGCGGGTGCCGCCGGACTTCGTGGTCGCGGTCAAGGCGAGCCGCTACCTCACCCACATCAAACGCCTGCGGGATCCGGCGGAGCCGGTCGAGCGCCTGATGACCCACGCGGCCGGCCTGGGCGACCGTCTCGGCCCGGTCCTGCTGCAACTGCCGCCCACGCTGCGCGGCGACGCGGGCCTGCTGGACGCCTGTCTGGCGTGCTTCCCGTCCGGCACGCGGGTCGCGGTGGAACCCCGGCACGAGTCGTGGTGGACGCCCGAGGTGCGCGGGGTGCTGGAGTCCCGGGGCGCCGCGCTGTGCTGGGCGGACGTCCTGGCCCGCCCGGCCACTCCCCTGTGGCGCACCGCCGACTGGGGCTACGTCCGCTTCCACCAGGGCCGGGCCGCCGCCTGGCCGCACTACGGCCGGCGGTCGCTGACGACGTGGCTCCACCGCATCGCGACGACGTGGCCGGCCGACCGCGACGTCTACGCCTACTTCAACAACGACCCGAACGCGGCGGCCGTACGGGACGCGGTGGCCTTCGCCCGGCTGGCGCGGAGGCAGGACCTGCCGGTCACGCGCACCCCGGAGAACGGCGGGAGGCGTTCCGGCGGGGCGCGGGACTGAGGACACCGTGCGGCTCGGGCCGTGAGCGCGACCGGCCGCGAGCACCCGTGGGCCGGGACCGTCCTCGCGCGGCGGCGCTCAGTCCTCGTAGGCCGCCCGCAGCGCGTCCCGTACAGCGGCCGCCGCGTCGCTCTCCGCGAGCCCGAGCCGACGCGCCCGCGAGGCGTAGGTCTGCGCCGCCGACGCCAGCTCCCGCTCCGCCGCGGAGCCCGCCGCGGCGACGAACGTGCCGTTGCGGCCCCGCGTCTCGATCACCCCGTCCGCCTCAAGGGCCCGGTACGCCTTGGCGACCGTGTTGGCGGCGAGCCCGAGGGACTCGGCCAGTCCGCGCACGGTCGGCAGCCGGTACCCGACCGGCAGCGCGCCCGACCGCGCCTGTTCGGAGATCTGCGCGCGTACCTGCTCGTAGGGCGGGGCGCCGTCGTCGATGTGGATCTGCAAGGTCACCCGGCGATTGTCCCGCACGCGCCGGAAATTCGGAGGCATCGCACCCGCGGCCCCGCGTAGCGTGCGACACCGTGGAGGACGGCGGGATCACCGGCACCGGCGACGGCCCGGTGCCCGCCATCGGCAAGGGGCTCGGGTACGAGGTCCGTACAACGGAGGTGCGCATGTCCGCGAACTCGGCCGGATCACCGCGGGCGGTGGACGTCGTCCTGGTCAAGGCGGGCCGCACGAAACTCCGTTACCCGGGCGAGCTGCTGGGCGACGACGGCACCCGGGTCGTGGTCCGGGCCCCCTGGGCCGGTGACGGCGTCCGTGACTTCGGTTTCGTGCGCTTCGAGGCCGGTGACGTCTTCACCGAGTACTACTGGCGCGACCGCTGGTACTCGGTGAAGGAGGTCCGCACCGCCACGGGCTCGGTGAAGGGCTGGTACTGCGACGTCGCCCGCCCCGCCGTGCTGACGGGGACGGAACTGGTGTCCGAGGACCTCGACCTGGACCTGTGGCGCTCCGCGGACGGCACGGACGTGCACCGGCTGGACGAGGACGAGTTCGCCGCGAGCGGCCTGGCCGAGCGGGACCCGGGGGCCGCCGCCGCGGCCGTGGCCGCACTGGACGAGCTGGAGCGGCTGGCCCGCGGGAACGGCTTCACGGACCTGCTGGCTTAGGCACCGGGGGGCGTGCGGGCAGCGCGACCACCGCGTACCGCTCGTCGTCGACCTCCTTGCCCCACAGCGACTGGTCGTCCGACAGCCGTTCCACCCGGACCTGCCCGCCGAGCGGGGCGAGGAGTTCCGTGAGCCGGTCCGCCGGTATGCCGACCGGGGTGACGCTCCCCCACACGCCCTCGACGAGGACCAGCCGCCCGCCCGGCCGCAGCAGGTCCCGCCAGCGCGCCAGGACGCGGCCGGGCTCGGGCAGCGTCCACAGCACGTGCCGGACCAGGACGGCGTCGAAGCGCTGCCCGCCCACGGGCGGTGCCCCGGCGTCACCGACGTGGAACACGGCGTCGCGACCGGCGAGTTTGGCCCGGGCCAGCGCCACCATGGCCGGGGACAGGTCCACACCGGTCACCCGGTGTCCCTGCTCGGCCGCGAGGAGCGACAGGCTGCCGGTGCCGCAGCCGGGGTCGAGGACCTCGCCGGGCCGGCCGGGCAGCCAGGAGCGCAGCCGGGCGGCCCAGGCCCGGCGCACGCCGGGGTCGCGCAGCCCGTGGTCGGACTCCTCGTCGAAGGTGGCGGCCCTGGAGTCCCAGTCGATACGGGGTGGAGTCGTGCTGTCACTGGTGCTCGTCATGTGCTCGAGAGTGACATCCACCACTGACAGCGATGCATCGATGAGCAACTCTCAGGGAAGGGGTCTACCTCCGTGAGAACGCGGAACCCGGTGGATCCGTGAGGAGGCAGCCATGCGCCGTCTGACCGTGCAGAAGCCCCTGAAGAAGACCGACGCCCGCCGAGTCCGCGAGGAGGCCGAGGAGCGGCCCGCCGGGCGCCCGGAGGTCCGCAAGGACATCGCACGCACGTGGTGGCCGGACCACTGACCGGGCAGCCGGCCATGAGACGCCTGAGAACAGTCGCGCACGGTGGTGGACGAGGCCGTCGGGCCCGTCCACGCCGCGCTCCACGCTCCCGTACCCGTCGCTTCGGGCAGTTCGCCGAGCGCAGCCTGAGCGCAGTCTGAGCACTCCCTTAACGCGAGCATAAGGATCTTCGGTACCCGCTCCGAGCAGGGGATTCAGCGGATTCCAGGGACTAGCTTGCTGGTCACCCCCACGGGTTCCGGCCCATGTCCCAGTGACCGTTTCCGAGGAGTTCCCCATGCCCGCATCCCGCAGGGCCGCCGTCACCGTCGCGGCCGGCCTCGCTCCGCTCGCCCTGACCGCGCTGGCCGCCGTGCCCGCGTCGGCGCACGGCTCGATGGGCGACCCGGTCAGCCGGGTGTCCCAGTGCTACGCCGAGGGCCCGGAGAGCCCGAAGTCGGCCGCGTGCGCGGCGGCGGTCGCGGCCGGCGGCACCCAGGCGCTCTACGACTGGAACGGCATCCGCATCGGCGACGCCGGCGGACGGCACGAGGAGCTGATCCCGGACGGCAGGCTGTGCAGCGCGGACAGCGAGGAGTTCAAGGGCCTCGACCTGGCCCGCGCCGACTGGCCCGCGACCGCGGTGACCAGCGGTTCGTACACCTTCAAGTACCGGGTGACCGCTCCGCACAAGGGCACGTTCAAGGTCTACGTCACCCGGCCCGGCTACGACCCCGCGAAGCCGCTCGGCTGGGGCGACCTGGATCTGTCGGCCCCGGTGGCGACGGTCACCGACCCGGTGGCCTCGGGGGGCTACTACACCTTCTCCGGCTCCCTGCCCGAGCGCACCGGCAGGCACCTGCTGTACGCGGTCTGGCAGCGCTCGGACAGCCCGGAGGCGTTCTACTCCTGCTCGGACGTGACCTTCGGCGGTGCCGCGCAGGGCGGGTCCGCCCCGGCTCCGTCGGCCTCCGCACCGTCGGAGGAGCAGCTCGCGGCGGCGGCCGGCAGGTCGATGGTCGAGCACCACGGCCACGGTGACCAGGACGCCGCGACGACGGCGGACCCGACTGGTCCGGCCACCGCCCCGGCGGCTCCGGCGGCTCCGGAGCAGACCCCCGTGGCCGCGGCGGGTGCGGAGCCCAACGAGGTCAGGGCCGCCGGTGCCGGCACCGGGAGCCTCGCCGAGACCGGCGGCGACGGCAGCACCCCGTACCTCGCCGTCGGCGGTGCCGCCGCCCTCGCGCTCGGCGCCGCGGCGCTGTTCGCGTCGGTCCGCCGGCGGGCGCCGGTCGGCGGCCGGCCCGGTCGCTGACCGGGGACCACGGGGGGGAACGCGGGGCTTGTCCGGCGGCTCAGGCCGGGCAAGCCCCGCGTGGTGCGCCGGTGCCGGGGTCAGCCGAAGACCGAGGCGCAGGTGGTGGGGGTGGCGTGCGCCGGGTCGAGCGCGTTGGCCACCTCGTGGAAGGCGATCCGGTCGAGCAGCCCGATCGCCAGGTGCTCGGACAGGTCGAGCGGGCACAGGTCCTGCAGCAGGACGTTGCGGACGCCGGGCCCGCTCAGGTACTGGCTTCGGTACGGCGTGACCACCTCGTCGTACCGGGTGGCGAGGACGGTGTAGCGGACGCCGGGCACGGTGTCGCCGCCCTCGTTGAGCCTGGTGAGGACGTCGGAGCCGGCGATCTGGTCGGCGAGGGCCGGGGTGTGCTCGTTCAGCAGGTCCTCGGCGCCGGGGAAGTACGGCAGCAGGTGCGTGAGGCCGGACAGGGTGGTGCCGTGATTGCTGGGCGCGATGCCCACGAGGGCGTTCACCTTGCCGGCCCCGCCGAGGAACTTCAGGTAGTAGCGGGGCATCATGCCGCCCTGCGAGTGGCCGACGACATCGGCCTTGGCGGCGCCGGTCGCGGCGAGCACCTTGTCGACGTGGGCGGAGAGCTGCTCGGCCGACTTGTCGACCGGGCCGAGGCCGTGGAAGAGCGGGACGCCGGGCAGTTGCCCGTAGTCCAGGGAGAAGACGCAGTAGCCGCGGACGGTCAGGTAGGGCGCGAGGCCCAGCCAGTTGTCGACGGAGTTCCCGAAGGTGCCGTGGACCAGGACGACGGGGCGGGGGTGGGCGGCGGACGGCTTGCAGGTGTAGTCGTTCCAGCCGGTGCTGGGGCGCGCGTCGGCGGCGTGGGCGGCGGTGGCGGGGACCAGGGCGGCCGCGGCGGTCAGCAGCAGCGCGGCCAGGGGTCTGAGCACTCGCTTCCAGGGCAGCATCGGGTGATCTCCTTGCGGCTCGGGGAGGTGCGACGGCATGACGCCCTGTGATCCGGATCACGGGATGCTGTTCACTCGTCAAGTTACGGGCGAGTAGCGCACGCGTGAAGTTACGCGTCGGTAAAAACTTTCCGGGACGACCGGCACCGGTCGCGCCACAGGTGATAGAGGGTCACCAGGCGGGCCGCACGGGCCCGTTGGGCGCGACATGGGCCAGCAGGCCGTACAGCGAGCGGACCCCGCCCTCGCCGATCACGTCCGCCCACCCGCGCACGGCCTCGGCCGCCGCCTCCTCGGCGGCCCGCGTGCACGCCCAGCCCCGCTCGGTCAGCACGACCAGCCGGGCCCGCGCGTCGGCGGGATGCGGCCGGCGTTCGACGAACCCCTTGCGGACCAGCTCGTCGACGAGCTGACTGGCGGCCTGCTTGGTCACCCGGAGGTGCGCGGCGAGGTCGGTGACCGTCGCGCCGTCCGGGGCGAGCCTGGTGAACGCGAAGCCGTGGGCGGGCCGCACCCCTTCGAAGCCGCGGGCGACGACGCCCTCGTGGATGCGCTGCGTGAGTCCGCCGGCGGCGGCGAGCAGGGCGGCGGTCAGGGCCATGGCGTCGGAGTTCTGCACGGGGGCAATGAAACACCCTTGACGAATTGGTCAAGCAGCTTGACCATAGGGCGGGTGGAGTTAGTCAAGTTGCTTGACCATTATCACGAGGAGACCGCCATGCCCGTCGTCCGCTCGTCCGAAGGTGTCGTCCACGAGATCCACGGCGTCCGCTTCGTCTCGTACGCCACCCCTCGCACCGGCAGCAGGGAGCTGTGCGCCTGGCGGGGCGAGATCCCCGCGGGCACGAAGGCGCCCGCGCACACCGTCAACCGGGAGGAGATCTTCCACCTGCTCACCGGCGAGCTGCTGATCACCCTCGACGGCCGCACCGAGCCCGTCACCGCGGGCGACACCGTGATCATCGGCGCGGGTGCGACCCTCGCCGTGGAGAACCCCACCGACCGGACCGCGACGTCCTGGGTCACCACCTCCGTCGGCCTGGAGGCCGAGCTCGCCGACGGCAGCCGGATCACTCCCCCGTGGGCCAACTGACCCGCGGGCACCTCAGGCCGCCAGCGACCCCGGCATCAGCGCCCGCGGGCCGAACTTCGCCCGCACGCGGTCCGCGACCTCCTCGATCCGGCGGACCTTCTCGTCCACGGGGTCGAAGGTGAGCTGGTGGGAGGCCTGCTCCATGGGGGCGAGGCCCTCGGCGCGCAGGGCGAGGGAGCGGACCCGGGCGCGCTGGAGGCCGAGCGCCTCGTACATGCCGTACGCGGCACGCGTCAGCGCCGCCGAGTGCGCGGTCGGCTCCTTCAGGGTGCGGGTGCGAGTGGTGGCCGACCGGTCGGTGTAGCGCACGGTGAGGGTCAGAGTGCGGCACACCTTGTCCACGGCACGCAGCCGGGCGCCCAGTTCCTCGGCGGCCGACAGCAGGGCGCGGCGGTGCCGGTCGGGGTCCAGCTCGTCGCGGGTGAAGGGGCGTTCGGCGGCGAGGGAGCGCGAGACGCCGTTCGGGACGACCCGGCCGCGGTCGACGCCCTGCGCCTTCTCGCGCAGCTCGCGGCCGGCCCTCGCGCCGACCAGGCGCTGGAGCGTGGACAGGGGTGCGGCGGCGACCCGGCCGAGGGTGTCGAGGCCGTACTCGCACAGGGTGCGGGCGGTCGCGGTGCCGACGCCGGGCAGGGCGACGACCGGCTTTCCGGCGAGGAACTCCCGCACCTCGTCCTCCGGGACCGCGCGGGTCAGCCCCGGCCGGGCGTCCCGCAGGGCCATGCGGGCCGTCATGGGGCCGGGCCCGGCGCCGATCACGCAGTCGACGCCGTACAGGGCGAGGGCGCGGACACGGATCACCGAGGCCAGCTCCACGGCGTCGCGCCCGAAGTACCGCTCGGCGCCGCGCAGGTCGGCCAGCGCCCCGTCCGGCGGCAGCGCCTCGACGACCGGCGTGAACTCCTCCAGCAGCCCCAGCAACGGGGGCAGGGCCGCCTCGTACATCGGCGGCAGCTGGAAACGTACACAGAGAATCGTCATCCCGCACTCCCCGGACTCTGGTGCCACAACTTCCTTCCCACCGCGGGCCCTTCGCCCGCGGGACGCAGATCGGCCCAGGGGTGCATCTCGTACCCCGTGGACATGCGGATCCTCCGCTGCTCCATCGGGTCCTGGGCCGCGGAGCCGGCCGGCGCGGGCCGCCCGTCCGAACCGGCGAGGCGGCGGCGCGCCGGCCCGTCCTCGGGGTCGTCGCCCCGGCTTCCGCCCGCTCCGGCCAGCCGGGCCGCGACGCCCTCCAGCCCTTCCTCCCGGCGCACTTCCAGCAGGTCGGCGAGGTTCCAGGCGGCGGAGCCGACCACACTGAAGCTGCGCGGGCCGCGCCGCTGCACCACCCCGCGCACCAGCAGCAGCCAGGAGTGGAAGACGGTGTGCGCACAGGTGTCGTGCGAGTCGTCGAAGAAGGCGAGGTCGACCAGGCCGGACCCGTCGTCCAGGGTGGAGAAGATGACCCTGCGCCCGGAGCGGACCGGCGGCGTCTGGGTGGCCGCCTTGGCCCCCGCGACCAGCACCGTCTCCCCGTGCCGGGCCTCGCGCAGCCGCTTGGCCGACACCACGCCCAGTTCGCGCAGGAAGGTGCGGTGGTCGTCCATCAGGTTGCGCGAGGCGTCCATGGACAGCACGCCCAGTTCGGCGCTGAGCTTCTCCGCCGAGGTGAGGTCGGGCAGACCGGCCGACGCCGTCCTCCGTCCGCCGGACAGCGGGAGCTGGCCGCCGCGCCCGCCGCGGGCGCCGCGGTGCAGTTCGGTCAGGTGCAGTTGCAGGTCGCGGCGGTTGGCGCCGAAGGCGTCCAGCGCGCCGACCTGGGCGAGCCGTCCGGCCAGCGGCCTGCTGGGGCGGGCCCGTTCCCAGAAGTCGAGCAGGGAGGCGTACGGCTGCCCCTGCGCGATCCGTTCCGCCTCGGCCTCGCTGATGCCGTGCACGTCCGAGAGGGCCAGGCGCAGGCCCCAGGTCTTCCCCTCGGACCGTGATTCAGACACCAGTTCGATCCTGTGTGCGACCCCCGACTCGTTCACGTCCAGCGGCAGGATCGGCACCCCCCGCCGCCGCGCGTCCGCCAGCAGCAGCCGCTTGGGGTACATGCCGGGGTCGTGCGTGAGCAGGCCGGCGTAGAAGGCGGCCGGGTGGTGGGCCTTCAGCCACGCCGACTGGTACGTCGGCACGGCGAAGGCGACCGCGTGCGCCTTGCAGAAGCCGTAGCTGCCGAAGGCCTCGACGATCTCCCAGGTCCGCCGGATCGTCTCCGCGTCGTAGCCGTTCGCCGTCGCGTGCTGTGCGAACCACACCTTGATCCGCCCCTGCGACTCCGGGTCGGACAGTCCGCGCCGCACCCGGTCCGCCTCGCCGCGCCCGCACCCGGTCATGACGGCCACGATGTCGATGATCTGCTCGTGGAAGACGACGACCCCGTAGGTGCCCTTCAGCGGCTCGGACAGGTCCTCGTGCGGGTAGCGCACCGGTGCCCGCCCGTGCCGGGCCTCGATGAACGGCCGCACCATGTCGGCGGCGACCGGGCCGGGCCGGAAGAGCGAGATGTCGACCACGAGGTCGTGGAAGGTCGACGGCTGGAGCCTGCCGACCAGGTCCCGCTGGCCCGGCGACTCGATCTGGAAGCAGCCCAGCGTCTCGGCGGAGCGGATCAGCCGGTACGTCGCCGGGTCCCCCTCCGGTACGGCGTCCAGGTCGACCTCGGCGCCCGTGGCCCGCTTCACCTCGGCGACCGCGTGCGCCATCGCCGACTGCATCCGCACGCCGAGCACGTCCAGCTTGAGCAGCCCGAGGTCCTCCACGTCGTCCTTGTCGAACTGGGCCATGGGGAAGCCCTCGCCGCTGGTCGGCATGACCGGCGTACGGGAGAGCAGGGAGGCGTCCGACAGCAGCACCCCGCAGGGATGCATGGCGATGCCGCGCGGGAGGGCGTCGAGGCCTTCGACCAGTTCCCAGAGCCTCCCGTACTTCCCCCCGCCCTCCCGCCGGGCCTCCCCCGCCAGCTCCCTCAGCTCGGGCAGCTCCGCCAGCGCCGCGCGGGCGTCGCGGGCGCGGATGTGCGGGAAGGACTTGGCGACGCGGTCGATCTCGGCCGGGTCCATGGACAGGGCGGCGCCCACGTCGCGGATGGCGTGGCGCACCCGGTACGTCTCCGGCATGGCGACCGTGGCGACCCGCTCGGTGCCGAACCGGCCGATGATCGCGCGGTAGACCTCCAGCCGTCGCGCCGACTCCACGTCGATGTCGATGTCGGGCAGCACGACCCGCTCCTTGGACAGGAACCGCTCCATGAGCAGCCCGTGCTCGACCGGGTCGGCGTGGGCGATGCCGAGGAGGTGGTTGACGAGGGAGCCCGCGCCGGAGCCGCGCGCCGCGACCCGGATGCCCATGTGCCGTACGTCGTCCACGACCTGGGCGACGGTGAGGAAGTAGGAGGCGAAGCCGTGGTGGGCGATGATGTCCAGCTCGTGGTGCATCCGCTCCCAGTACGCGCGCCGCCGGTCGTATCCGCGCAGCACCATGCCCGCCGCCGCCCGGGAGGCGAGCGCGCGCTGGGCGGTGCGGCGGCCGGCGCCGACGAGGTGCGGCTCGGGGAAGTGGACGGCGCCCATGCCGAGGTCGTCCTCGGGGTCGACCAGGCACTCGGCGGCCGTGGCCCGGGTCTGCTCCAGCAGGCGGTGGGCGGTGTCGCGCCGGAAGCCCGCGGCCTCGACGATCCGCTCGGCGGCCTGCCGCATGGCGCCGGCGTCCTTGAGCCAGGCCTCGCCGGAGTCCGGTTCCTTGTTGGCGTGGATCGGGACGAGCCGGCGGGCGGCGTCCAGGACGTCGGCGATCTCGCCCTGGCCGGGGTCGGCGTAGCGGACGGCGTTGCTGAGCACGGGCCGGACGCCCTGCTCGGCGGCGAAGCCGACGGTGCGGGCGGCCAGGCGCAGCGAGCCGGGGCCCGTGCCCTCGCGACCGTGCCAGACGGCCTCCAGGCGCAGGGTGTCGCCGTAGACCTCCCGCCAGGGGACGAGCAGCCTCGCCGCGCGGTCGGGGCGGCCGGCGGCGAGGGCGCGGCCGACGTCGGAGTCGGGGCCGAGCAGGACGGTCAGGCCGTCGGCGTGGTTGTCGGGCCAGGACAGCAGCGGGGTGGCCTCGGCGGTGTGGGCGGCGGAGACCAGGCGGCACAGGTCGGCCCAGCCGCGGGCGCCGTCCCGGGCGAGGAAGGTCACCCGGGGGGCCGACTCGTCGACGAAGGCGCCTCCGCGCACGGGGGTACGGCGCCGGTCCCGGCGTACGGAGGTGTCCGTGCGGCCGGTCTCCGGCTCGGGGGCCGCCACCGCCAGCTCCGCGCCGAACAGGGGGCGGACACCCGCCTTCGCGCAGGCCTTGGCGAAGCGGACCGTGCCCGCGAGGGTGTCCCGGTCGGTGAGGGCGAGGGCGTCCATGCCCCGCTCGACGGCACGCTCGGCCAGCCGCTCCGGGTGGGAGGCGCCGTACCGCAGGGAGAACCCGGAGACGGTGCGCAGATGCGTGAAACCCGGCACGCGCACCTCCCGAATCATGAACCCGACGCATGGCCCGAAAGCCATTATCGAACGTCTGTTCCCAGCTACCTCACCCACCATACCCCCATCCTCGAATATGTGTGCGACACCTGTTCGGCCCCGCCCCACCTGCGCAAACGCCCGGCTGCCCGGACCGTGGGGGACATGTCGCACACACCGGGCACCGGCACGCGGAGCGGCTCCTTCCTCGGGGAGGTGCAGGACGCCGTCACCCCGCGGGCCACCCTGCTCGTGCTCGGCGTGCTCGCGCTCCAGCTGCTGTTCATCGCCTCCTACGTGGGAGCGCTGCACGACCCGAAGCCCGAGGACGTGCCCTTCGGGGTCGTCGCCCCCGGGGCCGCCGCCGAACGGACGGTGACCCGGCTGGAGGGGCTGCCAGGGGCGCCGCTGGACCCGCGCACGGTGGCCGACGCGGCGAGCGCCCGGCAGCAGATCATGGACCGGGAGATCGACGGCGCCCTGATCGTGGATCCGGCCGGCGGCACGGACACCCTGCTGGTCGCCTCCGGCGGCGGCACCGTCCTCGCCACCACCCTGGAGGGCATCGTCGGCAGGGTGGAGGCGGCCGAGCGGCGCACGGTGCGCACCGTCGACGTGGCCCCGGCCTCGCCCCGGGACTTCGACGGGCTGTCGTCCTTCTACCTGGTCGTGGGCTGGTGCGTCGGTGGCTACCTGTGCGCCTCGATCCTGGCGATCAGCAGCGGGGCCCGGCCCGCCGACCCGCGCCGGGCGGCGATCCGCCTGATCGTGATGGCCCTGGTCGCGATCGCCGGCGGCCTGGGCGGCGCGGTGATCGTCGGGCCGGTCCTGGGGGCGCTGCCCGGCGGCGTGGTGGACCTGTGGGGGCTGGGCGCCCTGATCACCTTCGCGGTGGGCGCCGCCACGCTCGCGCTCCAGGGTCTCTTCGGGATCGTCGGCATCGGGCTGGCGATCCTGCTGGTGGTGATCGCGGGCAACCCGAGCGCGGGCGGCGCCTTCCCGCTGCCGATGCTGCCGCCGTTCTGGAGGGCGATCGGCCCGGCGCTGCCGCCGGGCGCGGGCACCTGGGCGGCCCGCTCGGTCGCGTACTTCAAGGGCAACGACCAGACCCTCTCCCTGCTGGTGCTGTGGGCGTGGGCGGTCGCGGGAACGGTGATCACGATGCTGGCGGCCGCGCTGCGCCGCGGGCGGCGGGAGGCGGGTCCGCTCCCCCGGGCGGGCTGACCCGCGCGCACGCATGCGGAAGTCCCGCCCCTCGCGCGCGGGACGGGACTCCACAGGTGCGTGTGCTCAGCCGATCTGCGTACCGGTGGCCGACAGGGCCTCCGTCACCGGCTGGAAGAAGGTCTCCCCGCCCGAGGTGCAGTCGCCGCTGCCGCCGGAGGTGAGCCCGACGGCCTTGTCGCCCGAGAAGAGCGAGCCGCCGCTGTCGCCGGGCTCGGCGCAGACGTCGGTCTGGATCAGGCCGTTGACGATGTCGCCGTTGCCGTAGTTCACGGTGGCGTCCAGGCCGGTGACCGTGCCGTCGTGCACCTGGGTGGTGGAGCCGCTGCGGGTCACCTCCATGCCGACGGTGGCCTCGGCCGCGCCCGAGATCGCCTGCGCGGAGCCGTTGTAGAGGTTCACCTCGCTCGGGTGGTCCACGCCGGCGCTGTACTTGACCAGGCCGTAGTCGTTGTCCGGGAAGCTGGAGGCCTCGTTCTGGCCGATCACGGCACCGGAGGAGTCCGACCAGCTCGAGATGGACTCGGTGCAGTGCCCGGCGGTGAGGAAGTACGGCTCGCCGCCCTTGGTCACGTTGAAGCCGAGCGAGCAGCGCCCGCCGCCTCCGGTGATGGCGTCGCCGCCCGCGACGAAGGGCTTGTACTCGCCCTTGGTCCGCTTGAGTTCGGCCTTGGCGCCGAGCCCGTCGACCACCTCGGACAGCTTGGCCCACTCGGCCTCGGAGACCGTGCGGTCGGCGGTGACGACGACCTTGTTGGTGGTCGGGTCGGTCGCCCAGGAGGTGCCCGGGACGGCCGCCTTCTGGGCGAGGGTGGTGCGTGCGCTCTTCAGCTCGGCGAGCGAGTTCTCGACGATTCTCGCCTGGGCGCCGGCCTCCTCGACGGTCTGCGCGGCGGCCTCGTCGAGCACGTTGACGACGAGGCTCTTCGACCGGGCGTCGTAGTACGTGCCCGCCGCGTCGGTGCCGAGGTCGCCGAGCAGCGTCGAGGCGAGCTTTCCGGCCGCCGTGACCGACAGGGTCTCGGGCGCGGGGGCCTTCGGCGCCTCGCTGGCGTTCGCACTCTGGAAGGTGACTCCCGCTGCGACCAGTGCGGTGATGCCCGCACCTACCACGGCTGCACGCCGCCTGGGTATGCGTCGGTGCTTCAACTCACGTCCTCCTGTGGGGGGTCGGCCCGGGAGGTTGTGGGGACCTCGCGGGCCGGAAGGCTGGTTGACGAGCGCCAACTCTTCCCACTCCCCCGGGAGCACACAAGGTCCACTTCAGGACGTGCGCACGACAACTGCCGCGCGGTCACACGACCTTCACCATTCATGTCCTGTCCAGCAGGATTCGCGCAGCACGTCGATCGCAAATATTACGAGTCAGTAACTACGGTCCGTGCAGGGGGATTCGGCCCTGTCCGGAATTCGCCCCTTGCGCGGCACCCTTCGCCCGTGCGTCCGTCCGTCGCGTCCGCCGGTCGGGCACGACGAAGCCCCCGCACGCGGGTCGCGTGCGGGGGCTCTCGGCGCTGCCGGCTACGCCGTGGGACGGTCTCAGTAGACGCTGACGCCGTAGGCGCTCAGGGCCTCCGTGACCGGCTGGAAGAACGTCGTGCCGCCCGAGGAGCAGTCGCCGCTGCCGCCGGAGGTCAGGCCGTACGCGGTGCCGTTGCTGCCGTAGAGCGGGCCGCCGGAGTCACCGGGCTCGGCGCAGACCGTGGTCTGGATCAGCCCGGAGACGATGTCGCCGCCGCCGTAGTTGACGGTGGCGTTCAGGGCGGTGACCCGGCCGCTGTGGGTGCCGCTGGTGGAGCCGTCACGGATGACGGTGGTGCCCACGCTCGGCGTGGCCGCGCGGGTGATGTCCACCCCGTTCGCGGTACCCGGCTTGCTCACGGACGTGTTGGTGTACCGGACGATGCCGTAGTCGTTGCCCGGGAAGCTGGAGCCGGCCGTGGAGCCGAGGACCGTGCTGTGCCCGGAGTTCGACCACCAGGTGCCGGCGCCGTCGGTGCAGTGGCCGGCGGTCAGGAAGTACTCGGTTCCGTTGCTCGCACGGACGTTGAAGCCGAGGGAGCAGCGCCAGCTGCTCGCGTAGATGGCGTCACCGCCCTGGATGAGCTTGTTGAACGTACCGGGGGTGCGCTCGATCTTGAGGGCGCCGGCCTTGTCGCCGGCCTGTTCCTTGATCTTCGCGATCTCGGCCTGGGTGACCGTGCTGTCGACGGTGACGAGCACCCGGCCGGTCTTGCCGTCGACGGCCCAGGCGGTGCCGGGGACGTCGGCCTTGAGCACAGCGCTGCCGGCGCTCTGGAGCTCCGCCCCGCTGAAGGTGGCGGGGGCGCTGTCGGACGCGTTCGCGCTGGGGACCGCGATCGCGGCGGCGGCCACGAGGCCGGCGGACACGGCGATCAGCCGGGTCCGTCTCGTGATGCCGCTGCGGGGGTTGGTGCGCTTGATCCTCACTTTTCGTTCCTCCACAGGGGAAGTAGGGGGCCCTCTCGTGGGGTTGGGGCCCGTGAGGCGCAGCCAGAGGACGGGCGTCCCGGGTTCCGGATACGCCGTGCCCCTGACAAGCGCTGAGGTTGGAGTATTCGGCCGAACGGCCGGTCGGCGCAAGAGTGCCTTTCGGCCTTCAACCATCGACCGGCCGCCTCCGCCAACCCCCGGGAGGCGTCAGCGCAGTTCGCGCTCCCCCGCCTCGACGGCGGTCTCCAGCGTGTTCCCCGGTGGCGGGAAGGGACAGATGAAGTGGTCGGCGAAGGCGCACGGCGGCAGCAGCGCGCGGTTGAAGTCGACCGTCGTGCGCCCCTCGGCGTCCGGCGCGGCCGGGCGCAGGAACCGGAAGCGGTGACTGGTGCTCCCGGCGGTGGTGTCCGCGAACACGGCCCACAGCGAGCCGTCCTCCTCGACGCTCACCTGGAGCGTGTGCCCCCGGCCGCCGAGCTCGAAGGCCAGCTCACCGCCGAGGCCGAGCCCGCGCTCCCGGCCGTCCGCGTTCGGCACCCGCACACTGCGCCGCCCGGTGCCGTACGGCGTGAAGCGCCCGGGCACCGACCAGCGCGGATCGTAGGGGGTGACCGTGATGCCGCGGAACGCGCGCCGGGCCCCGGCGGCCGGGTCGAAGTCGCGCACGCCCCACACGCCTTCACGGACCAGGACGACCAGGCGCCGTTCGCCGTACGCCACCCGGGCCGCGCTCGCCGGCCCCGCGTCGGCCGTGAGCCGCACCCCGCCGTCCAGGGGCCCGCCGTCCAGGGCCAGTCCGTCCGGCCCGGCCGCCGTCAGCACCACGGCGTCGCCGTCCGCCGCCCAGCTCCCCGGAATGTCCGGAAGCCGCCCGTCCGGATAGTCCTCCAGCCAGTGCGTGCCGGTCAGCGCGAGCGGCCCGTAGGGCGCCGAGACCGTCGCCACGCGCCGCTCGTGCCAGCGCCTCCACTCGTCGGATGCGTCCGTCGTCATGGGATCAACCCTTCCAGACCGGCTCGGCCAGACCGAGGTGCGACCGCAGGGTGCCGCCCTCGTACGCGGTACGGAACGCGCCGCGCTCCTGGAGCAACGGCACCACCCGGTCCACGAACTCGTCGAGTCCGCCGGGGGCCGGGTGCGGCACGAGGACGAAGCCGTCGGCGGCGTCCCCCGCCACGAGCGCCTCCAGTTCGGCGGCGACCGCCCCGGGGGTGCCGGCCAGGAACTGCCGGGCGTCCGCCCCGGTCACGGACTGCCGGACGGACGGCCGGACGGACGGCCGGACGGACGGCCCCTTCTCCCGCGCCGGCGCCCGCCGCCTCTCGGCGATCGCCGTGCCGTCGCCCTGCCGGGCCCGCCCCCGGCCGAGCCGCGGGTCCGGCACCGGGTCGGTGCCGGGCGGCCCGTCGGGGCCGTACGCGGACGGGGCGACGCCGCGGATCCGCTCCGGCGTCACGCTCGCGGTCCGCGGGGAGACCCGCTGCCACCGGATCTCCTCGGCCCGCTGCCGCGCCTCGGCGGCGGTGTCCCCGAGGACGACGGTGACACCGGACATGATCCTGAGGTCGTCCGGGCTCCGGCCGTACCTCGCCAGGCGCCGTTTGACGTCGGCGTAGAAGGCCCGGCCCGCCTCCGGGGTGCCGTGCCGCGCGAGGACCACGTCGGCGCAGGACGCGGCGGACTCCCGGCCCTCGTCGGAGCCGTCCGCCTGGATCACCACCGGGCGCCCCTGCGGGGAGCGCGGCAGGGTGAACTCGCCCGCGATGTCGAAGTGCCGCCCGTGATGGGCGAAGGGACGAGGCGTGCCGTCCGGGGCCCAGGAGTCCCACAGCTCCCGTGCGGCGGCCACGAACTCCGCGGCGCGGGTGTGCCCGTCGGCCCGGTCGGGGCCGCCGCGCCGGACGTTCCCGCCGGTGAGGGCGTCGCAGGAGGTCACCGCGTGCCAGGCCCCCCGGCCGCCGCTCAGGTGGTCCAGGGTGGCGAGCCGGCGGGCGAGTTCGAAGGGCTCGTGGCAGCCGGCGTCGACCGTGGCGGCCAGGCCCAGGCGTCCGGTGACGGCGGCGAGCGCGTTCAGCACGGTCAGGGGCTCGGGGCGGCCGGCCACGTCCAGGTCGTCGACGCGGCCCCGGTGCTCGGGCGGCCGCGGCCCGTCGGCCAGGAGGAGGAAGTCGAACAGACCGCGTTCGGCGGTACGGGCGAGGTGCTCGAAGGGGGCGAACTCGATCCGGGAGGCCGAGCGCGGGTCGGCCCGGACGGTGCTGTCGCCGGGGCCGGGGACGTGGACGGCGAGGTGCATCGCCCTCCGTGCGGTCATGACGCTCCTCCTGCCGCGGCCGGGGCGGCGTACCGGTTGGCGGGCCGCTTCAGGCCCAGGTGGTCCCGGAGCGTGCTGCCCGGGTAGAAGGTGCGGAACAGGCCCCGGTGCTGGAGCAGGGGGACGGTGCCGTTGACGAGGCGTTCCAGGTCGCGGCGCGGCTCGGCCGGGGCGAGGTGGAAGCCGTCGACGGTGCCCTCCCGGTGCCAGGCGGCGATGAGTTCCGCCAGGTCGACGGGGCCGCCGCGGTACAGCGGGCCGCGCGGGGTGGGCCGGGGCCCGCCCCCGCCGTGGCCGGGTTCGGCCGCGTACTCGCCGCCCCCGAGGTCGACGTCCAGGGCGGCGAGGACGCGCAGGGTGTCGGGGTCGCGGCCGTGGGCGGCCGCCGAGGCCCGCAGCCCGGCCCGCGCGGCGGCGGCCTCGGCGGGACGCGCGGTGCGGACGAGGGCCACGTCGGCGTACCGGGCGGCGACCGCCCGGGCGGGCTGCCGGGTGGCGTCGACGACCCGGACGGGGTGGCCCTGCGGGGGGCGCGGCACGGCGGAGGGCCCGCCGACCGAGAAGTGGGTGCCGGTGAAGTCGACGCGGTGCAGTCGGTCCCGGTGCGCGGAGCGGCCGGTGGCCATGTCCCGGATGCCGGCGCCGTCCTCCCGGCTGTCCCACAGCCGCGCCGCCACGTCGGCCGCCTCGCCGGCCTTCTCCCACAGGACGCCGGCGGGTGCGGCGGGGTGACGGCCGAAGAGGCGGGCCTCGCCCTCGGTGGCCGACACCCCGATCCGCCAGCCGGCCCGGCCGCCGCTGACCCAGTCGAGGGTCGCCACGGCGGCCTGCACGTCGAAGGGGTCGGTGTGCGTGGTGGTGACGGTGGGGACCAGACCGAGGCGCCGTGTGGCGGGTGCGACGCGGGACAGCACGGCGAGCGCGTCGGGCCCGGGGCGGGCGAAGTCGTCGTCCAGGGTCACGAAGTCGAGCGCGCCGCGTTCGGCGAGCCGCGCCGCGTCCACGTAGGAGCCGGCGTCGTACACCGACCGCTGGTCGAGGGCGGCGGCCAGGTGCAGCCGGCGCCGGCCGTGGGATGAGGTCATGCGGAAGAACCCTTTCCGGCAAGCGGATGCCAGTGGTCCGGTCGGGAGGCGGAGAGCGGCGGTCAGAGCACCTTGGAGAGGAACGCCCGGGTGCGCGCGTGCCGCGGGCGGTCCAGCACCTCGCCGGGCGGGCCCTGCTCGACGATGCGGCCGTCGTCCATGAACACCACGGTGTCGGCGACCTCGCGGGCGAAGCCGATCTCGTGCGTGACGACGATCATGGTGGTGCCCTGCCGCGCCAGGTCCCCGATGACCTCGAGGACCTCTCCGACCAGTTCGGGGTCGAGCGCCGACGTCGGTTCGTCGAACAGGAGCAGCTTCGGCTCCAGGGCCAGCGCCCGCGCGATGGCCACCCGCTGCTGCTGACCGCCCGACAGGTGCCGGGGGTAGGCGTCCGCCTTGTCGGCGAGACCCACCCGGTCCAGCAGGCGGCGCGCGGCCCCGGCGGCCTCGCGGCGGGGCCGTTTCAGCGCGGAGACCGGCGCCTCGGTGATGTTCTCCAGGACCGTGAGGTGCGGGAAGAGGTGGAAGTTCTGGAAGACGAAGCCGATCCGGGTGCGCTGCCTGAGCACCTCGCGCTCGGGCAGCTCGCGCAGCCGGTCGCCGGCGCGCCGGTACCCGATCAGGGCGCCGTCCACGCTGACCGCGCCCCGGTCGGCCTTCTCCAGGTGGTTGACGGTGCGCAGCAGCGTGGACTTGCCGGAGCCGGACGGTCCGAGGATCACGGTGACCTCGCCGCCGCGCACGGTGAGGTCGATGCCCTTGAGCACCTCCAGGTCGCCGAAGCTCTTGTGGACGGACCTGATGTCGACCATGACGCTCATCGCGTGGACTCCTCGAGCCGGGGGCGGGCATCCGCCGCGGGACCGGTGGGGGTGTGCAGGAAGGCCAGCACGGCACGCGCGGTGGCGTCGTTCTGCCGGAACGCCACTCCGCCGGTGCGGGGCCGGGTGAACGCGCCGGAACCGCGCGCGTCGGTGTGCGGGCCGAGCGCGAACCGCCTCGGGTGCGGCCGGCCGGACCGCTCCAGAACCCGCCCGTCAAAGCGGTCCACGGCCAGCAGCCCGTCGGGGGTGGCGGCGGCCCCGTCGGCGTGCAGCGCGCGCAGCAGTGGATCGCGGGCCCGCTCGACGGTGGGGTGCGGCAGCCGCGCCTCGACCAGTGCCCGGGCCTCGACCACGGCGTCCGGCACGCTCGCGCCGGACGCCCGGAACACGCCGTCCCGGGCGGTGACGGTCATGCCGGCGCCCAGGAAGCGCACCACGCCGGCCCGGGACAGCGCGAGCAGTTGCCGCAGCCTGGGGGCGGGCGGGCCGGAGGCGAGGTAGCTGAAGAAGCCGTGCCACCAGCCGCCGACGTCGCCGAGCCGTACCAGTTGCCCGTAGACGGAGAGCAGGGCGAGGAAGACCGCCAGGTCGGGGCTGTGCTCCGGGTCGTGACGGCGCCGCAGGTCGTCCCCGACGTACCGGCGCAGGTCCTCCTGGAGCTCGTCGTGCGTGCCGTGCCGCACCCCGTCCAGTGGGCGGTCGAGGGCGGTGAGGTCGAGCCGGTCGGCGGGGTCGGGCACGGCGGCGGCGACCAGGCGGGCGCGTTCGGCGGGGTCCGCGGCGGCGTACCGGGCCTCGAAGGCGGACCGTTCGAGGGTCACCCGCCCGGGATGGGCGGTGAACAGCCGGTGGTAGTGGGCGAAGCCGAGCTCCTTCTCGATCAGCGGCCACACGTCCCGCCGGAAGTCGAAGCCCTCCGGCCGGGCCAGCAGCGCGTCGACCTCGGGGGGCCCGAAGAACCGCGGCAGCGGGGGCCGGTCGCCCGTCCAGTCGTAGCCGATCTTCGCGTGGTACGGCACGCCGCGCCGCGAGCCGACGTGCAGTACCGGCTCCCGCCCGGACGGCACGTACGTGTCGCCGTCGTACCGTCCGCCCCTGCCCTCGGTCAGCAGCACCATCAGGTCGACGAAGGCCAGCCCGAAGCCGCGGACGAGGACGGGTTCGCCGGGGCGCAGGGCGGACAGGTCACTGTCGGCGGTGAAGTCCGGCGGGAGGTGGACCAGGTCGTGGGCGCGGGCGTACGCCGCCAGGTCCCGCTGCTCGTCGTCGGGTTCGGCGTCGAGGTGGCCGAGGGTGAGGACGACCAGGTCGGCGAGGAGGGGGAGGGTCCGGCCCTGGAGCCACACCCGCTGGCGCCCCTCGCGCGGGCCGTCGACCCGCAGCGCACGCCGGGCGTGGTGGTACACGACGAAGCCCGGCGGCAGGCCGGCCACGGCACGCTGGTACGCCCAGCGCAGGTACGCGCCCTGCACCCGGCGGCCGGCGAAGGCGCGGCCGTCGAGGCCCGCCCACTCGTGCAGTGTGGGGCCGGGACGTACGGGTCCGGCCATCTCCACCGTCTCGTCGGTGAACATGGTGACGTCCTCGGCGTGCGAGTTCATCCACAGCAGCGGCGACTGCTCCTCGCGCCAGACGCGTCCGGCGCCCGGCGGATGCGGGTCCACGAGGTGGATGTCGAGGCCGGTGTCGCCGTACAGCTCGGGCGCGTTGGCGGCGATGCGCTCCAGCAGGCCGGTGCCGCGCGGTCCGGCGCCGACGATCACCAGTGCGGGCCGGGTCATCGGGTGTGCTCCGAGCCGCGCGCGTAGTGCCTCTCGACGTAGTACTGGCCGACGCCCAGGACGGAGGTGACGACGGTGTACCAGACGGTGGCCACCATCAGCAGGGGGATGACCTGGTAGGTGCGGTGGTAGACGAGCTGGACCGAGTAGAGCAGGTCCTGGACGGCGATGACGCTGACGATGGACGTGCCCTTGAGGGTGCCGATCAGCATGTTGCCGGCCGGCGGCACGATGGAGCGCATCGCCTGCGGGAGCACGATCCGCCGCCACCGGCGCCACCGGCCGAGACCGAGGGCCTGCGCGGCCTCGATCTGGCCCCGGTCCACGGAGAGGATGCCGCCGCGCACCACCTCGGCGGCGTACGCGGCCTCGTGCAGGGTCAGGCCGATGATCGCGACGGTGACCGGTCCGAACAGGTCGACGGTCCGCACGCCGAGGATCCGCGGGTAGAGGGCGCCGATGTTGAACCACAGCAGGAGCTGCACCAGGATCGGTATCGACCGGAACAGCCACACGTAGCCCCAGCTCACCGCGCGCAGCACGGGGTTGGCGGAGAGCCGGAACGCGGCGAGCAGCGTGCCGAGCGCGAAGCCGAGGACCATGACGACCGCGGTCAGCCAGAGGGTGAGCCACAGGCCGCGCAGGACGGCGTCGGAGGTGAAGTAGGCGGCGACGACGTCCCACTGGAAGGCGTCGTTGCGCAGGACGGAGTCGACGGCCAGTCCGAGGAGGGCGAGGACGGCGACGGCGGCGGCCCACTGGCCGAGGCGGCGTTGCGGAACGATCCGCGGGACGTCCGCCTCGTCCGGGGCGTCCGGTACGGCGGCGGGTTGGGCGAGGGTGTCGGAGGACATGCGAAGGCTCCGTGACATCGAGTCGGTCGGACACGGTGGGTGGTGCCTTCACACGGCCGAGCCCCTCAGCAGAGCCGTGCGCCGAGACTACGGGGCCAATTCGGGCCGCTGTCAAGGCTGTCCACACTGTGAGCCGTGCGTCTCAAGTCGTTGACGGGGAACCGGATGCCTGTTCCACTTGGCCCATGCATCCGCAGCAGTGGCTGGTCACGCGCTCCCACATCGACTTCGGTCGAGTGTGGTCCTGTTCCTGTTGAGCCGACCCCCCTGCCTGCCCTGATCGCCCGGCCCCGTCGGGCCTTCCCGGGTTTCCCGCGCCTTCTTCTCCGCCTTCTCACGCGCGCCCCTCCCCTCGTGCCGCCCCCTGCCTTTTCTTCCGCTCCCAGGAGACGACTGACCATGCGTACGCCCACGCGTGCCCGAAAAAGGCTTCTTGCACCCTTTGCCCTGATCGCCTCGGCGGCCCTGCTCCTGACCGCGTGCGGATCCGGCGATCCCGCCGGGAACGTCGGGGGCGCGGCGGCCGGCTCCGACGCGGTCCCCACCACGGACGTCGTCTCCGGCGTCCGGGAGAACGCGGCCGCCGTGAGGCTGCTGCCGCCCGGCACCGAGGACGTCACCGTCGCCGTCAGCGTCGGCGGCACCCCGCCCGGCACCACCTACCTGACCGACGGCAAGACGCTGACCGGCCAGGACGTCGACTTCGCGCACGCCGTCGCGCGCGCACTCGGCGTCCGCCTCACCACGCGGCAGGCGTCCTTCGAGGCGATCCTGCCCGCTCTGGACAGCGGCAAGTACGACGTCGGCGCCGCCAACTTCGGTGTGACCGAGGAGCGGCGCGGGGCCATCGACTTCGTCACGTACATCAACGACGGCCAGGGCTTCGCCGCGCGCGAGGACAGCGACCTGTCCGAGGTCACCGACCTCGCGCAGCTGTGCGGGCTCAAGGTGGCGACCGGCGCCGGCACCACCTTCGAGGCCACCCTGGAGGAGAACAGGCACCGGTGCGCGGACGCCGGGAAGGACGCCTACGAAGTGCAGACCTACAGCGAGCCCGGCGCCCTGTGGTCGTCACTCCAGCAGGGCCGCAGCGACGTCGTGATGTCCACGATCAACGGCCTGCGCTACGCGGTCGCCCACCAGCGGGGCCTGAAGTTCCTGAACGAGTTCCACCGCCTGGACGTCGGCTTCGCCCTGAAGAAGGGGTCGAGGCTGGCGCCCGCCCTCCAGGCCGCGGTGAACGGGCTCATCGCCGACGGCACGTACGACAGGATCCTGAGGAAGTGGGGGACGACGCAGTCGGCGATCGCCCGGTCCGAGATCTCGCCCCCCGAGCTGAAGGACTGACGGCCTCTCAGCAGTCGCAGCCGCAGCCGTCGCAGCAGCATCCGTCGCCGCAGCAGTTGCCGCAGTTGCTGCAGCAGTCACAACAGTCGCAGCAGTCACCGCAGCTCTGGAACAGCCCTTCCCTGCGCTGCCTGCTCCAGGGGTCCTCGAACGTGCCGCAGCACATCTGGCACGTGCAGGCCAGCCCCAGCCACACGGCGCACCCCGCGAGCAGGCCCCGCCGGTCGCGGCGCGGTGGCTCCGGCGGCATCGGCGCACCGGGGCCGCCCGGGGCGCCGGGCGGCGCGTAGGGGTGGCTGCCGTGAGCGCAGGAGGGGGTGCCGAAGGCGCGGTCGACGGAGGTGCCCAACTCGTGCACCAGCAGCCGGTGCACGAGCCTGCCGTCGGTGAACTCGGCCTCGCGCAGCGCCAGCCGTATCCCGTGCACGGCGTCGTCGGCCAGCCGGCGGGCCTCCGTGCGCGGGGTGCCGGTGGCGGTGAGCGGGTTCCAGGCGCCCGACGCGGCGTCGGCCTCCTGGTCCTCCACGGCGTCCAGGAGGTGGGCCAGCCGTCCGAACAGGCGCCCCGCCTCGGCGAGCGGCACGGCGTTGCCCGGACGTCCGGCGAGGTGGGCGGTGTGGGCGAAGGCCGCCGCGGTCGCGGTCTCGGTCGGCTCGGTGACCGTGAGGAGAGGCGTCCCGGGCCCCGCGAGCACCTCGAGGCCGACCTGCCGGTCCACGGCGTCGACCAGGACGGTGGTGTCGAACCCGAGGGCACCGCCACCGCGGTGGCCGGCCGCGTCCCAGCCGGCGGCGACCCGGCGGGCGGCGCGGGCCACCGGCCGCCGGGCCAGCAGTCCGTCCCCGTCGGCGACATGGTCGCGCACCTTGGCCGAGGCCAGCACCAGGGAGACGGCCGCCGCGAGCCGGGCGCCCTCACCGTGCGCGACCGACGCGGTACGCATCCCGCGCAGCGGGCACGGTCCCGCCGTTCGCCGGCCGGCGCCCGCGCCGCCCCGGTCGGCCTGAGCCTCCGTCAACACCGATATGAGCAGCCCGTCATAGTTCGTCACGATGCGCGCGAACTGTCCGTGGTCCTTGCGCAGCGCGAGGCACAGCCCGCACAGATGCGCCATCCACTGACTGGTGAGGCTCTCTCCCAGCCGATGCCTGCATGGCCTGACGATTCCGAACACGACACTCCCCCGTTGGTTCGTACGACACGCTGAGCTGCGGCATCGTACCGGCAGCCGGGTTCACCCGTACGCACCCCCGCTCACCCGTCCGCCGGGAAGAATCATATTTCACTCACGGTCAGCGTCCGTTTGGGAAACGGCCCTTGGGACACACGGACTCTCGACGGATCCGCTGTGCACCAGTACCGTCACAAACCCCCCGCGCGGCGTCTATCCACTTGGCGCGACGTCCGCATCATGGATGACCATAGGGATGCGGAAAGCACGAAAGACCGCTGTGAGAGGAGGCGTCCATGGGATCGGTACGCAAGGCGAGTGCGTGGCTCGGCCTCGTCGACGACAACGATGACGAGCGCTACTACGACGACGACTACTCCGAGGGCACCGAGTCCCCGGACGCCTGGGTCACGGACCCGCGGGTGAAGGTGGCCTCGGACGTCGCCGAGGAGAGAGGCCGCCGCATCGGCACGGTCACCCCGGACAGCTTCCGGGACGCGCGTGCCATCGGCGAGCTGTTCCGGGAGGGTGTCCCGGTGATCATGAACCTGACGGCGATGGAGGCCGGCGACGCCAAGCGCGTCGTGGACTTCGCGGCCGGGCTGATCTTCGGCCTGCGGGGTTCGATCGAGCGGGTCTCCACCCGGGTGTTCCTGCTGAGCCCGGCCGACACCGAGGTGATCAGCGGCGACCCGGCCGCGCACCGGTCGGACGGCTTCTTCAACCAGAGCTGAGGCGGGGCCGCGTTCCACGGCCCCGCCCCCGCCCGTGCCTCACCGGAAGGCGTCGAGTCCGGTGAGCGCCTTGCCCAGCACGAGCTGGTGCATCTCGACGGTGCCCTCGTAGGTGAGCACCGATTCCAGATTCGTCGCGTGCCGCATCACGGGGTACTCGAGGGAGATCCCGTTGGCGCCGAGGATCGTGCGGGACGTGCGGCAGATGTCGATCGCCTCGCGCACGTTGTTGAGCTTGCCGAAGCTGACCTGCTCCGGACGCAGGCGGCCGGCGTCCATGCGCCGCCCGAGGTGGTGGGCGAGCAGGATCCCCTTGTGCAGTTCGACCGCCATGTCGGCGAGCTTGGCCTGGGTCAGCTGGAAGCCACCGATGGGCCGCCCGAACTGCTCCCGCGACATCGCGTACTCCCGAGCCGCCTCGAAGGAGCTGCGGGCCGCGCCCATCGCACCCCAGACGATGCCGTAGCGCGCGTGGGAGAGACAGCTGAGCGGTCCGCGCAGCCCGGTGACCTCCGGCAGCACGGCGTCGGCGGGCAGCCGCACGTCGTCGAGGACGAGCTCGCTGGTGACGCTGGCCCGCAGCGACCACTTGTGCTTGATCTCGGGCGCCGAGAAGCCGGGGCTGTCGGTGGGCACGACGAAGCCGCGGATGCCGTCCTCGGTCCGCGCCCAGACGACGGCGACGCCGGCCACCGAACCGTTGGTGATCCACATCTTGCGGCCGTTGAGCACCCAGTCCCCACCGTCGCGCTTGGCGTGGGTGCGCATGTTCGCGGGGTCGGAGCCGTGGTCGGGCTCGGTCAGCCCGAAGCAGCCGATGACCTCGCCGGCGGCCATGCGCGGCAGCCAGGCCTGCTTCTGCTCCTCGCTGCCGAAGCGGTGGATGGCGTACATGGCGAGGGAGCCCTGTACGGAGACCAGGGACCGGATGCCGGAGTCGGCCGCCTCCAGCTCCAGACAGGCCAGCCCGTACTGCACGGCGGTCGCACCGGCGCAGCCGTAGCCCTCCAGCGACATGCCGAGCGCGCCGATGGAGCCGAGCTCGCGGGCGAGGTCCCGGATGCCGGGCAGCTCGCCCCGCTCGTACCAGTCCGCGATGTGCGGCAGCACGCGGTCGGCGGCCCAGCCCCGCACGGTGTCCCGGACCGCCAGGTCCTCCGGCTCCAGCAGGTCGTCGATGCCGAGGGGATCGGCGGGGTCGAACGCGGGCGACTTCGAGGACGAGGCCATGGAACACCCTCCGGGACGGTGAAAACTAGCGCTGCTAGTTACGGTTGCGTTCCGACGTTACGGCGCGGCGCCCCGCACGTCCACCACGGGCGCCGTCCGCCTCCCGGCGGACGGGCGGGGGGGGCCGCGACGGTCACACCGAGACGCGCGACTCCACGGCGTCCCGGGGCCCGGGCACCGCGACGGCGTCCGCCTCGCACTGCATCGCCCGCGGCAACCGCAACGCCATCACGGCGCCCAGCAGCAACAACCCCGCACTCACCAGCAACGTCACGTGCAGCCCGTGCACGAACGCGTCCGCCGCGGCCCGCCGCAGCGCGCTTCCCGCCGGCCCCCCGAGCTGCGCGGCGACCTCGTAGGCCTCCCCCAGCGAATGCGCCGCCGACGACGACGCCGACGCCGGCACTCCGGGCACCCCGCCCGTCAGCCCGGGCGCGTACGCCGCGTTCATCACGCTGCCCAGGAGCGCGATCCCGATCCCGGCGCCCAACTGGTACGACGTCTCGCCGATCGCCGCCGCCCCGCCGGACTGCTCCGGCGGCGCCTCGCTCAGCATCGACTCGTACGCCCCGAACAGCGTCGTCTCCAGGCCGAAGCCGAGCAGGACGAACCCGGAGAGCAGCAGCGCGCTGTTGTCCGCCCGGCCCATCGCCGTGAGCAGCACCACCGCCCCCGCCGTCAGGCAGAACCCGGCGCACACCATCCGGCGCGGCCCGAACCGCCGCAGCAGGCGCGCGCCCGCCAGGCCCGCCGCCATCGCCGCGAAGGTCAGCGGCAGCAGCCGCAGCCCGGTCTCCAGCGGTGACAGTCCGAGCACCAGTTGCAGGTACTGTGCCGCGATCAGCTCCAGCCCCACCAGCGCCAGCATGGCCAGCACGATGCAGCCCACCGACGTACTGAACGCGGGCCGCCGGAACATCCGCAGGTCCACCAGCGGGTACGTACGGCGCCGCTGCCGCCGCACGAAGCCGGCCAGCAGGGCGGCGCCCGCCACCAGCGGCAGCACGGTGACCGCACTGGCCACCGGCTCGCCGCCGCCGAGCCGCTTCACGCCCAGCACGACCCCGAACAGCCCGGCCGCCGCCATGAGCGCGCCGACGACGTCCCAGGGGCCGGTGCCGTCGCCCTTCGACTCGGGCAGCAGCAGCCGCCCCACCGGCAGGCTGACCAGCATCAGCGGGATGTTGACGAGGAAGACCGACCCCCACCAGAAGTGCTCCAGCAGGAAGCCGCCGAGCAGCGGTCCGATCGCCGCGCCGACCGCGGCCACGGCACTCCAGATGCCGATGGCCAGCGCCCTCTCCCGCCGGTCGGGGAAGACCTGGCGCAGGATCGACAGCGTCGCCGGCATGATCATCGCCCCGCCGACCCCGAGCAGCGCGCGGGCCGCTACCAGGACCTGGGCGCCCTCGGCGAGGGCCGCCAGTGCGGAGGCGACGCCGAAGAGCGCGTACCCGAGGAGCAGGATCCGTCTGCGGCCGACACGGTCGCCCAGGGTGCCGAACAGGATCAGCAGCGAGGCGCAGACGAGGGGATAGACGTCGACGATCCAGAGCAGCTCTATCGCGCCGGGCCTCAGGTCCTCCGTGACGGCGGGGACCGCCACGTGCAGGACGGTGGCGTCGACGGCGACGAGCAGCAGGCTGACGCAGAGGACGACGAGGACCACCCAGCGGTTGGCGCCGGCCCCGGCAGCCCGGCGGCGCAGCGCGGCGGCAGCCGTGGTCGTCCCGGACATGCACGTACCTCCAAGATGTTCCCTCGCGTCCGGCGGGCCGCGCGGGGCGGGGACTCCCCTGCGGCTCGGCCGGAGAGGAGCGGAGCCTCCGGGCCGTGCAACGGAAACGCGAGTGGCTGGCCAGCGTACGCGAGTCCGTCCCGTACCCGCGTGGCCGGGCTCACACATCCCGCACGACATGTGTGGCGTGCGCCACCGCACCGGCCGGGCGGCCGCCCCGGCCGGCCGACGCGCCGGGGGCGCGGCGGATAATCGGGCCCGTGACCGATCTTGAAACACGCGTTGCGGCGGACCGCGCCGGTGCCCTGCGCCGGGCCGCCCCGGCGCTCCTCGGCTACGCGGCCGTCCGCGCCCTGGGCCTGCTCGTCCTGGGCCTGTGGAGCGTCGCACGCGACAAGAACGCGTACACGCTGCTCACCGCGCGCTGGGACTCCCTCTGGTACGCCAGGGTCGCCGGTCCCGGTTACGGCTACGAGGTGCGCCTGCCCAACGGCGACGTGCACTCCGACCTGGCCTTCTTCCCGCTGCTGCCCTGGCTGGAGCGGCTGGGCGCGGCCGTCTTCCCGCTGTCGTACGCCGACGCGGGCTTCGTGGTCAGCCTGCTCGCCTCACTGGCGGCGGCCTGGGGGATCTTCGCGGTGGCGGACCATCTCCACGGCCGCCGGGCCGGGGTCTGCGCGGCGCTGCTGTGGGCCGTGCTTCCGGTGGGGATCGTGCAGTCGATGGCCTACAGCGAGTCACTGTTCACCGCGCTCGCCGCCTGGTCGCTGTACGCGGCGCTCACGGGACGGTGGGTGACGGCGGGAACGCTGGCCGCACTGGCCGGGCTGACCCGGCCGGTGGGGCTCGCGGTGACGGCGGCGGTGTGGGCGGCCGCCGTCGTGGCATTCGGGCGAACCCGGAGCGCCACCGCCGCGGGCGGCGCCCTTCCCGCGGCTCGCGCCCCCGCCGAGGGCGTGCGGCGCGCGTGCGGCATGCTGCTCGCGCCCCTGGGCGCCGCCGGGTACGTGCTGTGGGTCGGCCACCACACCGGCCAGGGTCCGCTCGGCTACCTCGACGTCCAGGCCGGCTGGCACAACGGCTTCGACGGCGGCCTGTCCTTCGCCCGGTTCGCCGGCGGGATGCTCACGTCGTTCCCGTCGGCCCTGGCGGGTGTCGGCCTGATCGCCGGGGTCGCCCTGCTGCTGTGGCTGTACGTCGTCTGCGTGCGGCAGCGCCAGCCGCTCGCCCTGCTGGTGTACTCGGGGATCGTCACCGCGCTCGCCCTGGGCGCGTCGGGCTACTTCGGCTCGAAGCCGCGGCTGCTGCTGCCCGCCTTCCCCCTGCTGCTGCCGCTCGCCGTGGCCCTGGCCCGGCTGCGGACCTCCAGGTCGGCGCCGGTGGTGGCGGCCGTCGCCGTCCTCTCGGCCGGTTACGGCGCGTTCTGGCTCAACGGCTCCGGTCCCCCCTGACCGGTCGCGCCCGCCCGATGAGCGGCGGGGAAATTGCGTACCAGCATTCGGTTAACGAATTAATAAGCACGATAAAACCGCCGACCGGACCGATCAAAGTAATTGAAGCCCGCGACCGGGCCGGATTGCGGATTCCTCGGAAAAAGGCACTCCCTGAGAGGAATCCCACATCACATCGTCATCACAAAGCCGTTGATTCGGCCGGGTCCACTCCTCACTCGCTGTAACGTCGATTGGGTGCGTACCGAACGGAACCTCACCCGTCTGGACCGGGTGTTCGCGAGACTCGACCGGGAGCCGGAACGACCGGCCCACCTAGATGTGCCGGAGATGAGCCGGCACCGCATTGCGCTGTTCTCCGGCACCCTCGCGTTCTATATCGCGATCGTGTGGGCCGTGCTGATCACCTCGTGGCTGGTCCGGCTCGACTGGCAGGTCATGTTCTTCCGGCCCTACCAGCAGTGGCCGGAGATCCACGCGTTCGTCGACTACTACGTGGTCCTCGGCCAGCGCGGCCCCACCGCGGTGATGGTCGCGGCCTGGCTCGGCTGGCGGTCCTGGCGCCAGCACACCCTGCGTCCGCTGCTCGCGCTCGGCGCCTCCCTGCTGCTGCTGAACCTGACCGTCGGCGCCGCCAAGATCGGCATGGGCCGGCTGGGACCGCACTACGCGACCACGATCGGCGCGAACGAGATGTGGCTCGGCGGCGATATATTTCCGAGCGGTCACACCGCGAACGCCGTCGTGACCTGGGGAATCCTGGCCTACCTCGCATCGACGCCGAGGGCGCGGCGCTGGCTGTCGGCGCTGTCGGCGGTCACCTCGCTCGGGGTCGGGATGTCCACCGTCTACCTCGGGACGCACTGGCTGAGCGACGTGGTCCTCGGCTGGACGGCGGGCCTGCTGATCCTGCTGGCGCTGCCGTGGTGCGAGCCGCTGATCGGCCGCACCGAGGTCTGGATCCTCGGCCTGCGGGACCGGTGGTCCGCCCGGCGCGGCCGCAGGGCACCGGCGAGGGAGCCGGTCGCCGCCCCGGTGGTGCTCGCGCACCCCCTCCGCGGCCGGGAGGGGACCCCGGCGCGCGAGCCGGTCACCGCGTCCCGCACCCGGGCCCCGGTGTACCTGGCCCCGGGTCCGCACACGGCCCGCTCGGACCGCACGCCGGTCACCCCGGCGGGCACCCGCCGTCCGCCGCACGCCGACCGCCACCCGCGCAGCACGGCCCAGGCGGCACGGCCCCTGTCCGGCGGCTGACCGCCCCGGGGCCCGCGGGGGCCGGTACGCACAGCCTCTCCCCGCGGCACGAAGGCCCCGGCCCTCCGCACCGGAGGGCCGGGGCCTTCGGCGTGTGTCAGCCCTTCCAGGCGCGGGACACGCGGCCGCCCTTCACCTCGAAGTTGAGCCGGCCCACGCGGTACTCCATGGTGATGACCGTCCCGGGCTCCAGCGACCGCACCGTCGACCAGCCCCGCTCGCGCGCGAGGCGTTCCGCGGCCCCGGAATCGAGGCCCACGTAGGCGTCCGGACTGTCCTGGGGTTCGGTGGGGGGTGTCGGAATCGGTGCCATGCGGCCACGCTATGCCCTGCTCCACGGACGGGGAAGCCCAGGCCCGTAACACAGGGCACCGAGGCCCCTACCGTCACACTTCTGTCACAGGACCACGGCCTGCGTTTTGACCGAACTCCTTCACTCGAACGGACGCATCCGCGCAACTTCTTCGAGACCGGGGCGACAATTTCGACGCAGCACGCCACCCCCTCGAATTCTCGAACGGAAAAGGGCATCGCCGCGCACCGCGGAGCGCAATTCCTTTCCCGGGAGCAGGACCGAACGGGCGTGCGACCATCGGATATCGACACAGGAAACACACTTCTCACCCACAGTTTCCCCGCGCCCCGGCGCCGGCGCCCGGGACCGGGCGAGGGAGCGTCCGGCCGGCCGCGGCCCGCCCCTGCCGGTCCGGCGGGCGCCCCGGATTTCCGCACCCGGTTCGTTCGCCGATTTCCTGATTTGTCGACCTGCCGATCCGACGACCCTCCACGCTTCTGCACCGACAAGTCCCCTACGCTGCAACGCACTTGAGCGTCCACGAGCGATGACGCCGCCGTTCGGACAGGTCGTCGGGCGGTTCGATTCCGTTCGCCCCGGGGCGTGACTCCCGCCGCGGATCGCCCGTTGTCTTCAGCATGAGCCGGGGACCCGCCCGGACCGCGGGCCGGGAGCCACCCGGTCCGGTCACGCACCGCATCCGAGGGAGCCACCCGTGCCGCGCATGCTCGACGTCAGCGACGACGTACGCGCCGAGATCGGCGACGAAGAAGCCGACCGCCTGCTCGCCGGGGAGTCCGCCCCGGGCAGCTACGACTGCACGTCCTGCCGCACTCCCGGCGACTGCGAGCAGGAGCGCACCAGCACCGTGCTCTTCGTCGGGGACGAGACCGCCGTCCTGGCCTTCGCGCACGCGGGCTGCCTGCCCTCGCAGGTCGTCAAGGTCACCGAGGAGCAGCTCCAGGGGGCCGTGCGGTCCATCAACGCGGACTCCGCGCGCCCGCAGCCGCAGCCGCAGCCGCAGGCCCCGGTGTCCGAGCAGGCGGTGCTGGGCGTGACCAGCGGCCTCGTCCTGATCGCCGACGAGCTGCACCCGGCGCTGGTGGTCGAACCGACCGCGCCCATCGTGCGGCCCGGCACCACCGGCACCGGCGACGACTTCCTGCCGCTGCTGATCGAGCAGGGCTTCACGCCGGTCGTCGCGCTGTCCACCGCCCCCGCCGTGCTGCACGGCTGGTCGGTGCTGCTCGCCATGGGACAGCTGCACGCGGTGCTCCAGCCCGGGGCCGACGGCGGCCGGCCGGTGGCCTGGTGGCAGGCGCACCAGCCCCTCCAGGTCACCGAGGGCTGGCGCACGGCGGCCCACAAGCAGCAGCAGGTGCTGATGTACGCGGCGCCGGTCGGGACGATCGGCCGGCAGCCCCGGGAGGACCTGCTGCGCGACGCCCTGGACAGGGCGGCGGCACACGGGCGGCTGGTCGCCGCCGCGTTGCCGCTGGCGGGGACCTGATCACCGACCGGGGGTGACCGCAGCCCCGGCCGCATCCCTTCCGGTCCGGGGTCGTTTGGACATACGTGCACGCATACGACTCCTCCCACCGCCACGGTGGCCCCTCGGCCACGCCGATCTACGACGCGCTCTACGCCGAGTACGTCAGGTCCTTCCGCTCGCTGCCGGGGGATCGCAGCGGCGAGGAGGAGCTGGAGTTCACCGGGTTCGGGACCATGTCCCGCGGCCGGGCCTACAGCGCCTACGGCGTGGGCGCCCACAGCGCCCGGCTCGCCCAGGAGTCGTCGTGGCAGCGCGTCGGCCAGCTCGGCCCGCACGGCACCGGGACGATGCGCCACGTCCCGGCCGCACTGCCGCCGGCCCCCCGCAGGGGCGCCTGAGCTCGGACGAAGCGGCGAGAGGGGGCGGTCCCGGTCGGGAC
>NZ_JBHXFL010000043.1:0-61489 GCF_042724095.1 Streptomyces sp. NPDC127100
CCTGCACGTCACGGTGACCGGCACGGGCCGGCAGCGTCCCGGGGCCCGGCGGAGGTCCATCGCCACCTGCGCCGGGCGGTCTACCGTGTCGCCCCATGACCACTCTGATCATCGGCGGCAGCGGCTTCCTAGGCTCCGAGCTCGTCCGGCAGGCGGCAGAAGCCGGGCACGCCACAGCCGCGACGTACGCCACGAAACCGGGCGACACCTCCACCGCGGCCTGGCACCACCTGGATCTGCGCAACCCGGGGCTCGTCGACGACGTCCTGGCCGAGGTCCGGCCACGCGTCGTCATCAACGTCTCGAGCGGCGCCGCCGACTGGGCAATCACGGCCCAGGGGCCCGTCCGGCTCGCAATGGCCACCGCGCGGCACGGGATCCGCCTGGTCCACGTGTCCAGCGACGCCATTTTCTCCGGGGCGCGAGTGCACTACGACGAGTCCAGCCTCCCGGACCCCGTCACCCCGTACGGCGCAGCGAAGGCGGCGGCCGAGACCGGGATCCTGGCCATGCACCCGGGGGCCGTCGTCGCCCGCACGTCGTTGATCATCGGCCACGGGCGGTCCGCTCACGAGCAGACCGTGTACCAGCTGGCCGCCGGGACCCGCGCCGGCGCCCTGTACACCGACGACGTCCGCTGCCCCGTGTACGTGGGCGACCTGGCCGCCGCCCTGCTGGAACTCGCGTCGCTGGAGACGGCCGGCGTCCACCACCTCGCGGGAGCGGACGCGGTGAGCCGCTTCGAGCTGGGTACGCTCATCGCCGGCCGCGACGGGCTCGACGCCTCGCGCCTGCCCGCCGGGCTGCGGGCCGACAGCTCCCTGCCCGGCGCTCTGGACGTGCGCCTCGACAGCCGGGCGACCCAGAAGAAGCTGCGCACCACGCTGCGCGGCGTACGGGAGTTCTGCACCAAGCCGTGACTACCAGGGGGCGCGGCGCCCGGCGCCGCGGGGGAGCTGGCGGGGGAGTGGGAGCCGCTGCTCCTTGCGGAGCCGGCGCAGGGTGCGGCGTACGCGGCCGGTCCAGGGAATGGCGCTCTGCCGGTACAGGCTCTGCTCGAGGATGTCGCGCAGCCACCAGGTGCCGTCGGCGTCGCGGAAGATGACGGCCGCGGGCCGGGACCGTTCCGGGGGCGGGCCGGTGATGTGCTCGTGGTCGGCGACCTTGGGCTGCAGGACGTTGGCGAGCAGGAGACTGTCGTCGAGGGCCCGGGCTTGCGCGTCGTAGGTGACCAGGTAGACGTTGCGCACGGGGCGGGTGGCGTCGTTGGCCACGCTGGCGATCCAGTTGGGGGCCGAGCGGTTGTCATAGCCGCAGCAGTCGCTGCGGTCCCAGCGGCAGGTCACGGCGTCGGCTTCGGAGCGGCGCTCTTTGTCCTGTGCGCGGCGCAGGGTGAGGGCGCCGACCCACAGCGCGCCCGTGCTGCCGAGCCCGCTGATCCAGGTGGGAAGTGTTCCCCAGTCGATGGCCATACCGGCAGGGTGGCGTCGCTGGCGCCGCGTGGTGTGCGGTTTGAGCGACTTCTGAGCCAGGGGCCTGGGTGTGTCCGACCCTCGTGTAACTAAATAACAGCAAGCAGCCAAACGCCCTGGTACATGGGTCGGCCGAGGCGGGGGAGTGCGTGGCCGGGAGGCCGATGGGCCGCATTGTCCGTACCGGACCGGCACGTACGACTCGGTTCGACACGAGCCGAAACGATGGGCTAGCTGGAGACGGGGGAGGGGTGATCGCTAGCTGCTTGCTCTTATTCTGTGACACGACGGTCGGACACCGCGCATACTTCGAGGCGAGAGGACCGCGGGCACCGCGCGGACACGGCCAAGGAGACACGTTGTCGAGACTCACCCTCGTCGAGCTGAGCGACCTTCCCCGCAAGCCGCACGGCTGCCCGCCCGAGGTCGAGCGGAGCTGGGACCGGCTGAAGGCCACCCACAAGTCCGTACAGGGCCTCTTCACCACGCTCAACGAACTACGAGCCGCTCAGGACGACATGCGCGGCGCCATCTCCGAGACCCACCGCGACCAGGCCCGCGCCGCCATCGTCTTCACCGCGGCCGGCATCGACGCCTGCCTGCGCACCCTGCTGCGCGACTCGCTGCCCACCCTGCTGTCCACCGCCGGCGACGCCCACGGGGCCTTCGTCGCCCACTTCATGGCCAACCGCCTGGGCAGCGACATGACCAGGGCCACCAAGCAGGCCGTCGTGGACATCGACCCGCGTTCGGCCCTGATCGACCTCTACGTCCAGGACCTAACCGGCTCCAGCATTCAGGGCGGCACGGACCTCATCCGCTGCCGCAACGCCCTCGGCCTCAAGCAGGAGCCCGCCCTCGAGGACGCGATCCTCAAGGGCCACCAGCCGTTCTTCAACGCCCGGCACGAAGTCGTCCACGAACTGGACCTGATAGACCCCGCCGGCCGGGGCAGCCGCGGACGCCGGCACCGCGACCTCGCTGCGGTGGGAGACCAGTGCAACGGCGCGCTGCAGCTCCTGCACGCCTTCATCGCGCCCACCGCTCGCGCCGTACGGCAGGTGTACCGCACCCTGGGCTGGGACAAGCTGTGACCGCCCCAAGCCGCGGCACCGTCGCCGTGAAGCGGTTCGTGGGCACCCTGCGCGCGGAGGCCACCCGGCGCCTGCGCCAGACGTACCTGGACGAGTACATCGCCTGGCTCGCCGAGCAGCAGCAGTGCGGCACCAGCCAGGTCACCACCGAGGACCTCCTGGACGAGGAGAACGCCCTGGCGTGGCTGGCCGCCGCCCAGCGCGGCCTCACCCGGCGCCGCCCGGGCCTGCACGGGCCCACCGCGCCGGCCGCGACCAACTCCATGGCCGCCCGCACCAGCTCGGTGAACACCTTCTCCCGGTACTGCGGCCGCCCGCTCGAGCTGCAGCCGCCCGCGCCGGAGTTCGCCGACCGGCTCACGCCGACCGAGGCCCACCGCACGCTGCGGCTGCTGACCGGCCACCACCCGGCCGGGATGCTCGAGGCGACGTGGGAGCGCTCGGTCGCGCTGATCGCGCTCGCGGTGTGCACCGGGCACGGGATAAGCGCGCTGCACCCGATGCGGCTGGCGGACCTGGAGCTGGAGCGGTCGCTGCCGCGCGCCCGGGTCGCCGGTGACTGGTACCCGCTCGACGCCGTCTCCCGCGGGGCGATCGCCCGCTGGAAGGAGACGCACAAGGCGCTGACCGCGGGCCACCTGAAGGCGCTAAAGGGCGGCCGGGTGGAAGAGCTGTGGGTGACCACCGCGCCCGGGCGTCCGCGCGGCGGGCAGCCCGCGCCCCCGGCCGGGCTGCCCGCGGCCGTACGGACGCTGGAGGCCGCCCACCGCAAGCTGACCGCCACGGCGTTGGGCACGCCGCTGCTGTTCGAGCAGTTCTGCGCGATCGAGGCCGAGGAGGAGGGCGCGGCCGCGGCGCTGCCAGCCGGGTAGCGGGCGGGACAGCGGAAGGGCCCTGCCTCTCGGCAGGGCCTGGGCGGTCGGCGGGCTAGCGCGGGATCCGGGGGGACTGCGCGTCCAGGCGCCCCATGGTGCAGTCGGGGCAGAGGTCGCCGTCCTCGATCGGGTTCCCGCAGGGCTCCGTCCAGCCGCGGCAGGTGCGCAGCTCGGTCTCGGTGGTCTCGGTCGGCATCAGGTCCTCCTTCGTCGTGGTGTTCTCTACGCTCCCCAACCTTACAACGTTCCGTTGTAAGGAGTCCAGTCGATTCGAGGCCGGTTCAGGAATTCCAGCGCGCCGCCGGAACGGGGCCACGGGTGGAAATACGGCGCTGCCCACGGGTAGAAACCGTTGCCGACGAACCTGTGAGAAGAATGAACCTGGGGAAGGCGTCGGTGGTGACGGCCGTAGGCCATCCACCAGTGGTGATAGGGCGCCGGCGGTAGCGGCGAAGCCGCGCGGAAAGAGTCCTGCGCACCGATTCCGGCATCTTTTCGAAGGCCGTTGATGTGGTCCGGAACGGCGAGCTACGTTCCTGGCCACCCGAAAACGGCGGGCGGGAAATTCCGCCGACCCGAGGAATGGACTCCACGGCATGACGACGACCAACATCCCGGCGCTCCTGGCCGACGAGGGCGAACCACAGGTCGCCTTCGACCTCCTGGCCGCAGCCGGGTGGACCCTGCACTCCGTCCCGACGGACAACAGCCAGATGGTGGCGCCCGGCGGACAGGCCCGGCTGGTGTTCCAGCCCGAGTCGGCCGAGTACGCCAACACCGACGTCCTCTGGAAGGTCGAGGCGGTCACCTTCGCGCCCGGTCGGGACCAGGCGCTCCTCGCGGTGCCGGCCAAGCCGCGCTCCTGGACCGCCACCTTCACCGGCGAGGTGCCGGTCGAACTGATCGGCGCCTTCCTGGAGCGGCTGGTGGCCCCGGAGGGCATCGACCGGGGCCCGGCCGCGCCACCGGCCGCACCGGACACCGCCGCGGCGGCCTGACGACCGGCACGGCCCGGGTCCGGCCCCGCGCGTATCGGGGTCGGACTCGGGCCGCCATCGTAGGCCGCCGACGTCCTCGGGTGTCCGCGCTGCACCGAATGCGTGATGCACGGGGTCAGTCCGACGCCAGTTGCAGTCTCGAGTCGTTGACCGGCCATGGGACGAAAGAGTCAGGCTCGACGAGCGGCGAAGGGTAAGAAGCCCAAGGACCGCAGCTGGCGGGACGCACCGCCCGCATCAGGGCCCCGGTACCCCCTGGTACACCGGGACCACGCAGAAGCGATCGACGGGCGAACCTACCCTCCCACCATGCGGATTCGCCTGGAGGAGAGCGGTGACCTCGTAGCGCTCGACGCCATCGCGACCATGTGCGCCATCGCCGAGGGGCGGATCACCGGCCACGATGCCCGCTACCTTGCGGCGATGATCGCCACTGCCGAAGAGAACGCCGGCGTCCTGTCCCGTGACGACATGGACCTCGACGAGTACATCGCCTCGCACACCCGCCTGTTCCGCGGCGGCTTCCTGGGCTACGACGAGCACGGCGGGTACCTCTCCGCACGTGCGGCGGACCCTGCCGCGCTTGCCTCCCTCGTGGGTAGCTGAACACATCCCCTCCCGCCCCATACAGTAGAGGCCCGGGGGACGGCGGTTCAGGACGGCGGATGCAGAGGGCCGGGGAACTCGTGGAGGACGAGAAGGGCGCGGCACTGCGTCGCCAGGTCCCGCAGCTGCTCGGGAGAGTCGTCCCCGCGGGACGTACGGAGCATGCGCCGGCTCTGCACGAGAACCCACCGGGCGACGAACTCCTGGTGGCCGCGCAACCGCGGCACCAGCGGAGCCACCTCCTTCACCAACAGCCCGACGTGGCCGCGCACCAGGCCGTCGAGGACCTCCCACTCGCCCTCCGTGATGTCGGCCCCCCACAGCAGCCTGTCGTACGTGGCCCGGATGGTCTCGACGTCTACAGGCACCGCCGACTTCGGCGCCATGGCGGTCACCGCCGGGCCCCGCGGGAGCGGACGACCGTCGACATCCTGATGACCTCGCGCAGGTGGCGGCCGACCTCCTGGCCGTTGAGCAGCTCGCGCGGCGTACGGGTGGCCTCCAGCCAGGGTGGGGTGTCCCACCGCGTGCCGTGGCTGGGCGGCAGGGCGATCCAGCCGTCCTCGCCGGTGCGGACCTCGACGCACGCGTGGACGGCCGCGTACCGGCCGGTGGCCGGCAGCACCAGCAGCGCCGCGACGTTCGAGTCCGTCACCAGGCACGGCACCGGGTGGCTGCGGTCGAGCCACGCCATGGTCGCCATCCCGATGCGGTGCGGGACCAGGACGGCATCGAACTGCCGGGTCGCGGCGATGAGGGAGGCGCCGGGCGCCATCTCCAGTGCGCCTTCTACGCCCTCCTCGTCGAGCGGCTGGCCGCCGGGCAGCACCGGATGCGCGCCGGGCGCCGGACAGGCGGGGTTGTCGCAGGTACAGCCCTGTCGAGGGCGCCATCGGTGTCCGAGGGCGACGGGCCAGCCCAGTTGGACGTAGGCGCGTGCGGCGTCTGCCGGTGCGCGGGTGTTGATCGGCTCCATCGCCGATACCCCCATGGTGATCACTTGGATACGGAATGTGACCCGTCTGAGGATGATGGGCTCCGGGCGCCTCGCCCCCTAGAAAAACTAGGGGGCGTTTCCGGCGGGTTGGGCGTTCAGTGCACCAGTTCCATGTGCCGGATCAGGCTCGACAGGGCGCTCTGCTGCGAGGGCACTCCGACGCGGGCCATGTCGCTCACCAGCGCCCGCGCCATGGGGTCGGCGTGCACGTAGAACGGGGCGTCCGCGGCGGCCGCGCGGAGCTTCTGGACGGCCGAGGGGCTCTTGCCCATGCGGTGCAGGGCCCGCGCCTCGTCGATGGCGTAGTGCGTGCGCCGCTCCCGGCTCGGCACCTCCCCGACGGTCGCGGCCGGCACCTTCTTCAGCCCGGTGTCCGGCTGGTCGACCTCGACTCCCGCCTCGGCGGCGTGCACCGCGACGGTTCCGCGGCCGAACACGGTGTGGCTGTCGACGTCGTACCAGCCCTCGCCGAGCCGGTTGGCGTCTTCCAGTGCGGCGTCGATCCTCGCCCAGGCGTCGGCCTTCTGGTTGCCGCGGGCGTGTGCGATGGCGCACCGCAGGTGCAGGGCGCCGCGCAGGGAGACCGCCTTGCTGTCCCGGCCGGTGGCGTGCGGCTCGAGGTCGCGCAGCGCCGCGTCGGCGACCGCGACCGTGTCCTTCAGGGAGGCCTGGTGCAGCAGCGCGCCGCAGCGGTCCCACGCGACCGCTCCCTTGACGACCGGGTCGTCGAGCTGCCCGGCCGCGCCGGCCGCCACCTCGGCGGCGATCCACGCCAGGTCCGGGTAGCCGAGCTGGTTGAGGGCCATCCGCGCGGTGCGGGCGGCGTCGACGAGCAGCCGCAGGACGTCGCCGCGGTCGCGGTCGTGCGCGAAGAGCAGGGTCGTGTTGAGGTCCTCGATCATGTGGGGCAGCAGGGTGGCGACCTTGGGCAGGTCCGCCGCCTGGCGGGCGGCGTTCGCCGCGCGGGAGCGGCGGCGCATGTCGGTGAGGTCGGCCGGCGGGCCTTGAGGGCTGAGCCCGGGGTGGCCGGAGAGGATCAGGCCGGCCCGGCGAAGGCCGGTGCGCAGGGCGGGGATGTGGGCATGGGCGAGGCTGCCGCCGCCGCGCTGCAGCCGGTAGGGCTGGCCCAGCAGCCAGACCACGTCCACATCGCAGCGATCGGCGATCGCCGTGATGACGGAGAAGCGGTCCAGCGCCTGGCGGCCGGACTCGACGTTGGCCATCCAGGACTCGGCCCGGTTGAGGAAGTCGGCCAGCTCAACCTGGGTGAGGCCGGCGGCGTTTCTGGCGATCCGCACTCGCGTGCCGATGTGCTCGTCACTGGAGAGAGGCATACTGGCTCCGTTCTGACTCGACATCGGAACCGTACGCCGAATGGTGCAGGAGCAGCCCCCTTCCGGGAGAGGTCCGCGCCGTTCGGCGTACGTGCGCCCCGGCGTTGTACTCCTTCCTCAGCCGCCAGCCGCAAGGTACGGGCGCGAGCGTCGACAGATCAGCCCCAGGGGTGATCCTCCAGACTGCCGAGAGTCCGCTGAATCGACGCCACATCCCGCCGGATCGCCTCCGTCCAGGGCGATACGTCCTTGCGGTGCTCGGCAACGGGGTCCATCCACTCGTCGTCTGGAGAGAGCTTGTCGAAAGCGAGGGAGTCGTTGGGATTGTCCCGCCACTCCGCGCTCGCCCCGTCCTCGCCCCAAGCGATGAACCAGCGATCTTCCCCAGGCCACTTCACGGCGATTGCCCGCTCGTAACGGTGCATGCGGATCTGCGGGTGCCGGCTTTCCGGCTGCTCTTGTGCCACGCCGCATCATCATGCCGCCCTCGGCCGTACCGTGCGGCTGGTGTGCGAGATGGGAGCCCGAGACTGTCCCGGCGGGAGGTCAGCCGGCGTCAGCGTCAGGGAGCTTGGCGAGCGCCGCGGCGAGCTGGTGGACGGATACCGAGCCCGTCTCAGGGAGCCCTGCGTCCAGCCAGGCCCGGCGGGCGGCGTCGGTGTCTCCCTCGGCCGCGGCCAGCACGTTCTCCTTCGCACTGTGCTCGTGCACCGGGTCGGTGTCCGGGCCGTAGTCGGTCAGGTGGACGACGGTGCGGACCTGCATCTTGGGGTTGCCGGCCATCTGCTCGTTGACGCGGTACACCCGCAGCCGGTGTCCGACGAGCGCCCGGGCGCGTTCGATCATGGCGCGGCCGGCGTCGGAGTCGCCTCGGTCGGTGCGCAGTTGTTCCAGCTCGCCGGAGGTGTTGCGGACGATCAGGACGCCGCGGGTGCTCGTGTCCTCGAGGCGCAGGGACAGCAGAGTCGCCGTGAACTGCTTCGCCGCGTCCAGGCGCTGGAGGTCCTGCCCGACGGTGTCGGCGAGGGTGTAGAGGTGGATGGCCCGGGCGCGGACCTGGTCGGTCCAGGCCGCCTCCTCGCCCGGCGGGCACGGGCCGACCGCGCGGGCGGCGGCGAGGGTCAGTTCGAGGTCACGGGGATTCACCCGCTCATTGTCCCCGCCGCGCCCCGGCCGGTCCGCCGGCCGACGCGGCCCGTGGTGGGCTGTTGCCGGGCCTATGTGCGGGCGATTTCCTGCAGCAGCGCGTCGAGGAACTCCGGGTCGCCGTCTTCGTGGAGGCCGATCTGTGCGCAGGTCATGCCGGCGGCGTGCAGGCGCTCGCGGGTGGTGGCGTGTCCGGGGTGAAGGCGTTGGAGGTGTTGTGCATCCGGGGTGGCTTCCTCGACGCGGTCGAGGAGCGCGGCGAACTGCCGGGTGGTGAGGTGGTCTTGGCCGGTGGCGGCGAGGGCGCGTCGCGCTGCCCGCTCGTAGGCGTTCATGAGCGCCTACGGTAGCGGGAGCGGCAGGGGGCTAGCCTTCTACCGTGCTTGAGTTCGAGCTTCCATCATCCGCCGCTGTCACCGACCCGCGGCCGTCGATCGTGTGTCCCGAGTGCGGTGCGCAGTCGTGGCACCCCAAGGACGTGGATGAGGGCTACTGCGGCCGGTGCCACTGGTGGACGGGAGACCCCGTGCTGTACGCCGCGTGGAAGGCGGAACGCGAGGCGGCCGACGATGCCCCGCCCCGCGCCGCAGTCTCATAGGGTCCGCAGAACGGCGACGACCTTGCCGAGGATGACCGCGTCGTCGCCGGCGAGGGGCTCGAACGCCGGGTTGTGCGGCATCAGCCAGACCCGTCCCGCATCCCGCTTCAGGCGCTTGACCGTGGCCTCGCCGTCCAGCATGGCGGCCACAATGTCGCCCGGCTCGGCGCTGGCTTGGCGGCGGACGGTGACCACGTCGCCGTCGCAGATGGCCGCGCCGATCATGCTTTCGCCCACGATCTTCAGCGCGAACAGCTCGCCCTCACCGACGACGTGCCGCGGGAACGGGAGCACGTCCTCGACCATCTCCTCCGCCAGGATGGGCGTGCCGGCGGCGATGCGCCCCAGCAGGGGCACATGGGCAACGACGACCGGGCTCGCCTCGGTCCGGGTGTCCGCCAGGACGTAGGCGCGCGGGCGGTTGGGGTCCTGGCGCAGCGCGCCCTTCTTCTCCAGGGTCTGGAGCTGGTAGGCGACGGACGAGGTGCTGGACAGGCCCACGGCGGCACCGATCTCGCGCATCGACGGGGGATAGCCGTGCTCCTCGAGGAAGCGAGCGATATACGCCACGATCTTCTGCTGGCGGACGGTCAGCACCTCTCCGCGGGCCCGGGCGCCCGGGGGCCTCTCTGTGCTGGATTCGGCAGTGACGTGCATGGTGTCCCCCCAACGTGCGATCTTGCTTCCACAGACGGTATCCGGACAATCACCACACGGGAACAAGATTTCGAAGAATGGTTACTGCGCTGCGCTGGAGCGTCAGCCGGGGGCCCAGGTTCCTGCCCGCCCGTCATCGTCGTGGAGCAGGGGCGGCACCGCCTGGGACCCGGCGCACAAGGTCACACGAGCCCGCTGGCCGGGTAGGTTCAGGGGTATGACCCCTTCCGTGCTGCTGGCTCTCTGGCTCACCAACTGGCTGGTAACGTCGAGCATCGTCGTCTTCGTGGTGAAGAACCGGCCCGCCGACGTGGACCTGCGCCTGCACGGCCGGGAGGACAACCTGCCCGGGCTGCTGACGTGGCTGCTGCTGGCCTGGCCGGCTGCGCTGTTCCGGCTCGTGCCGCTGGTGCTCCCCCTGGACAACCGGCGCAACGGAGCAACGCCGCGGCGATGAACGGAGAGCCCGACGACCCGCGCTTCGAGTGGGTGGACGTGACCACTGCCGGTGGCCCCGGGGAGTGGATCCGGGGACGGTGCCACCACCTCACGCCGCTTCCCGTACGGGCCTACCCGACCGACGAGTTGGTGGCACACCTCTGCCCCGACTGCGACGCGCAGCTTCCCATGCCCGGCCCGCCCGCTTGGCGGACGGCCTCGT
This sequence comes from Streptomyces sp. NPDC127100, assembly GCF_042724095.1. Lineage (NCBI taxonomy): Bacteria > Bacillati > Actinomycetota > Actinomycetes > Kitasatosporales > Streptomycetaceae > Streptomyces > Streptomyces sp. NPDC127100. The sequence continues at coordinate 10,439 of NZ_JBHXFL010000043.1, forward strand.
AGGAACCTGGCCTGCAACCCCCGATCGGGTGAACGCCCCAGCAGCCCGGCGGCAGCGCACTACGCTTCGCGGCATGTCGACTCCACGTGACCTCGACGGCCGGGCAATCCTCCCGCTTGAGCGGATCGAGGCCCTTGCCCGCGTCCTGGACCTCCGCGAGCAGGCGATCGAAGCTGATGACCTGCCCTACCGGCAGGACTGGCCGCTGCCGCCATGCCTGGAGTGCAAGGGTGCGGTTGTGCGGTGGCTTCGATCGGGTGGCGGCGAGTATCCGATCGCGTACCGCTTCTTTCCCTGCCATCACGGTGTCGTGGCGGACCGCGTGAAGACCCTCGTATAAATTCCCTTATACGAGGCTGCTTGTCTGAGAGCGATTCTGCGCGGGGGACTGGCGGCCGCATCGCCCCGCGAAACGAATGGAGATGCAGTGCCGGAGCCCCTGCCGGACCGGACGGCCGAGACCGTCGCCTGGCTGCGAGAGACGATTACCGGTGCCCCGGCCGATGCCGCGCCCGAACTGCACAAGGCGGTTCTGCGCATCCTCGGCCTGTACGAAGCGGCCTCCGCCCGGGCCCGGCGCGATGACAGCTTCCTGCAGGGATGGGCGCTCAACTTCGACCTCGAGGGCTTCACCCCACCCAACGAGTCCGGCGCGCGGACCCTGCTGCCGGGCCTCACCGCCGCCATCCATCAACTCGCCCTGGCCTACAGCGACGACGAACCGCCGCGGCCTGCGCCCTCTGCCGCGCCCTCCCCGAAGGACTGATCCCCATGCCCCCGGGCCCTCACGGACTCACCACCGCCGACGGCCGCGCGCTGGTCGCCTTCCTCGCCGACCGGATCGTCGAACTGCCAGCCGCCCCGATCGAGCCGCTCATTGCCGGCCTGAACGCACAACTCGGCCTTTACGACGCTTTGTTGCAGTACCGGGACCACGGAGCGGTCGACGTCCGCGACGCTGGGTTCATCGACGGCGTCGGCCTGGCGCTGCGCCACGCTGCGGTGCGTTGGAGCGAGCACCCGGACTTCCGGGAGCACTGGGCGCCGCCGCGCGTCCCCGTTGAGGAGCTGCTCGTGCACGGCCCCCAGTACCGCGCCACGGCAGCCGAACAGTGGTGACGACCACCGCGAGCGACGCGACCCGGGCAGCTGCGCACGCCGGCCTGTGGAAGGCCGACCACGGCCAGGCCCCGCACTACAGCCGCGCGGCCCTGGAGCTCTGGTCCTGCTACGCCTGCCCGTTGGACGACTGCGACTGGCACCACGACGACGACGCCCGGCCAAGCGCCCCAGCGCTGTTGGAGGCGAAGGTCCTCGAGCACCTCGCCGGCCACAACGTCGTCGACGTGCTGCGCTCCTTGCAGGCAGCCCGGGACGCCAGCGTCGCCGTACGCGAGTCCAACAACCGGGCCTGGGACGTCGTCAACCTCCACCGGCTGCGCGCGGTACACCGCGGCGAGCACGCCTACAGCGACCCGATCGGGCAGATGCTGTCCGCCGCGCTGGTCGGCACCGCCGAGCACGAGGACGTGCGCCGCGAACTGACGGAGCTGAGCGAGGGCGTGGCGGGCGCCCGGGACATCGCCTCCGTGCCGGTGACCGAGCGTATGAACGGAATGCGCCCGTGACCGCCGTCCGCGCACTGCACCGGTGCGACGAGCTGTGCTGCTGCCCGGTGCACGGCACGGCGCTGTACTTCGCCCCGGCCAGCAACGAGCACGCCTGCCAGAACCCCACCTGCCGCTATGCGCACGGCATCTCCGCCGAGGCGCTTCTCGCCGCGACCCTAGGACTGCCCATGCCCGAGGACACCAGCGTCTTCGCCCGCTTCGTCGCCGCCCGCCGGGCCGACCCGGACCGTCTCCAGGTGCCCGCCCAGCCGATCGCCGAGACGCTGCGCGGCGCACTCCTGGAAAACCGGCCCGCGGCCGCGGTCCCGGACTCCGAGCTGCAGCAGCTCCTCGACCGGCTTCCGACGGACCCGGTGCCGGCCGCCTACGACGAGGACGAGGCGCTGGGACGTATGGCGTACGCCGCCGACGCGCTGCGCGAGGCGCTGGAGTTCCGGAGCTCCGCCGACCCTGCGGCCCTGGCCGCGCACGAGCAGGAGCTGCAGCACCTCGGCCGCCGGCTGCTCGACACCGTCGCCCTGGTGCTCACCCAGCGGGAGCCGTCCGTCGCGCGTCCTGCCGCCGAGGAGCAGCCCCCAGAAACCTGATACGCCGCGCCCGGCGTCACATGTCGTCGCCGAGGACCCGCCGGCGGGCCTCCGCGGCCCGGCGGTTGAGCCGGTTGGACATCGTCACCGCGGCGATGGTGGACAGGACGCCGAGCACGACCAGCAGCACCTGCGTGATGACGCTGACGACGGCGATGTCCTGGCAGGCGAGCGCAATGCCGAGCATGATGAAGCCGCCGGATACCCAGGCGAACCAGATGCGGAACTTCTCGACCCTCACCGCGGACTGGACGTCGCGGTAGCTCGGCTCGTCGGACACAGGCGTGCTCCCCCCAAGGTGGTCTGGTGGTGCCCAGCGTCTCCCGCACGAGGGCACCGCGCGGGCGTGTTGATCAGGCTGTGACCTGCGGTTGCCCGACCGCAGACACGAACGGCCGCCCACGAGCCGCCTCCGCCCGGCGGTGTGCCGCCCAACACACCGCTAACCACCACAAACAGTGATCAACTAGTTGTACGGCGTCCCCCCTGCGTCGCCCGCTCCCGAAAGGCTCCCCATGCCCGTCGCTCTCCGCCCGGCCGCGGCTCGGTGACGCCATGACCACGGCGAACGAACTCGAGCCCACCGAAGTCGTCGAGGCCGAGCTCGTCGACGACGACGAACTCCTGCCGGCCGTCGCGCTCCCGGCCCCGCCCGCCAAGCCGGCCGTCGACCAGCACACGATCCTCTACCCCGGCGAGGCCCTGCCGAGCGAGGCCACCGCCCCGCGGTACACCCGCCGGGACTTCGAGGTATCCCCGGAGACGGCCCGGCGCCTGGAGGAGGAGTCGGCGCCGGACAACACGGACCGCAACTACAAGAACCAGCGGAAGCTGTTCGAAGAGTGGTGCGACGGGATGGGCCGGGTCGCGCGGCCCTGCACGACGGCGACGTACGTGGAGTACTGCGCGCACCTGATCGCCCAGGGCAAGAGCCCGAACACGATCAGCACCTACCTGTCGGCCGTGCGGACGTGGATGCCCGACGACAAGAAGCCCGGCACCAGCAAGGCCCGCGGCCTGCTGCGCGAGTACCGAAAGCAGTGGCTGAAGAGGAACCGGGTCCGCAAGGCGCCGGCCATCACGGCCGCGATGGCCCGGGCGATGGTCGACACCTGCGACCTGCGCCACCCCATCGGGCTGCGGAACCGGTTCGTGGTGGTCGTCGGCCGCAAGGCCCTCAACCGGCGCATCGAGCTGGCCGACCTGACGATCGAGGATCTGACCGTCGAGGACGGTGGCGTGGCCCAGTGGGTTGCCTACTCCAAGACCGACCAGGACGCCCACGGTGAGGACACCTGGGTGCCCTCCGCCGGCGACGAGGGCCTGTACGACCCGGTGCAGGCCACCCGGGACTGGCTGAACTGCCTGCACCGGCTCGGGGTGGACTCGGGGCCGGTGCTGCGGGCCCTGACGGTCGCCGGGACGCTGCAGTCCCGGGCCACCGCCAAGGTCCGGGGCGACTTCGTCACCGGCGACGCCGTCAACGACTGGATCCGGGGCATGGCCTACGCCGCCGACCTGCCCAACTGGCAGGACATCACCGCGCACGGCCTGCGCCGCGGCGGCGCCCAGGAGATCGCGGACGCCGGCGGGGACCCGACGAAGCAGGGCCGGTGGAAGCCGGGCAGCGCCACGGTGAAGAAGGAGTACCTCGACCGGGCGCAGAGCCGGGCGGAGAATCCCTGGCACAAGGTAAACGAGAAGCAGCGCGCCGCGGAGCAGCAGTGAGTACCCCGCCCGCCGGACCGTCCGGCGGCGGGGACTTCCACGTACGGATGACCTTCCGCAAGGGCGGCCCGGCGATCGAGGGGACCTGGGCCGACGGTGAGGTGGCCTTGGGCAAGTGGCGGGCGTTCGTCGGTGCGCACGGCAGCGTGCCGGGGGTGACCATCACGCTCGAGGTGGACGCCGGCGCGGAACGGGAGCTGCTGCGGACGTGGGCCGACGGCGTCGAGGTCATCCACCGGGAGCTGTGAGCCAGCACCGCCCGGGCGCCCGCGCCTGTGTTTCGAAAGCGTGGCAGCGCGGCCACGCCTGCGGAAGAGGGCGGGGCAGCCGCTTGCCGCCTGGCCTTCGCAGGAACACGGGTCCCCGGCGCGCGGTCACCGGACGGTGGGGTGTCAGTGGGCGGTGGCAGGATCGGGTCCACGGAGTGCACGGTCAAAGGGGGATGGCGTGACGAGTACGTTCGAGTGGCCGCGGGGCGCGAGCATTGCGGACTCCCTCGCGCTGGAGCAGTGGCTGGCCGGTCACGGCTGGGAGATCGACCCCACGGTCTTCATGGCCGGCGCCAGCGGGCCTGCGGTCCAGGTGCGCCGGATCGGGGAGGCCTGGCGCGACGGAGAAGCGGGCCTGCTCATCCTGCCCGGCGAGGTCGTGCAGTACGACGGCGACCGGATGCGGATCGCGGGCCCGACGGTCGTGCCCGCGTCCTGAACCCGCCCCGGCTGTCAGCCCCGTACGGCACGATGGGGCGCGGCCGGGTCCCGAACCGCTCCGGCCGCTGCGAACCCCTGGAGGTCTCCATGTCCGGTCTCATGGCCGTCTGCACGCCGAACAGCCACCCGCACGACGACGGCCGGGTCGAGCACGGCTACCAGCTCAACGTGCTCGACGAGGACCTCGCCGTCCAGGCCACCGTGGACCTCCCGGAGTGGGAGAGCTTCCAGCAGGACGCGGCAGGCCGCCGCCTTGCCGAGGCGGGCTTCGCTCTCGGCGGGGACGCCTGGCACCCTTCCGGTCTCGGCTTCATGGCGCCGGTCGTCCGCACCGGGCCTGCCGAGGGCGCGCAGCCCTCCTGACGAGCCCGGTGCCGGCGGGCGGTCCGCGTCACCCTGGCGAGAAAGCCACCGGACCCGGCTGGGCCGCGACCTCGCGCAGCGCCACGGCGGTCAGGGCGAGGAACGCGGAGATGGCCCGCGGGTCGTCCCGGAGCTCGTAGACGATGTCCAGCATCCGCTGGCGGCCGGCGAGCCCGTGCGGGACCTGGTCCAGCACGCGCTGGACTGCCGCCCGGGCGCGGCCTGTCGCCGCCACCTGGTCCTCCACGTTGCGCAGCTCCTCGGCGAGCCCGGAGCCGAACAGGGCCCGCTGGTCCTCGGCCGTGGTCAGCACGGTGAGGGCGTCGGTGTCCTCGGGTACCAGGCGGGCCAGGTCCGGGACGCCCGCCGGTCCGCGCAGGTGGTCGGGGCAGTCCTCGGACACGATGACGGCCAGGCAGAACTGCGCCACGTGCAGGGTGTGGAAGGGCGAGAAGGCGGCGGCGTGCGCGGCCATCACCGGCAGGCCGGCCAGCAGGGAGGCGCCGGGCTGCTGCTGCGCGAGGGAGTACTCGGCGGCCCGGTGTTGCACGAGCGTCCAGTACCCGGTCATCGGGGGTCCTCGTCGGCGTAGTACCCGTAGTACTCATCGTCGGTGAGGTCGACATAGCCGTCGTCGTCGGCTCGCTCGGCCATCTCCGCCTCCCGCTGCGCCTCCCAGCGTTCCTCGTCGGCCGCGTCGAGCGCGAATTCGATGGCCCTCTCCTCGTCCGGGTCGTACGGCTCGCGGGCGTCCTCGGCCATCTGCGCCCAGTGCGCGGCCTCTTGCTCGGCCTCGTACTCCGTGCGTTCCTTGGGGGTCAGGGAGACCAGCCACGCCTCGTGCTTGGCGTGCTCGGCGGCGTTCCGGGCCTCGACATAGCCCTGCCAGACGTGCACGGCGAAGTGCGGCTCTGACCCGCACCACGTCCAGTGTCCCGGGTGGCCGGCCACCTGGGCGCAGCGCCCTCCGTCAATGGGGTGCGCGAAGCCCTTGCACAGCGGGACGAGTTCCTTGGACGGCGTCCGGCGGGGGGCGCGCAGCTCGGCGAGGATGTCGGGGAGTCGGCGGCCTGTGGTCCTGCGGATCTCCCGGGCCTGGTTCTTGAGGTAGTCGCTGCCAGCTTTGGTCACGGTCGTCTCCATGCGGGACCCCACGCTTCCCGCCGGACATCGCGTGATGGGCGCAGCCGGACGGACGGGTGCTTCAGGTGGTGCTGCGCGGGACCCTGGTGCGGTCCTTGTCCGGCGGCGCTGCCCCGGTGCGGCGTGGGCGCTGGGGCGGCAGCGGAAACGGCGGTTCGCGTCATGCCGTGGCCACTACGGTACCGGCTGCCGCTGACAACCGGGTAGGGACCGCGCCAACGGGTGCCCAGGGGGCGCGAGGGGCAGATGGCGGCGGCCAGCACCGGCAGGCCGGCTAGCAAGGAGGGCTCCGGGGGCCGCTGCGACCGCGCCAGCGTGCGGAGGGCGCAGTGCTTCTGCGGCTACTCTCCCGCTTCTGCCCGTCGAACCTGCTCGTCCTGCCACCGCAGTTGATGACGCGCCTTCGTCCAGGTGTCTGTAGGGGACGGCAGCGCCTCGTTGCGGAGATTGGCGCCCAGGCACGCAAGGATGTCGTTGTACGCCGCGTACGCCACCACGCGTGGAAAGCTCAGGCGGCTCTCGTGAAGCAGCTGGTCGTCGTGGGCGCCCCAGATCAGCAGGTCGAGGGAGTCGGTGAGGCGCCTCCGCAGGTCCTTGTTGGTGAAGGTCAGGACAGCGACTTCCGCTTCGCCGAGGAGCGAGTGGAAGTAGTCGGGCCAGGTGCTGAACCCCTCTGGGACCCGGTCGGTGCCCATGCCGTCGTTCTTGTACTTCTGGCGGACCTCCAGGATGGAGGCGCTGATGGTCGCTGATGCTTCGCGCTCTTCCGCCCGCCGCCTGGCCGACTTGGTGTCGGACAGGACGCGCCATGCCACCAGGGAGGTGATTGAGCCTCCCAGCATCGCGCCTACGCCGCCAAGTAGGGCTGACAGCCAGACAGGGCTGCTGCTCGCGGCGGGCTGTTGAGCCGCAGCGACGATCCAGTCCACCCGACGTGCCTCCTTCGTGACGTTCGTTGTTCTCCGATCAGGCTATGGGCGGACGACGCCGTTCCGGCGGGGTACCGGGGATTCGGAGTGGGTCCCTGGACTGGGGAGCTCCAGGTGGGGCGTCACCTGGCAGAGTGAATTGATCGCCGCCGCGCAACTACCGTCTGGCGGACGCGGTCCCCACCGGCATGGGAGACATCAACCGTGCACTCGTCTCGGAGCCCGGGCTGGCCGTGGTCGACATCGTGGCCGGCGACGCCGCGACGCTGCAGGCCATTGCCGAGCGGCTGGCCGGGTCGTGGGCGTCGACCGGCGTGCCTGTCGAGACGGAGGCCGCCGGGGAACGGGCCGTCCGCGGGCGGCTCCACCTGGACGTGCGGCTGCCGCCGCCGGGCGTCGTACGGACGCTGCCGGAGGACTGGGTGCGGTTCACCAGCCCGCCGTGGGGCGCCCGGCTCGGCTTCGAGAAGCCGCTGTGCGTACGGGCCCGGCAGGACGGCGGACCCTGCACCCGGCAGGCCGCGGAGTGGCCGGAGGGCTTCGTCGAGGTCGACGGACTGCAGGCGTGCTGGTCGCATCTCAACGCGGTGGAGCGGGAGTGGTGTCTGCAGGCCCGGGAGGCGTACCGGGCGGCGTTCTGGGCGCTGAAGCAGGCGCACTGGGAGGCGGCCGGGCACGACCAGAACCATCGCTGCGAGGGCTGCGTGTGGCCGTCCGGCAAGATGCCGGCCGCGAACTTCTGACCGGCCCGGCGTCGGCCGGGCGGGCTTGCCCGGGCGGGGATAGAGTCGTCGGGTCGCCAGGCGAACCCGGGAGTTGCCGTGGAGAGTTACCACCTCAGGCGTGGCCAGGTGTACGCGCCGTGCGGGCAGCCCGAGGACGCGGTGACCCGGTACGTGCGGATCGTCCGACCGGGCGGGAAGCGGGTACGTATCGCGGACGCGGCGACCGGCCGGCGTGAGCGAGAGGTGGACGTCAACCGGCTGCACGAGTTCCCCACGCGCAACGGAGTCGAGCGGCGCACCGGGTACGCCCTCGTGGAGACGCGCGAGTGGCTGTGGGACCTCACCGACCGGGCCCTGCGCCAGTACCCGTACACCGTCTCGAGCACGACGATCGGGCAGGACGTCCACCGTGGGGGTTGCGTACGGCTGGAGCCCCAGCCCGCGGTGGAGGCGGTGCGCATCCTCGTCGCCACCCTGGAGGCCGCGGCCTGGACCGTGGAGCCGACCACGCTCTACCCCGACGAGCTGCGCGTCCGCTTCCAGGGCCAGAGCCGGTGCCCGTCCATGTACGTCGCCCCCGGCGACGGGCGCCAGTACTGCACGCGGTGGCGTGGCCACGCCGACGAGCACCAGGACGACCTCACGCTGTACCAGTGGGAGGACAACGCCCCGCAGCCGCCGGCGTGGTGGGTGCCGGGCCAGCGTCTGCCCGGTACGCCGGCCAGTGTCTGAGGCGCCCGGGGCGCGATCTACGCTCAGCGGATGACCAAGAACGACGACATACCGGCAGGCGAGGACCGCAGCGTCGAGGCGCTGCGCGTGGACTTGGAGACGTGGTTCGGGTTCCTGCGGGACATCAGCGCGGAGAGACTCGACCCTGTCCTGAGCCGGATGGCCGGGTACGCCTACGGGTACGGGACGGCCAAGCTGGAGGACGGCGACCTGGCGGCCGCGGCCAAGCAGCTCGCCTGGCTGGTGAACGAGGGCTCCCGGTACGCGGACGCTGTCGGTTTCCCCGGAGCGCCCCGCGCGCGGTGACCAAGACGCCCTGTGGGAGGGCGGGCTGGTCCGATAGAGTCGGAGGCGCGGCGGTGCACGACCGCCAGACTCCGTGAGGGAGCCGGCCCACGCCCGGGATCCCACAGCCGGACAAGACGTCTCCGACTCCTCGTGCGGCCTGCATCGCCCCACTCTTGACTGTGCGGCGTGCGCGTGGGGCATGCCGTGAACCAGGAGTGTCCGATGCCGAAGGAATCCCGGGCCCGTACCCGCGCCATCCGTGCCGCCCAGGGCGAGAACCGCGAGAAGCGCTACACCCAGGCCAGCCACACGCTGGACGGCTGCGTTTCCGCGTCGCAGACGGCCGCCGACCCCACAGCCCCTGCAATGGAGCTGCACGTCGTGCCGTTCGTGTTCTCCTGCACCGTGCCGGCCACCCTCGACCGGCACGCCCTCGCCCAAGCTCTCGCCGACCAGCTGCACACGCTGCGCCGGAAGAAGACCAGCGAGGAGTACGAGGGCCGGGCCGACATCGTCGTCCTGCCGCAGGACTGGGAGCCGGAACCGCAGCTGCCCGGGCACGTCAGCGCGATGCTGCTCGTCAACGCCTGGGCGGTCCGCCCGTGGGCCCGCGCGGGAGAGTGGGAAGCGGTCGTCACGGACTTCTACGACGCCGGCAAAGCCTGGGTCCTCGAGCAGTACCCGGTCCCGGTCGGCGGTCACCCCGTCGCCATGCCGCTCGACACCGAGCGGGCGCTGGCCCTGTACAACGCGGCCGGGGTGGTTGCGCATACCGGGGGTGAGCACGCGGAGATGCCCGCTAGCTGGGCTCCGCTGGTTGCCGCACGCCGGGCCGAGCTGGCGGCCGCCGTACGGGAGCCGCACGAGGAGGCGGTCGGCCAGAACCTGCCGGAAATGGTCCCCAACGCGCGCGGAGGCGACGCGAAGACCAGCTCCAGCAGCCGGCGGCCGTACCGCGTCGTCGACCGGTTCTACCAGGGCTGGTACCTGCGCAGCGGGGATGGGACGTTCGACGCGGACGGTGGGCACCGGCGGGGGCTGGAGACGCTGGACTTCGCCACCCTTGAGCGGACCCGGGGGCCGCTGCGTCCGGTGGTGCCGCCGACGGACGAGGACTGCGCCGCGGTGAAGGCGGCTCTGGTCGGTGCCGGGCGGCGGGCGGCGGGGTCGCTGCTGGTGGCGTTGTACCGGCTCGTGCTCGAGGACGCCGGCGCCGGGCGGGAGGGCGGCGCTCGCTACCGGGTGATGGCCGGCCGGGAGGGCTCTTGGGAGTCGGAGGACATGGTGCGCCTGGCGTGGAACGTCGGCGCGGACCTGGCGGAGAAGAAGTCCCGGTTCGACGAGGCCGCGGTCGCGGTACTCGTGCGGGTCGTGCAGGGCTGGGTGGCGGGCCCGGACGTGTACGTGGAGGTCGCCTCGAACCTGGCCGGGTTGTTCAGCGCGGTCGCTGACGAGACCGGCGGGTGGCCGGCGGTTGCCGATCGGCCTCTGCAGCCTGGGCAGCGCGTCGGCGGGCATCCGGAGCACGTCGTCGAGGCGGTGCAGCACTACCTGCTGTCGCAGACGGCGGACGGGCCGGCCTGAGCGGCTCGATGGCGGCCGGATGGGCCGCACGGGGTGAATGTGCCGCACCATAGACGTGCCGCATCGCCCTGGCGCTGAAGCAGCAGTAGCCCCGCGCGCGAGCGGGGGCTACCGGGCTGGGGGTCAGCCCAGGGCGGCGCCGACTTGGTCGACGTGCCGGTCGCAGGCGAGGGCCTGCTGGGAGGTCCCGGTGTGGGTGATGGCCCTCAGCTGTACCTGGGGCTCGGTGTTGCCGCACTCGAGGCAGCAGCGGTGGGCCGGGGACCAGTCGGCGGGGACGTCCTCGATGCGGAAGCGGCGCCTGCGCAGGCGAAGGTTCCCGGCCTTGATGGCGATCGGCTGGGCGTCGTCGTACCGGGCTGCGCCGCGCGCGATGTTGGTGATCACCCGCAGGGAGAGGTCCTCGAGGGCACCGACGCGCCGGAGTTCGCGGCCGAACATCAGGGAGACGGTCTGCATGGAGGCGGGACCCTTGCCGTACCACCAGACGAGGTAGCCGGTTGAGGCGTCCTTGCCGAAGAGGCGAAGGACGACACCCTGTCGGGTCGGCTGCGGCTCGCCGTGCTTGACCGGGCGGCCCTTGACGATGTCGCCGGTGGCGTAGGTGGTGTCCGTCGTGGTGGCCATGAGGGCTCCCTCCGTGGTGTGTGGCGGGGGCCGTCCCCGCCAACACCTCTACTTTACAACGCTTCGTTGTATGGATGGAAGTCCGGTGGGCACAAAACAGCAGATCAGAAGCCTGCACGGTCAGCCGACCGCAGGCCGCTGCCATCGCTGCGCCACGTGCACTCGTGGATGCCGGCGGCGCGCTGCCGCTCGAACATGGCGGCCACCCACACCTGGTCGGGGGCGTACAGGGCGAGGTCGGCCCAGGCCCGGGCGTTGAGGAACAGCGGGTTGCGCGGGTCGCCGCAGTCGCACGGGCAGTCGGGGATGGGGTCCAGGAGGACATCGACGCCGTGGCAGCGGTGGTGGTGGTGCCGGGCGCACGGCTCGCAGGCGTCCCGGGGGATGACGAAGGTCCGGACCCAGCGGGGCGGTTCAGCCGTCGGCGTCGGCGCGGCGCCTCGGCCCGGCCGGCGGTGGGCCGCCCGGGCGCTGCGTCGCCGCTCGGCGAGTTCGTCGGTCACCTGCCCTCGCTGGGCACGGTGGTGTGGGTGGCAGCGAGGCAGGCGGCGATGACGACGATGGATGGAGTGTCCGACGGGAAGACGGCGTTCGACCCGTTGGGGCAGGTGAGCCCCGAGTCGCCGGACTCGTTGGTCACGGCCCAGACGGCGCCGGACGGGTGGCGCAGGATGCTCAGCGGGTACTCCGGATCGGCGGTCCAGCCCGCGTCTTCGAGCGCTTCGAGGACGTCGAGGCGTCCGTGCCAGTCGCCGGGCTCGGGCCGTTCGATGACCAGGCGCAGCGGCTGGCGGGGGTCGGTGGAGGCGGTGGCGGTTTCCTGGACGCCGGCAAGGAGCGTCTCCTCGGGGATCTGCACGTTGCTGCCGCTCTGCCAGCCCTGGCCGTCGGCCGGGTTGCTGACCGAGAAGTCCAGGACCTCGCGGCCGCGCTGATCGGTGGAGCGGGTGATGAGGAGGCCGAAGCCGTCGGGGTCCGTGTACGCGAAGGTCATGAGGTGTGCCTCCAGGGGCTCTGTCGATTCAGGAGGGGCGGGGCGGGTTCAGCGGCCGGCGTCGGGGGTCTCGACCAGGACGGTTCCGTCGACTGCGGCCAGGCGGAGCCGGGGGCGGGGCGGGACCTTCTCCACGCCGGGTACGGGCCAGTCGTCGGCGCAGATTCCGTAGACCGGGGGCTCCCAGTCGGGGACGCCGAGGCGCTGGCGGTACATGGCGAGCCAGTCGGACTCGAAGTACACGGGGAGCAGGCCGCCGCGGTTGGGGATGGGCTCGGGCGCGCGGCTGTTGGGCTCGCGCAGCTGCTCGCGGACCCGAGCGAGGTGGTCGAGGTGGCGTCGGCAGTACCAGTGGTACTTGTACCAGCCGGTGCCGGCCTGTTTCTCCACGGCGTGGTGCTCCCAGTCGGCGCTGCTGCCGCAGATGCCGCGCTGGTTGCGGAAGTCGTCTGGGCCGTCGGGGTGGGGTCGCAGCCGCGGGGCGACGCATACCCGGCGCGCGCGGTCCTTGCCGGAGGAGTAGCGGGGGGCGTCGTCGGCGACGGCTTGGTCCAGGCGCCACTCGCGACCGGTGCGGGTGGTGCCCATGGCGCGGCGGGCGGTGCCCCAGACGGACGGGTCGTCGTCGGAGTGGGCGACCATCGTGGCGTAGCCGAAGGCGAGGAGCATCTCCCGGGCCTGCGGTGTCGCGCGTTCATCGCTGTAGACCTGCCGAGCGAAGTCGGCGAAGGTCTCGCCCCCGCCGCCGCCGTTGCCCTTCGTACGGTGCCGGTCGCCGGGTGAGGGTTGAGCGGTGTGCGCGAGGTGCAGTGCTGCGCCCATGGTTGGCGTCCTCCGTTCAGCGGCCGGCCCGGCGGCGGGCGTCGGCCAGGATCTGTGCTGCGTCGGGGTGTGCGCGGACGGCTTCGGTGAGCGCGTCCCACCAGGTGCTGGCGTACTTCTGGTCCTCCTGCCGGGCCTGGAGCTTCTCCTGGACGCGGCGCAGGCGGGCGCCGAGCTTGTCGCAGGTGCACTCCGCGTCGGGGTCCTGGACGCGGGCCATGCAGCCGGGCATGAGGCAGAGGTCGCCGTCCGGATCGGTCCACCAGTAGCAGCCCGCCGGCACCGTGTCGGGGGTCGTGGAGGCCGGGGCGGTCGCGTCGCCGAGTGCCACCTGCCCGGGCGTCACCGCGGCCATGGGGCGGTCCTCGGCGGCTGGTTCGAGCCGGGGCACCGGCCGGTGAAGCCTTCGGAGATGGAGTGGGTGTTCATCAGGCCGTCGTCGCCGACCGGGGCCAGGTGCCGCATGCCCGGGCAGCGGGCGACGGCGCCCTCCCAGCGCTTCTGTCCCCAGTAGGGCAGGGCCTCGTCGGGGGTAGGCGCGGTGGCGCCCGGGTGGGCGATGCGGCGCAGCGGACCGTGCGCTTCGAGGATCTCCGGCAGCGCTGTGGGCTCGCCGGCGCCAGCGGGCATGAGGAGCACCATCGGTGTGCCGTCGTGGGCGCTGTACTCCAGGACTTCCCACTGATCACCGTCGCGGTCGGCGTAGGGGTAGCCGAGGAGGTACTGCTGGCCGGCGTGCTCGACGGAGGGGACTGCGGCCAGGTGCGCTGCGTCGTGCGGTCCGTGTTCGCGCAGCAGGACGGCGGCGAGGTGAACGACGGAGTCGACCTCTTCGCAGGGGAAGCCACCGCAGGCGCCGCACCCGCAGTGCTCGTGCTGGCAGCAGCACTGCTCCGTGGACCACTGGTGTCCGTCGGCGCCTACACCCTCGTACCGCACGCCGGTGTCCCCGCAGCTGTAGCAGGCTCCGCTGCCGGGCCGGGTGAGCGCCTCGTCGTCGGCCGGGTCCGGCTCGGCCGGGCCGGCGGTGGTGATCGGGCCGTGGCGGTCGCCGCTCAGGTACTGGACGAACAGGTCGGCCAGCGGCTGGCGAAGGACCCCGAGGTGCTGTGTGGCACCTTCGTCCTCGAGGAGCTCGTACGCGCGAGTGAGGGTCGCCACGGCGGTGCCGGGCGTGCGGGCCTCGGTCATCGCTGGCCTCCGGCGGTGCGGGCGGCCAGGAGGGAGAGCAGTCTCCGGTGGCTGGCGGCCTGGGCGTCGAGGTCCGCTCGCAGGGCAGCGAGCGCCTTCCGTATGTTCGTGAGCGCCTGTTCTCGGTGGGTGATCAGGAGGTCGATCAGGCTCTCCATGCCGTAGCTGGCCAGGGTGCGCCGGAAGTCCTCGGCGGCGGCCAGCTCGGCGTCAGCGATGGGCATCAAGTCAGTCTTCCGTTCTCCAGTCGGTGCTTCGTCCTGCGTTGGGGGCTGGGGTCAGTAGTCGCCGTCGTAGCCCCAGACCTCCGGGGTATCGCCGCAGCACGCCGGGCACATGCAGCGGCAGGTCTTCTCTCGGCCGGTGCACGGGCCCGGGCCGGCGTTGTCGTGGGCGGGCGCCCCGGGGCAGTACGGACCCGGCTCGGGGCACTCGGACACTGCGCCCTGGTGGGTGTCGCACCAGGTGCGCATCGCCGCGTCGAGCTGCAGGTCGCCCCACACCCCGTCGTACTGCCACGCGTCCGGGCGCCACGGGCAGACGGCCTTCACCACGGGAAGGGGGCACGGGGGCGGTGTGGAGGACCCGCCGGGGGTGGTGAACCAGCCCCGCCCGTCGGGTGCCAGCCAGTCCGTGCCCTCGGTGATGCCGTAGGGGGCGCGTGGGTCGTGCCAGTGGGTGGCGAGGACCCCGCAGTCGGTGCAGCGCCTGCGGTCTGCGTCGGGCTGGTCCCACCGGTGCGGGTCCTGCAGGGCGGCGACTTGGTCGAGCACGGGTACTCCTGGGCATCGGCGGGCCGCCGTCCGGGCGGGGACGGACGGCGGCCTGGGTGTGGATCGGTTCGGGCGATTCAGTCCGTGGATCGTGGCCTGCTCTTGGCCGGCGAGCCGGTCCTTGAGGCCGCGATCGGGATGCCTCGCTGCGGGGGCGTGCCCTTGGGCGCCGCTGTGCCGATGACGGTGTTCTTCGAGCGGGTCGCCCTGACGCGGGCGAGCAGTCGCTTCATCACTCCTCCGGGAACAGGTCGAGTTGCTCGGTGTGGGATGGGACGGTGCTGGGCTCGGGAGGGGGCTGGTGGCAGGAGCAGTTGCAGCGGTTTCGGCAGCGCCGGTCGGCGAGGTAGACGTCCGCGTTGCCGTACAGGCCGCCGGCGCCCTTGCAGGGGAAGCCGGCGAAGCCCTGGCTGATGACGGTCTCGTGTTCGTAGCCGCCCCAGGCGATCCACTGTTCGTGGCCGCACTCGTCGTGCCGGCCGTGCGCGCAGGCGTTGGACTCCCCTTGGCAGGGGCACTGCGGCCAGGCGGGCGGGATCTGCAGCGGCGCGAGGACGTGCTCGCGGATCCAGGCGGCGGCGGTCTCCGGCACGTCGGGCACGGTCGGTCGGCTGGGGGCGTTCACGCGGCGTCCAGCAGGCGGCTGACCGGCGGGAGGCCTTGCCGGGCGCGGTCGCGGTCGACGCGGCGCCGGGCGATCGCGATGTACCGGGTGGTCTCGGCCGGGTCGGCGTTGGCCCACTGCATGAGGACCTCGGCGTGGCAGCGCAGCCGTTCCCTGCAGGGGCAGGCGAGGTCCTTGCCGCGGAGCTGCTCCAGGTGCTCGAGGACGCGCTCGCGGCGCAGGTCGTCGTCGTTGCTGTCGAGGTAGGTCCGGTCGCCGGCCAGCCACTTGGCGAACAGGTCGACGGCGGCCTCGTGCGCGGCCGGGCGGTCGCCGCGCTCGGCCAGCTTCAGGCTGTACACCCACTCCAGGTCGAAGGGGTTACCAAGGGCGGGCCGGCGCGTGGTGCGGTCGACGATGACCGCGTCGCCCTTGCGCCAGCCCTCGGTGCGCTCACGTACCCGGCGTTGGGGCGTGGCGGGGCTGCTCAAGAGGGGCTCCGTTTCTGCTCTGGGGCTCACGGTGATTGCGGGGCAATCGCTGCGCCTGTGGAAAGTGGGGGCTGTGCGCTGGAACGAAGATCGGTTACGCTGGCCGCGCCGTACGCGGCATGAGGAATACGAGGATGGCGAGGGGCCGTCAGCTGCCTGGTGACGGCCCCTTCTCGTTGCCGTCGCTAGGTCAGGGCCGGTCGTTGCCCCGGGCGATGACCTCGGTCTGGTGGAGGACCGCGGCGGTGAGCCCGTTGATCGCGGTCACGATGGCCTCGACCGCCGCGTTCTTGATGTTGTCCGGCCGCACGTTGTCGATCGCGTGCAGTGCCTCGAAGCGGAGGTTCCGCGGCGGAGCAGGGAACTTGGGCGTCTCGTGCCGGGCAGCGGCGACGTCCGCGAGGCTGTTCATCAGGCGGACTCGGCCGAACTGGGGCTGGTCGTCCATCCAGTCGCTGGTGTGCAGTTCGATCTGCTTGCTGTCCTCGTCCCACATCGCCCGGACCTCGTAAGTGCCTTCGTCGTAGTCGGGCATGGCGAGGACGGCGCCGACCAGGTGGCCGCGCTCGTCGGTGTGCGCGGGGTGGAGCGGCTCGACGCCGAACATGTCGAACTTTCGGTTGATCAGGTCGGCGGAGATCTTGTTGCGCTGGATCTCGTTGGCCTTCTCGTTGAGCTTCCGGTGCTCGTCGGCCTCGATGGCTGCGGCGAGCCAGGCGGGTACGGTCGGGAGGTCGGTCGCGGTGGAGTCGGGCATCTGCATCCTCTTCATGGGCGCCATGTGGCGATCGCGGGACTGGACGTTCCACACCATAGCTCTAACCCGTTGCTTACGTATAGGGTTTTAGTTACTGTGGGGCCGCCGGGACGGTTGGTGCAGCACGCACCAGCGAGGTCACCGGCACGGTTCTGCGAAAGTGAGGTCTCACATGTCGTTCACCGTCGCGCCGGCCAGCATCCGGCGCGCTCCGCCGTCGAGAGGATCCGCCGCCGTGGCTGACGAACAGCCCCCCGTCTTCCGTCTGACCGACCAGACGTCCTACGAAGTGACCGCCGAGGGCGGCGTCGCCAAGATGAAGACCGACTTCGGGGTCCTCCAGGGCGACGCCGCGGCGTTCGGAGCGCTGGCCCGGGCCGCCGGCCGCGCTGTGTGGCGGCTGCGCGACGAGTCGGGCGACCTGCCTTCCCGGCCGCTGTACATCCCGCTGGACATCAAGGAAGCCGCGGAGCGGAAGGCCAGCCGGGAACGCAAGGCGCTCGCCGACGTGATGCGTGAGGGCTTCGCCAAGTACCTCGCCGGGGACATCGAGCCGGTCAAGCCGGTCCGGGCGCCCCGCCGGGCGCCGGGCGAGAAGCCGGCCAAATCGCTGCCCAGCGCGAGCCTGCGGATGAGCGACGACGACTGGGCGCCCATCGACGCCCGCTGCAAGGCCGACAAGGAGCGCCTGAAGTTCCTGGTGAACCCCTCCCGGGTCATCACCCAGTACCTGCGCGATGACTACCTGGGCGGCGAGGCCGGCCAGGAGTAAGGCACCGCGCGGGGGCGCCTGCGGCTGGAAGCCGACACCGGCCCGGCCCTCCGCGTACAGAACAACCTCATAGGAGACCCACCTCATGGCGACCGCCGCCGAGGCCCCCGCGTCCGCGGGCGGCCTGGTTCCGCACACCCATTTCCAGTTCGCCGCCGCCGAGAAGGAGGCCCGGCCGGTCCGGGCCCTGCTGGATGGGCCGCCCGGCTCGGGCCGCACCCTCACCGCCCTGCGGATGGCGTCCGCGCTGGGCGAGACCGTCGCCGTCATCGACACCGAGCGCGGCAAATCGAAGCAGTACGCCGACCAGGTCGCCTTCGACGTGATCGAGATGGAGACCTTCGACCCGCGCGAGCTGTGTCTGGCGCTGTACGCCGCGGCGCACTACGACGTCGTCGTCCTCGACTGCTGGTCTGCGTTCTGGGCTGGTCCGGAGGGCATCCGCGACCAGGTCGGCAAGAAGGCCGCCGGTATGCGCGGGGGTGCCGCAGCGAACAAGGACGCCGTATGGCAGGAGATCCGGCCGCTGGAGCGGCAGAGTCTCGACGCGGTGCTCGCCTTCCCAGGGCACGTCGTCGCCACCCTGCGCAACCGCGTGGAGTTCGTCCTGGAGACCGACGCCCAGGGCCGCACGGTGCCGACTCGCGCGGCCGGCCGCGCGGAGGCCCGCGACGGGCTCGAGTACGAGGTCGACTTCACCGGCTCACTGCTGCCCACCCACGAGCTGCTGGTCACGAAGTCCAACGCGCCGGGCCTGAGCAACGAGCTGTTCACCGACCCCGTCGCGGTCGGCAAGCAGCTCAGGGCCTGGGCGGAGACGGGTATCGACCGGGCGCCCCGTGTCGACTTCCTCCGCCGGGCCTACGACGGTACGGCGACGTACGAGGCGCTGTCCGAGCTGGCGCAGGAGATCCAGGCGTGCCGGGCGTCGAAGATGGCCGCCCTCGACCCGGCCGGCAACCCGACCACCCTCGGCGACGTCGTGTCCGTCCGGATGGCCGGGCAGTACGCCCGCAGCCAGCGCGAGGCCAAGGCCGCGGCCAGGCAGCAGGGAGCGGCGTGATGACCGGCCGGGAGCACGGGGTCGATCAGGTCTTCGCGTGGGTGGCCCGGCAGCAGGCGGTGGCTGCCTGATGCCGTACGCCGTGACGTGGAGCGACCAGTTCGCTGGCGGCGGCGGCGCGTGCGCCGGCCTGGAGCAGGTGCCCGGCACCGTCGTCGTCCAGGCCGGCAACCACGCCGCCCACTGCGTAGCCACCTACCGGGCCAACCACCCCCGGGTGCGGGTGCACCTGGCGGACCTGTCCCAGGTGGTGCCGTCGGCCTGGCCGCGGACCCACGCGATGTGGTCGAGCCCGGAGTGCACCTTCCACACCATCGCGGCGGGCAGAAGGCGGGTGCAGGGCGAGTTCGTCGACGGGCTGTTCTCCACGAGCGGCACCGACGAGACGGCGATCCGCTCCCGCGCCACGATGCACTGCGTCCCGCGATTCGCCGAGTACCACGGGTACCTGTTCATCGTCGTGGAGAACGTGGTCGAAGCCCGCTGGTGGGGGCCCCGGCACAACCGGGGCGCCGCCTTCGACGCGTGGATCGCGCAGATGCGGGTGTGGGGCTACCGCCACCGCATCGTCTACGCGAACTCGGCGCACGCCGCGGCGTACGGGCCGGCCTCCCACAGCAGCCGGGACCGCATGTACGTCATCTTCTGGCACGAGTCTGTCGGCCGTACGCCCAACTTCGACAAGTGGCTCCGGCCGATGGTGGCGTGCGCGCGGCACGGCAAGGTCCAGGCGGTACAGGCGTGGAAGACCACCGACTCGTGTTCGCCGCAGCGGCCGTGGGGCAAGCACCGGGCGCAGTACATCTGGCGGTGCCCGCAGCGCCACTGCGCCACCGTGGCGCTGGAGCCGTACGCGCTGAGGCCGGTCGCCGAGATCCTGGACCACTCGGACCCGGGCCCGCTGATCGGCGACCGGTACGCCGGCCCGCGCAGCGCGAACACCTGGCGGAAGATCCAGGCCGGGCATCGGCTGTACGGCGGTGCCCCGTTCATCGCCGAACTGCGCGGTGGCGGGTCCACGCACCGTCCGACCAGCCGGCCGCTGTCGACGCTGACCGCAGGGGGCAACCACCACCTGTGGGTCAACGGCACCGCCGAGGACGTCCGTGACCGGCACGCCCGGCTGCTGACGGTCGACGAACGCAAGGTCGCCATGTCCTTCCCGGAGACGTACGAGCTGGTGGCGACCGCCGAGAAGAAGAAGGAGCGCGACCAGCAGCTCGTCTCCATGGTCGGTATGGCCGTGACCCCCAACATCGCCCGCGACATCGGGGCGATGGCCTACGAATTCATCACCGGCCAGGACCTCGAGCCGTTCGGGCTGGCGGCATGATCCGCCGCCCGGCGGCCGTCCTGGCCCCGACCGCGCCGTGGAGGGAGGTGATCTCCCATGCGTATCCGCTGGATCGCTGCCGCGGCGCTGGCCGGTGCTGCCGCCGTGTGGTGGCACCGCCGCCGGATCGACGAAGCCCTGGCAGGCGAACGGCTCGACCGGGTTCTCGAGCGTGCTGTGCACCGCCGGACCCGCTCAGAGCTGGCTGAAGCCCTCGTCGTCGCCGAGGCCACCGACGTGATCAATCGGGCGCAGTCCCGTGAGGAGTGAACGACACCATGGACCGAAACGCCGCTCTCGCCGAACTCGAAGCCCACCCGTACTGGCCGCTGCGTGTCTGCGCGGAGACCGACGAACTCGGGGAGCCGGCCTACAAGACCGAGCTCTTCTTCACGCCCGGCGCGCTCAACGTCGAGCTCGCGAAGACGGTGTGCCAGGGCTGCCCCGTCATGCTGGCCTGCCGGCAGTACGCGCTCGTCTGGGAGAACGAGGGCGTGTGGGGCGGTCTGTCGCCGGACGAGAGGCGGGCCGAGCGCCGCGGGCAGCGGAAGCGGCGAGCCCGCCTGGCCCAGCAGGCGGGGGCGCGGCCCAAGCCGGTCTCGAACTGGAAGCCCTCGCCGGCCCAGGCGACGCTGCTGAAGGTCCTGGCGAAGCAGCCGGACCTGCGGGCCGCGGCCGTCGAGATGGACCGGCCGTTCCCGAACGTGCAGTGGGTGTACTCCCAGATGTGCAAGCAGCTCGGCTTCCACCAGGACGAGCTGAGCGTGCCGGAGGTCCTCGAGCGGGCCAACTCCCGTCTGGGTGCGGCGCCGTCCACGCCCGCGCCGGTACCGCTGAAGGACGCGGCATGACGACGGCCTTCCTCCCCGCGCGTACGGCCGCCGTCATCGGCGAGCAGCGCGCCGCACCGTCCACCACGGCGGTGCGGCGCGGCCGGGGCCGGCCTCCCGCCCTGACGAGCCCGGAACGCATCGCCCAGCTGCTCGCCGACATAAGGGCCGGCGCGACGGTCGCGGAGGCCGCCGCCGCGGCGGGCCTGTCGCGGACGCCGGTGTACAACCTGCGCCGCAGCAACGGCGCGTTCGCGCGGGCACTGGCCCAGGCGCAGCGGGACGGGAAGGCCGCCCGGCGCGCGGCCGGCCCCGAGCTGCAGGTCGACCAGCACGGCACGGAGGCCCGGTACACGAAGCGGCACTGCCCGTGCAAGCCCTGCCGGGACGCCGGCACCCAGGCCCGCGCCCGGCGTCGGTCCCCCGACGCCGGCGCCACCCCCAACACCCCGGCCGCTGCGGCGGCCTGACCAGGAAGGACACCTGATGAGCAGGCACGGAAAGTCGTATCGACACGAGGGAGTGAAGGTGGTCGCAATGGACCCGGTCGCAGAGGTAGGCTCAGCCCTGGCCATATTTGGGGATCACCGATCCGCTGGCCGCACAAGTCCGACAACGCATATGGCCCCCGCCACCCCCGGAGTAGCAGCCGGGGTAACGAGGGCCGTAGAGCGCCGAGACCGTGATTGGGACGGCCGAGGCATGAGCCATGGTACCCGTGCACCCAGTGCACGGCGAGAGGGGACCCACCCGGGCAGCGCACACGCGCCGCGCCTGCGGACGGTCCTCGGCCTGTCTCGGACTGTTCCGTCTCCTCAACCCCTCGCCTGCCGCGCCGTGTTCGGCGTCATCTCGCAGCGCAAGAGGGAAGGCCAGGTCCTCCCCCGTAGGGGGGCTGGCATGACGTAGACCGTGCGGCGGAGGTGATTGCCGCGCAATCACGACGCTCCGCCGGCCGCTGCTCGCTGACCGGTTGATTGCCCGTCAACCAGTCGCCTCGCGCGGCCACTTCCAACGGTGCCAGTTCAGGTTGCCCGCCTGCCCTGCCACTAGGACCCGATCGTCCGGTCGCTACTCGGCCGTTCGGGACTTCACCGCCCGTACCAGGGGCGGAGTACCACTCGATCCCACCTTCAGAAGCACTCCTCGAGGCAGTTCCCACCGGCCCGTTTCGTGTTTCGAAAGGCATCCGAGCCCCCCGTAGGGGCCTCGTTTTGCCGCCTTCCGGAGAGGACGACGAAGCCCATCATGCAGCACACTGCTGCCCTTTGTCAGCTTGAGCATGCCCAGACGCGGAGTGTCGGGCCGTTCACCACCCCTGCGGGCGACACATCTGCCCCCAAACTCCCCGCCTCGACCGCAGCCGCCGGCGCCGCGCGCACCCGCTTCGAACTGGTCCGCGGCAGCGCCCAGGAGGTCCTGCACACCGCGTCCCGTCGAGCCGAACCCCGCGACTGGCTGGTCGCCCTCGACTGGATGATCTACGAGGCGCAGCTGCACCCGAAGGCGAACAAGACCACCGTCCGCGTCGCGATGGACCTCGCGTCCCGCATGGACTACGACCGCGGCATCGTCCTGTACCGGCTCCTCGACACCGCCGCGGCGCTCGACATCGACAAGTCCACGGTCAAGCGACACGTGAGCTACCTCCGCGAGATGGGCGCCCTGGTCTGGCTCGAGCACGGCTCGAAGCGCAACCTTCGGCTGCCCGGCCGCAAGTACACCGCCACCGCCACGATCTACGGCGCCACGATCCCGCCGGCCTACGACGCCGCCATGGGCCACCGGCTCGGCGGCACGGGCTACGAGGCCCGCATCATCGGGTACACCGAGGCCGGCCGAGAGCGGGCTGTCGCCCGGGCCCGCCGATCTGCTGGGAGGCGCCTTGCGCCCCCTTCCCGTGGTGGTTCCCCCGACGGACCTGTTGCTGAAGTGGGTGGGAAAGAGAAAGCTACGCGCGGCGCGCGGCCCTCAGAGAGCAAGCCGCCGAAGAAGAGCACCCTGGGGCACCGAGTGACAGCGGCTCTGTTCCAGGCCGCGGACCGTCTGGCTCGCCGTCTCCGGCCGCTGCACAACTGGACTCAGCGAGCGAAGATCACCGAGTTGTCGTGGGTGCTGGTCGACAAGCTGGCCGAGGGATGCAGCGAGGAGCAGGTCGACGCTTGGCTCCGGGACATCTCCCCGGCGGTCGCCGTCGGCCTCGACTGGCGGCCGAACCGGCCCCACACGTACATCGCCAGCCAGCTCCTGCGTGAGCGCGCTGTCCGGGAAGCTGACGCGCAGCTGCAGCAGGACTGGGCCAACGCCTCGGCTCCGAATGCGGACTTCGGCGCAGCCGTCCAGGAGATGCGCCTCCAGCAGGCGGGTGAGGAGCGGCCCGCCGTTGATGGCCTCACCGGCCTCGACCAGGAGACGCGCACGCAGATGTGCGCGGACGGGTGGGCCGCCTACAAGTACCGCGGCGACCCGAGCCTCGTGCTGTCGGCGTACGAGGTGATGGGGCCGGCGGTGGCTTATGCCCTGTACGGCCGTGAGCTGGTTGACCTGTGCCTGAACCTCGACGCGAACTCCAACAACCCCCACGTCCGCCTGCACTGACGACCCTTCAGGAAGGTGACGCATGCCTGAGCAGCTCACGGTCAGCTCGATAACGGACCCGAAGCTGGAAGCTCTGCTCGCCGAGCTCGAGCGGCTCCGCGCCGCCACCGCGCTCCATCGGCCTCAGGTCCTCGAGGCGGACGGCCGGCAGGTGTGCCGCGAGTGCGGCTCCGACTGGCAGTGCCCGACCGCCGAAGCTGCGTCTGCGATCCGCCCGGTGATTGCCCCGCAATCACCCGCGGCCAGCGCGCCGAGCACCCCGGATCCTGCAGAGGTGATTGCGGGGCAATCACCGGGAGACGCGTCATGACGTCCGACGGCCCCTCCTCGAGCGGAGTCGACCTCGCCCGGATCGCACTGCGCCAGGCCAAGGAGGCCGCCCGGCAGCGCGGCGGGCAGGCGCCGGCGCAGAAGGCGAGGCGCACCGTACGCCTCCACCGGAGCGACAGGCGCGACCCGCAACCGCTTCAGGGTCTTCTGCAGCAGTGGCTCGTCGACAACGGCTACGAGAAGGCCGCCGACGGGGGCAGCCTCCTGAACCGCTGGCCCGACATCGTCGGTGCCGAGCGCGCCGCCCACTGGGAGGCCGCGGCCTACGACGAGGCGTCGAAGACACTGACCGTGGTGTGCCAGTCGGACTCCTGGGCGCGGATGCTCTCCCTGGTGTCCAGGCAGATCGTCGAGGACGTGAACCGCGCCCTGAAGCCCGGAACCCTCGCGGCCATCCGGATCCGCAAGGGCACCTACCGGCCGCCGGTACGTCCCGAACCTGCCTCGGCGTCCGAGCCGTCGACACGGCGCGTCCCGCCCGGCACCGCTCCGACGGAGGAGTACGCCCGGGTCCGGGAGCAGCTCCAGGACGCGAAAGCCCAGCGGGACGCCGCCGCCCCGCGGCGGCACTACGAACGCCTGACCCCCGACCGGATCCAAGCCGACCCGGACGACCACACCGAAGCCCAGTACTTCCAGCAGGGCCTCGAGGAAGAAGCCCGCCGGAAGGCCGATAGCCACGCCCGGGCGCTGCGCTACGCCCGCCGACAGCGCGCGGCCTCCGGCACCGCCACCACAGCCCCTACTCCGCGCCGATCGTCCGGCGCGGCCTGAGAGACAGGACCCACCCGTGAACATGCCGCCCTACAAGACCCGCCGCACCTCACCGGTGATTGCCCCGCAATCACCGCCGGCGGCCGGCTACCCCCGGCCGGACATACCGGTGGTGCTCTTCCTGGAGCCGCAGTACGAGGAGGTGTTGCTCACCGAGCTGGCCGACGGACCGGGCATACTGAGCGAGGACGAGTAGGCGGGCGCCCTGGACGCGCTGGCGAGTGATTGCCCCGCAATCACCCCCGCGCCGCCCCGTTTTCGCGCCGGACCCCCTCGCGCCAGGGTGCCTTTCCGCTCAATACGGACACGATGAGCACTTCGGTAGGACGCCACCCCTCTGACCGCTGCATCCAGACGGATAAGCTCGCGGCCGAGACCCACTACATCAGCACCACCCTCCCCCGGAGACCCCATGGCCGGAATGCCGAACCTCAACCTCAACCAGGCCCGACAGGCAGCGGGACAGCAGCGTCTCTTCAGTAAGGGAACCGCCGAGGTCCCTGTGTCGGACCTCCTGCCCAGCCCGGAGAACGGACGTAAGAAGCTCCGTGCCGTCGAAGGACTTGCCGAATCCTTCGACGGCGACGGTGTCGTCCAGGCGCTCACCGTCGTGCCCGCCGCCGCGTACGTGACGCACTACCCGAAGCACAAGGGGTACGTCGAGGAGTCGGGCAAGCCCTACGTCGTGCTGCACGGCCACCGCCGACTGGCCGCCGCACAAATGAAGGGCCTCGACAAGGTCCCGGTCTTCGTCCGAAAGACCGTCGCGGAGAACGGCTCGCTGCGCCTGTCCGCCATCAAGGAGAACGAGCAGCGCCTCGGTCTCGACCCGATCGAAGAAGGCGCCGAGTACCAGGCCGCCCTAGAAGAACTCGGCATCTCGCAGAGGGAGCTGTCGAAGAAGCTCGGGGGCATCTCCCAGACGGCGATCTCCCACAAGATCAAGCTGCTGAAGCTGATCGAGCCGCTCCAGCAGGCGGTCATCGACCACTGGTGCAAGCAGAAGGGTCTGGAGCTCGAGTTCGGCGGCGAACGGCTCCTGCCGATCAAGGAGGCGGCGACCATTCTCGCCGGCCTCCGCCAGGACCTGCAGCAGGCGTACGTCGACGGGCAGCTGTCCATGGCCCAGGCCGAGGCCATTGTGAAGAGCAAGGTGTCGCTCGAGGAGCAGCAGCTCCCCCGCACGCCGCAGCCGAACGAGACGCAGGCCAACGACGTCCAGGAACAGGGGGCGCAGCCGGCCGGGGACACCCAGCAGCAGAACGTCGGACAGGGCGACCCGCAGCCGAATGGCGACCAGCCAGACGCCGGCGGGGAGTCCTCGGTCCCTGGGCAGCGCAGCACCGACCTCAAGCAGACGCAAGATGCCGACCCGGACCAGGGCGAGGACAAGCCCGGCACGGCGCTGGACACCACCAACCCCTCGGGCCGGACCGCCGGTTCCGGCACCAGTGGCTCCGGCCAGCAGAGCCCGTCCGGAACGGTCGCCACCCTCAGCGAGCGAGGCGTCATCCCGGTCACCACCCCCAAGGACATTTACACGGGGCTGAAGGAGTGCCTCTCCCCCAGGGAGTTCGAGGAGCTGCAGGAGCTGATCCTGAACGACTGACGGCCGTGCCGCCGCCTATCCGTTCGCCCCGGTGAGTGACTCTTCACTGGGGCGACTGGCGTTTCTGGAGCGTTGCGCGATACCGTACGGCCAGCATTCCTCTTCCTGCCGTGCCTGCCGCGCTGTCACCGCGCCGGCCCCGCGCACGCGGTGATTGCGGGGCAATCACCTATTCCCCCATCGTCCGGCCAGCACGCTGGCTGTCGGCCTCGGCGGATTGCACGGCAGGGCCCGTACCCACCCGCCACGCGTACGCCCGGACCATGCCCTGCGGTGTCACTCCCCCGCCGGTCCGTGCGTGATTGCGGGGCAATCACTGTGGAGATCTTCATGACGACCGTCCAGGCAGAGCGCGTTCCCCGGATCATCTCGATGACCAACCAGGTCGGAGGCTCGGGCAAAAGCACGTCGGCCGTGAACCTCGGAGCCCAGCTCGCGGAATTCGGGCAGAAGGTCCTGGTCGTGGACGCCGACGACCAGTGCGACGCCTCCGTTGCGCTCGGCTACATGTTCCCCGACCAGCTCGAGGGCCAGAAGACCATCTACGACTGCCTCACCGACAAAAGCGTGAAGCTCCAGGAAGCGATCGTGCCGGCGCTCTGCGGCCCGCACGGCGCCGAGGGCACGAAGCCCATCGACAACCTCTTCCTGGTGCTGGGCTCGGGGGAGATGGAGAACGCCGAGCAGTACCTCACCACGGCCATGGCCCGCGAACTGTGGTTGAAGCGGCTGCTGGACCAGGTCAAGGGGGACTACGACGTCATCATCATCGACTGCCCCGGAAGCCTCGGCCTCGTCGTCATCGGCGCGATCCTGGCGAGCGACGAGGTCGTCGCCTGCATCAAGCCCGGCTTCAAGGAGCTGCGCGGACTCACCCGCATCGAGCAGAAGATCGAAGCCATCATGGAGGACTTCGCGGAGTACGGTGCGCACGCCAAGCTGGCCGGAGTCCTCATGGTCGACGTGCCCACCCACCGCTCTCAGGGCGCAGTCTGGGACGACGGCAAGAACATGGCCCATGACGCCTATGGCGACCTGGTGCTGCCCGGCAGCACGAAGGGCCAGCTCGGCATCCGCCGGTCCACGAAGATCCCCGAGAGCTACGCCCACCAGAAGGTCCTGCTGTACTTCGACCGTGCCGGCGAAGCCACCGCCGACTACCTCGCCGTCACGAAGGCCATGGGTTTCAAGCGGGTGGCCAGGTAGGGGAGTGATTGCCCCGCAATCAGGTGGCCGGTGAGCGGACCGCGTGTCGCCGGCCACCCTTTGCGGACGGCGAGAGCTCTGAGTGGCCGGTGTGGGGAACTGCAGCACTGCGGCAGGCGTCCCGAGAGACACAGTGGACGAGTCTGTGAGGTGCCATGTCTGCTACCCATCCCCGACGGCCGCGGCTCAGGATTCGACAGTTGCCGCCGCGGCCCCCGTTACGGCGCCGACCTGCAGCGCAACCGCGCGGGCCGCGAAACTGGGTGACCGCACCGTTCCGCGTCCTCGGGCGGTGGTACCGCGACAGTGACTGGAGCAAACACGCTGCGGTGCTGGCCGCCCTCGTTGCCGCTGGAAGCTTGGCGGTAACGGCCTGGGGCACCTGGAAGAGCGCGCAGGTGGCTGACGATCAACTGGCCCAGTCCCGGGAAGCAGCTGAGGACCGTATCCGACAGCAGGCCGCGAAAGTGACCTTCTGGGAGGACACGAAGAACGTAGTGATCACCAACCGCTCCATGGACCCCGTCTACGCCTACCTCTACGTTGACGTGGATCGCTGGCGGCGTCCCCTCCCGTTGCTACGGGTCGGGTTCGTTCCTCCGTGTCAGCGTCTCACGGTCCCTGCGGATGAAGTCCAGGAACACCTCTCGACAATCAGAGGCAGGTTCACGGGCAAGTTCGTTCATGTCGACTCGCTGTACATGCTCGACTCGGACAGCTACTTCTGGCGGCGCATGCGGGGCGGCCAACTCGAGATGGTTTACAGCACGCCAGGCCTGCCGGAAGGTCAAAGGGAGCTCATCGCTGCTCGGGGCACCAAGCAGGTGGCCATCGACTGTGTGAGCAACAACTAGGTGCGGGTGATTGCGGGGCAATCACCCGCACCCGGTAACAGTGTTGGTTGGAACCAACGCGCGCTACACTCACGGTGTCACCGGGGGGTGTGCGCACTCCCCTGGTGGGTCTCTGGCGCCCCTTCGCGCAGCGGTGCGTGTTCTTTGTCGGCAACATCGGACGCGGCAGCTCACGTGCGTAGGGGCGCCCCCCTATATGCCGGAAGGTGTCAGGAAGTTTCTCCTCGGAACATCACTTTGTCGTCAAATTGATCACGTTCCCCTGGTGCAACCACCAGGTTCTTGACACTCTGGCTCGGCACGGTGGCCACCGGCGGTCCCCGTGTGCCCTCAAGAACCCAGCCGGAAGAAGGTGGAGTAATGGGCCCCAGCCTGGCTGCGCGTGACGAACCCGGCGGGGAGCACGGCGGCGCTACCCGAACCGCTTCGGCGGACGCCACTGTGATTCCCCTGCGACCGGGTATCAGCGCGGACGAGCACGGCAACCCGACCGACCCGCAAGTGGCCGCCTGGTGGGAGAAGATCTACCGGGACATGGGCCGGACTCTCACCGACGCGGATACGGCGGAAGCCCACCGCATCACCTCGGCCGCTTTCGGCCTCCTGATCGACGGTGCACGCGCTGCCGGCGTTCTCAGCGAATCCCAAGCCGGGTACCTCTCCGCGATGGCCGTCGAAGCCGTCCGGGCGCCCGACTTCCTGCCGCCGGCGCCCTAGTCCGCTCCCGCGCACCGTATGTCCGGAGTCTGTAACAGTGCAGGCCAGGGGCAAAACGGTTTGGTTTATTCCTGTCCGAACGCATGTGCCCATGGCATGATTGCTGATCGTATCGCCTTAGGATCAGAGCGTAGCTCCGCTCCGCCGCGCGTCCCTCTGCACGCACCGGGGTCGGGCATTCCATGGGGGTGGGGAACATGATCGAGCCATCGGAAGCCGGGTCGTGGGGGGTTCAGGAACCGGCGGACCTGCTCGACGAACTGGACAGCGAGGACTGGAAGCGCGCGGGGTCAACGGCCGACCCGAGCACCGGACGCTCCGGCACCCGGGTGCACAGTCCCGCGCCCGCGAACAACACGGTGCTGGACCACCTGTCCGCATGCGACGGAGAAGTGGCCAAGTTCATCGCCGCAGCGCGACAAGCGCCCGCGTCACCGCCGGCGGTTCCCGGGCAGCCCGGCCGCGCCCGCGCGTACGAGCGGGCCCGGGTCCAGGCCGAGCGTCTCGGTATGGACTGGCAGGCGTACCTCGAGGCCATGGAGTGGCGCCACTCCGTCTCCTCGGCGCTGTTGATGGGGGACAAGGACGTCATCCGGCGGGAGCCCTGCCCGGCCTGCCACACCTGGGGCCTGATCTGGGTGACGACTCACAAGGCCGCCATGTGCGTGAACCGGTACTGCGCCGTGGGCGAGCGACCCCGCATGTGGACGCTCGCCCAGCTGGCCGCTGAACGTGCCGAACGGCGCCTGCAGCAGGTCGCCAACTAGCCCGACCCGCACGACCTCCGCAGCGGACGAGCCCCACGGCCGACCGCGGACCCGATGATGGTGATCCCTTGCGCTCCTCCAAGCCTCGACCGGTACCGCCGGACGACCTCGTGGACTTCCACACCGCCGCGCGCTTCTTCCAGCCCACCGGCCGTGCCGTGTCGCATTCGACGCTGCGGCGCGACGTCGAGGCGGCCGGCGTGAAGGTGTGGGTGCAAGGCAGGCGGCACCTCGTCTCCCTGTCCGACGTCCTGGTTCTGCACCGCGAGCGTCAGGGTGAGGACGGCGGCGACGGCACGGGCACGGAGCCGGCCAGCACATAGGGGGAGCGCTCCCTCACTATCACCGCACAGCAGCCCCCGCCGGGATCCCCGGCGGGGGCTTTCTCATGCCCACATCCTCTAAACCCCTTGCTTACGTATTGGGTTTTGCGTAGTGTCTGGAGCGCCGACAGAGAACACCCCGCTACGGAACGAGGACCCGATGGCCGCGATAGCCCCCGAGCGCCCCACCAAGCTGCGGACCGAGCGCAACCTGGCCGACCTGACGCAGGAACAGCAGGACCTCCACTGGGCCCTGATGGAACTCCTCGGCTACGAGGGCGGCGCCGCCACCGACGACGGCGGCCTCGACGACAAGGTCGAGCGCCTGCGCATCGCCCAGGAGGCCGCCGCGAACGCCGGGATCGCCCTCCCCGCCACCGCCGAGATCGCCGAGTGCAACACCTGCGGCCTGATCTTCAACGCGGACACGGCGCGCGAGGTCGAGGGCCTGACCTTCTGCGACGAGCACGCCGCCGAGGCCTTCGCCAACGACCCCGACTACGGGCGCCCCGACACCACCCTCGACGCCCGCTGGGACTAGGCCCCCTCAACTCCGGCTCGGCCCCGCCCGGTCGAACCTCCACCCCCCGGGAGGCTCCCGGGGGCCGAGCCGGACACCGACAGGTCGGGCGCGCGGCTGGACAAGTCGCGCGCCCGGCCGGCCAACCGCGAACCGCCGCCCACCACCGGCTGGAGAGACCCACCATGCACACCTCCGCCCACCTGCGCCGGGCCGTCGAACTCCTCGAGCAGCACGGCCTGAACACCGACGACAGGAACTTCGTCGCCCCCGACGGAGCCCTGGACATCTGCGCCGCGCTCTACCAGGCCGCCACCTGCGTCCTGCCCGAGGCCTTCCGGACCGACGCCGACGCCGCGCTGGACCTCATCAAGACCAGCACCTGGGCGATGGCCGCGATCCGCGCCGTCTACGACAGCCTCGGCCCCGCGGTGACGACGCCGGGGGACGGGCCCGACGAGGTCATCGACCGCGTCTCCCACTGGGCCGTCACCGCGCCGAACCGCGCCTCGCAGCCGCCGACCCGCACCGAGGTGATGGGCCGCCTGCTGCGCACCGCCGACGCCCTGGACCAGGCCACCGAACTCGCCGCCTGACCGGACCCGGTCGGCGGCCCACGGGCGGCCGACCGGGCACCGGCGGACAGGAGACCCCGCCCATGCCCACCGCCGCCCCCACCGCGCCCGGCACCTGCCGGACCGTCATGTCGCTGTACCTGGCGCCCCTCGACCACACCGAGGCCGTCGACACGACCACCGCGCAGCAGGCCGCGCATCACACGGAACTGCAGCTGGGCGCGCTCAACCGGCCGGTCGCCGCGGTGTACGTCGCCGACGTCACCGCCGCCCTGCGCACCGACCCGGCCGCGCACCAGGCCCGCCTCGCGTGGGCCCGGGCCCTGGCCGCCCACCTCACCGCCCGCCCCTGAAGCCGACACAGGAGCTACGCCATGAGCCTCACGACCTTCACCGCCGCCTTCACCACCGGTGCGCCGCACCCCTACATCGCCGGCCTGCTCGAGGGCCGCGCCGACGCCGCCACCGAGACGCCGGACATCACCGCCGTCCGCAAGGACTGGATCAACGCCATCGCCGAGTCCCTGATCGCGGAGGGCCGCAGCGCCACCGCCGAGACCCAGTACGCGGAGGGCTACGCCGACGGCCTCAACTTCGACCGCAACGCCGAGGCGACGTTCCGCCGCTCCCGCCGTGGCCGCCCCTGACACCCGAGGAGAACAACGCACCATGCTGCAGCGACTGCTCCGCACCGCGCAGGCGGTGGCCGACGGCCTACTGAAGCCCAAGCCCAGCCGGCCGGACCCTGTCCGCATCCTGCTGACCGAGGACACCGCCTACGACGCCGAGTCCGTCCTGGACTGGGACGGCACCTACTACGGCCGGCTCCACTTCGAGGGCATCATCCTCGAAGGCAGCCCCGAACAGCTCACCCGCTTCGCCCGCGAGCTCTCGATCACCGCCCAGGTGGTCGAGGCCGCCGACAGCATCGACACTGGGCGCCCCGGCGCCATCGGCACGGGCGGGGCAGAGACGTGAGCGCCTCCATCACCGTGACCGCCCTCGACCCCGAACGCGACGAGCAGTACGAGGTCGACACCCGGCGCGGCGCCATGGGCATGTACGAGGGGATCGTCACCGGACCGGCCGGCACCATCACCGGCGACCCCTTCGCGCTGCAGCAGCTCGCCTTCGCCCTGCTCAACGCCTGCGCCAGCGCCGACTTCGCCGCCCGCCTGCGCGTCGACGAGCCCGGCCCGCTGCACCCCGACGAGCCCCCGGCGCCGGACCCGGCCGACTGCACGCCCGCGCAGGCCGCCGAGTACGACGCCTGGACCAACACCGTCCTGGTCTGGGCCAGCGCCGGCAGCGACGAGGTCCCGCTCGAGCCCGGCGACTGGACCGGCGACGACGACGGCCGGGCCATCGCCCTGGTCGACGACTTCACCGACCTGCACTTCGCCGACGGCCAGCTGACGGCGCGCAGCCGCTGCCGCCACGACCACATCCACTCCCTGCAGCTCAAGCACCCCGATGACCTGGCCGCCGTACGCCGCGAGGCCGAGGGATGCACCGGAGACAAGGACAGCACCGCATGACCACCGGCCCTTCCACCTATCCGGCCGAGCACGCCGCGTACCTCACCGAGGTGAGGGACCGGACAGCTGCCGCCACAGAGGGCGATTGGCACGTCCACGACGAGACCACCATGGCCGAGATCGTGTCCGGTGCCGAGCCCGGCCACGGGACCCAGCGCCGCCGCGTGATCGCCCGCCTCCACGCCGACCCGGACGACAACATCCCCGAGCACGCCGACTGGGACGAGGGCCGCGACTACGAGCAGGTCCTGGCCGACGCCGCGTTCGCCGCCAAGGCCCGCACCGACGTTCCGCACCTGCTGGCCCTGGTCGCCGAGCAGCACCAGGCGCTCACCGCCGCGCGAGAGGAGCTGCGCGCGGTGCGTGAGGTCCTCGCCCCGGCCGGCCAGCCCCGCCGCGTCCCGACCGACCCGGACGCGCCCCTGGCCGAGACGGTCGGCTGGCTCGCCGACCGCGCCGAGACCCTCGCCGCTCGCCTGGAGAAGGTCCGGGAGTTCAGGATCCCGCTGAAGAACACGCTGGGCGGCTACGCCGAGCTGACCATCGAGCGGGGCCCGGGCCCGTACGACGACCGGTGGGGTGTCACCGACGGCGCCATGGTGGGCAAGCGGGCCTGGTACGGCAACGCCTGGCACAGCATCAGCGACCTCGGGGTCGCCCTGGCCTACGCCTGGTCGATGGATGCCGCGCTCAGCCTTGCCGAGGAGGCCGCCGGGATCGAGGGCGCCCGCCTGGACCGCGAGGTGCGAGCCATCCAGGGCGAGCAGGCCGGCACGGCCGGTCGCCCTGCGGGAGGTGCGCAGTGAGCGCCACCGACGCTGCGACCGACCACTGGGTCCGCTTCGACCCCGCCGGGTGCGCCCAGTCCTCCACCTACGTCGACGAGGCGGGACCGCTTGCGGAGGACGCCTACAAGCAGATCGTGCCCCGGATCGCCGACCGGCGCCGTGAAGCCGCGGAGGGCTGGACGCTGGAGCGCCTGACCAAGCAGGAGTGGAACGAGCGGGCCCACCCCTGCTTCGTCGGCACCTGCAGCCACCAGGCCAGCGGCCGGGGCTCCAGGGAGGTACGGGGACTGACGGTCAAGCAGCCGTACGCCTGGGCGCTGCTGAACGGGAAGCCCGTCGAGAACCGCACCTGGCCCGCGCCGGCGGCGCTGCTCGGCTGCACCGTGATGCTGCACGCGGGCAAGGAGCTGCACTACGCCGCCCTGCGCACCGACGAGCGGGTGCGGGCCCTGCCAGGGCTGCCCGCCCGGGACGACTTCGTCACCGGCGCGATCATCGCGGTGGGGCGCCTGGCCGGCTGCCACTTCGAGAAGAACGGCTGCTGCGCGCCCTGGGGCGACCCAGAGGTCTTCCACTGGGAGTTCGCCGACCTGCGCCCGCTCGAGGAGCCGGTGGCCTGCAACGGCGCCCTTCAACTGTGGCGGCCCAAGGCCGACCTGGACCTGTCGTTCCTCAAGGAGACCGAAGGAGGAAGCGGACGTGACGACGCGTAGCGCGATCGAGTGGACGGATATGACGTGGTCGCCGATCATCGGCTGCACCCGCGTGACGAGCGGCTGCGACGGGTGCTACGCCATCCGCACCGCGCACATCCGCTCCCACCACCCCAACCCCAAGATGGCCGCGGCGTTCGCCGGCACTACGCACACCGTCGACGGGCGCCTGGACTGGACCGGCCGCGTCAACGTCGTGGAGAGCCGGCTCCTGGACCCGCTGCGCAAGGCCAAGCCGCAGAAGGTGTTCGTCAACTCCCAATCCGACCTGTTCCACGACCAGGTCCCCGACGAGGTGATCGCCCGGATCCTCGCCGTCATGGCGCTCACCCCCCGGCACACCTACCAGGTCCTCACCAAGCGGCACGGCCGCATGCGAGCGCTGCTGAGCAATCCGGACTTCCGCCTGCTCTGCGAGGAGGCCGAGGCCCGCCTCGTCGCCGACGAGACGACCCCCGGCCTGCCGCGGTACGCGCGCGAACAGCACAGCACCAGGTGGTGGAGCAACTTCGCCAAGCCCCTGCCAAACCTGTGGCTCGGGGTGTCGGTCGAGGACCAGAAGACGGCCGACATGCGGATCCCCGCCCTGCTGGCCACCCCGGCCGCCGTCCGCTGGATCAGCGCCGAGCCCCTCCTCGGCCCCATCGACCTGTTCGGGCCCATCGTCCCCGGCCGCGGCCGGCCGAAGCTGACGTACTGGCTCACCGGGAGGCCCGGCTGGGGCCCGGAGAAGACCGACGACCGCGGCCGCGTGTTCCAGGAGCTGGCGGTCGGGCCCCGGCTCGACTGGGTCGTCGCCGGCGGCGAGTCGGGCCCGGGCGCCCGCCCCGCCCACCCGGACTGGTTCCGGACGCTGCGCGACCAGTGCGCCCACTCCGGCGTGCCGTTCCTGTTCAAACAGTGGGGCCAGTGGGGGCCGGAGGCCGCCGTCGACCGCGACGGCCGCATCGTACGCGGACCGCGGGGCGAGGGCATGACGCTCGCCAACGACGGCACGCTGTACGCCCCCGGCGACCTCGACTACCCCGACGGCCCTCGCTACGGCGAAGCCGTCCGCGCCGGCCACAGCAGGGCCCGGCTCACCCAGATGTACAGCGTCGGCAAGAAGGCCGCTGGCCGCGAACTGGACGGCCGCAGCCACGACGAGTACCCGACCCCGCGCGCGGCCACGAGCTGGACGGAGAACAGCCGATGACGCACCACCTCGGCCTTGTGCCCACCACCCCCCTGGCCGTGCACCGCGTCCAGCTCCCCCTGGGGCTGGAGCTGATGAACTCCAACGACCGGCCCACCATCGCCCAACGGGCCCGGCTCACCCGTGAACTGCGGGCCGCCGGCCGCAAGGCCGCACTCGACGCCAAGGTGCCCCACCTCGAACGCGTCTACGTCACCTGCTACCTGCAGCCGATCAACCGGCAACGGCGCGACCCGGGCAACTGGTACCCCTCCGCGAAGGCCGCCCTCGACGGAGTCGTCGACGCCGGCGTGCTCGACGACGACGACTCCACCCGCGTCATCGGTCCCGACATGCGCCTCGGCCCGGTCACCAAGCCAGGACCGCGACTCCTCCTGGTGATCACGGACCTCAGCGGCCTGACCACCGACCACCTCACCCTTCTCGACCCCCTGGGAGCAGCAGCATGAGCACCGCCGTCCTCACCCGCCACCCGACCGCCGCGGCGGTCCCGGTCACGGCCGAGGGCAGCCACTGGGCGCACCGTAGCGCCTGCCAGACAGCCGAAGCCGACCGCGACTTCTACGGCACCAGCGCCGCGGCGCAGGCGCGCGCCCGGACCACCTGCCTGTCCTGCCCCGTCCGCATCCAGTGCCTGAGCGACCGGTCCGCGGTCGACATCGGGGAAAGCTGGGGCATGGTGGGCGGCCTCGACGTTGAACAGCGCCACGTGCTGGAGGTCGCTGAACTGATCGGCGAACGACCGGATCTGCAGCGCGCGCAGGAACTGCTGTCGCCGCGCTGGCGCTACCGGCTGCACAACCTGCGTCACGCCGGCCTCACTATCCACCGCCTCGCCGACCTCTTCACGGCCGAGGGCATCACCGTCGACGCCATCACCGTGCGAGTAGCGCTGTGGTGGATCGGCGGAGCAGGGCGGGTAGTTGCCCGCCGCGTCGGCCGCGACCAGCGCCCGCTGTGGCAGCGCGTCCGCGACGACCACGCAGGCGCCATCTGCCTCCTGCGTGCCCGCGGTGCCCGACACGTCGATGTCGCCGCCTACCTGGGCGTGAGCGTGGCTACCTCGACCCGAGCGACGCAGGAGCTGGAGGCGGCGGCGTGAGCACCAGCAACCCGCCAGCGAGCGCCGCGGTCCTGGCGGCGAGAGCGCGCTGGGCACGGCAGCGCCGTCGTCTGATCGGGTACGGGCAGTGGGACCCGTTCATGCCGGCCGAGCCGGTACGGGCCCACTTGAAGGCGCTCGCGGCGGTCGGGATGCCACGGAAGGGAGTGGAGCAGGCGCTGAGGCTCCAGCCGGATGCCCTGCGACACGTGACGAGTGGCACCTACGGCTATGAGCCCGGCAAGAAGGTGACCCGCGAGATCGGCCAGGCCGTCTTGGGCTTCTGGCCCGTGCTGGAGGACTTCCCCGACAGCGCCACGGTCGACCCCACAGGAACCCGTCGGCGCGTCGAGGCTCTCGCCGTGGTCGGTTGGTCGCGAGCCGAGTTGGCCAAGCGGGCCGGGAGGTCCTACTGCTCCTTCAAGAACTCGCTGCGCTTCGACCGCACCTCGGTGCCGCTGGCGAAACTTGTGGTGCGTCTGTACGACGAGCTGTGGAACCAGCGCCCTGAGGACCACGGCGTACGGGAGTGGGTCGCCGAGCGATGCCGGCGACAGGCCCGGGCAGCTGGCTTCTACGGTCCGCTGGCGTGGGACGACGACCTCATCGACAACCCTTCGGCGCTGCCGCAGACCGACGCGCAGGTCTCGCTGCTCGCTCAGGGCGAGAACCTGGCGGCGCGGTTCTTGCTGGGGGAGTCGGTGATCCTGGACGCCGCGGCCCGGCGCGAGGTGCTCCTGCACCTGATGGAGTGGGCGGACCTGACGGTGGAACAGGTCGCCGAGCGGCTGGAGATGACGGAGGCCGCAGTCTCTCGGGCCTGGGAGCGGGCCAAGGAGAAGGCGCGCGAGGAAGGCCGGACGGTTCCCTGGCGGCGGGCGTACGTCCCGCAGCAGCTCTGCGAGGCCGTCGCCGCGGCGTAGGGGCACGGCGGGCGCCGGCGACCGCGCCGTGCCGGCCCGTGCTCTGACCAGGGCGGTCTCCATGTGGAGGCCGCCCTCTCGCATGCCCGAAACCCCTCTGGGAGCTATTGCTTACGTATTGGGTTTTGCGTAGTGTCTGGGGTGCCGACAAAGACACGCGAAACACCCGAGGAGCTGGGCAAATGACCGCCACCGCCACCGCCACCGCCACCGCCACCCACGAGCTTCGCCTGATCGACACCAACGGCTACACGGTGCCCGGCGCGGTCCGGTACACGGTGCCCGCCGACCAGATCGAGGCCGTAACGGCGGAGCTGAAGGACCTGGCCGCCGCCGACGCGGCGAGCCAGAGGGCCACCCTCCTGGACCACGCCCGGATGCTGACCGGCACCAGCGCGACGAACCAGCGGGCGGCGGCCAACCAGATCGTCGCCAGCGACTACCAGGTGAAGGTCACCCCGCCGGTCGCCTGACCGGCCAGGGCCGGGGCCTACGGGCCCCGGCCCCGTACCGCCAGCCCCACGTCGGCACCCGCTTTACCCACTCTGATGAACGGAGACCCACATGACGGCCCTGCGCACCGCCCGCCACGTGTACCCGAAGGGCACCCCGGGCGCGGTCTGCATCGCCCACAACCGGCTGGTGAAGGCCATCGAGATGGCCATGGCCCTCTTCGTCGAGTTCGGCGAGCAGGCCACCCCCGCCATGATCGAGCGGCTCACCGACGCCGACTTCGAGCGCGCGGCCCGCACCGCCGGGGTGAACCCGCCCAACAGCGACGACACCCGGGACCAGGTGAGGCTCCTGCTCAAGGTGTTCGTCGCGGTGGGCACCACGGACGGCCCGCCGGAGGCCGAGGTCCTCGCGGCCCTGCTGTCCGGCGCCCGCCGCACCGGCGACCGCAACGTGCTCGCCTTCCTGGTGCCGGTCAACTGAGGCGACGCCCTGGGGGCCGGACCGGGGACCACTTCCCCCGCCCGGCCCCCAGCCCCACCCCGAAGGGCACTGCCTCCCATGCCGATCACCCGGCTCCAGCTCACCGCCGACGACCTCGCGCCCGGCACCCGGGTCCTCTACCTCGACCGCGCCGGGATCCCGCTGCAGGTCACCGTCGCCGAAGTCCACCGGCTCGAGGGCGTCTTCACCACCCGCGCCACGCGCGCGACCCCGGCCCTGGTCCTCCCGCTGGCCGACGCGCACACCGGCCGGATCTACCGGCGCCCCACCCGAGGCCACCGGCCCCGCATCGCACCCGCTGGCTCCTGGTTCGTCACCTGGTGCACCCGGTGCGGATGGCAGACCAGCGCGTTCGCCGTCGAGGCCGCCGCCCGCTACCAGTTCCACCGCTACCACCGGCTCACCGTTCGAAAGGCCCACGCCATGCTGCGGTCCACCGCCGCCCTGCTGACCACCCTCGCCGCCACCGCCCTCCAGGACCAGGACATCGACATGAAGTCCATAGAGGTCTCCGAGGCCGACGGCCTGGCACTCATCACCTTCGCCTCGAGCGGAGACGCGGCGTACGACCGGGGCATGGTCGAACTCATCAACGGCGAGCTGTGCCTCAGCCAAGACCCCCGCATCCCGCAGCCGGTGTACGTCCGGCCCAAGGACGACGACGCGGCCCTGGCCGCCGCCGCCGACTCCCTGCGCCACCTCGCCACCCTCCTGGACCGGTCCCGCACCGGAGCCCCCCAGCAGCAGATGGACCGCACGACGGCGCTGCGCTTCGCCGAGAACGTCCTCAGCTCGACCGGCTGACCCCGGTCACCCCACTCCGGCCCCGGCTTGCCTCCGGGGCCGGAGCACCCCTCGTCCTCCCTGCCCCGCGCGTGAAAAGGACCTCGCCGTGACCGACGCCAGCACCGTGACCGTGACCGAACTGCGCTGGAACAAGGACGTCTTCCCCCCGGCCGGGACCGACGACAACACCAGCTGGATCCCCTGCACGACCAGCGACGGGCACCCCGCCGCCCTCGCCGTCGACGACCAGGAGCGCGAGGCCCTCGGACGACAGCTCCTCTACCTCGACGACGACACCCCCCTGGACGCCTTCTTCGAGCCGGAGCGCCTGTACCGCCGTGGCGAGGCCCTCTTCCGCTGCGAAGGCGTGGCCCTCTACCCGGGCACCACCGAACCGAGGGCGTTCGGATTCCAGCGCCAGGCGTACCCCAAGGCCCGCTGGGCGCCGGCCGTGCACGGCGAACGGGCCTGGACCCGGGACTGGGAGGACATCACCTGCCCGGAGCACGGCTACGAGTGCACCCTGCACGCCCCCGCCGCCGGGTGCACGGTGGGCCGTTGATGGGGACCGCCGTCCTCGAGCGCGAGGAAGTCGCGGTCGCGCCGGCACAGCCCTCCGCCCCAGCCGGCGCCGACGGGACACCCGGCCACGACCAGGCCCTGGTCGCCATGCTGCACGCGGTCCGGCGCATGGGCATCGACGCCACCGACCGGCAGATCGCCGCCCTGCTGACGGTCGCCGAACGGCACCTTTTGCCGCCCAAGCGCAAGGACCAGCCCTTCCCGCACGGGACGATGCGCGGCTACCGCCGCCACCAGCGACTGCGGGAACGGGCCTGCGCGCCGTGCCGGGAGGCCTGCCGCCTCGAGTCGGCAGCCCGCCGCAAGCGTCGCCGGCGCCCGGAGAAGCCCTGCGGCACGGAGGCCGCGTACCACCGCCACCTGCGCCGCTACGAGGAACCGTGCCAGCCCTGCCGGGACGCGCACGCGGCCTACATCCGTGACTACCGCGAACGCCGCGCCCAAGAGGCAGCCAACTGAACGCGATCAAGAGAGGACTGGAGGAGAGCATGCCATCACCACACACGCCCGGGTTACCGGCCGCCTCGGCAACCGGCGGGGGACAGACCGCGCTAACGGTCCCCGCACCGGCCGGCCGAGGGCGCCACCGAGGCGTTCCAGCGGTCACCACCGAGGTGCTGACCCGGATGCTGCGCGACCACTTCATCAAGCCGGGGGAGGAGCTGCCCGGTGCCGTGTTCCTCACGGAGGTCACCGCCCCGGGGCGGGCCGGGCGACGCGCAGACGCCGTGCACATCAGCACCTGGGCCAGCCGCGGCGGCGGCGAGATCGACGTCTGCGAGGTCAAGACACAGCGCGCCGACTGGCTACGCGAGCTGCGCGACCCCGGCAAGGCCGAGGCGTGGTGGCCGCACAGCTCACGGTTCTGGCTGGTCGTCCCCAACACCGACGTCGCCCGCCCCGACGAACTCCCCGACGGATGGGGCCTGCTGGTGCCCAAGGCCCGCGGGCGCCGGTTCCAGACGGTGGTCGAGCCGGAGAAGCGCACACCGCAGCTGACACCCGGCCTGCTGGTCACCCTGCTGACCAACACCGAGACCGTGCGGTACAACGCGCTGCGCCGCCAGCGCGACGAACTCGGCGACAGGCACCGGCAGGAGTTGCAGCGGCTGCGCGACGAGGCCGGCACCGCGCGGGACCCGCGCGTCGAGGAGAAACTCGCGCTCCTGCAGCGGCTGGAGAAGGCTCTCGGCGGGCGGCTCGGCGCCGGCGGCTGGGGACGGCTCGTCGGTACCGACGAGGCCGCGGAGGCACTGGCGGCGTTCGTGCAGCCTCATCTCGAGCGGCAGCGCGCCGAACAGCGGGTCTCCCGAGCGGTCGCCGTCCTGGGGCATCAGCGTGACGCACTCGACCGTGCGGTGCGGGAGCTGGAGAAGGCCGCTGGGAAGGTGCCGGCGGAGTAGCCGGTGGTGCACGGGCCGGGCCTGACGAACGGGCCCGGCCTGTTTTCTGCTCTCACCCATGAAACCCGTTGCTTACGTATTGGGTTTTGGCTAGGGTCTGTTCTGCACGGCCCACCCACCCCGGGCCCTGCACCGGCCGCGTCCCGCACTCCCCCCCCCCCCGGCGGGGCGCGGCCGCACACCATCCCGCTACGGAGGCTCCGATGACGTCCACCGCCCGCCGCCTCGCCGCCCAACTGGTGCCGTTTCTGATGGCCGTAGGCGGACTGATCGTCGGGCGTCTCGTCTTCGACGCCACCGCACAGCACGGGGCGAACCTCTACTGGCAGGCCGGCGCGGCCGCCCTCGCCTACACCCTGACCGTCGCCCTGCTCGGCCGCATCGGCCACGAGGACCCCCACCAGGCCGTCGCCGAGGCGACCCAAGCGCTCGCCTACGTCCTGCAGGCCGCCCTCGCCGGCGCCCTCGAACTGCTCTGCCTCACCGTCCAGCTCCTGGCGCTCCTCGGCGGCGGCATCGCCGCCCTCGCAGCAGCCCCTGCCACGACCTGAAAGGCCACGCACCCGTGACCACGCTGCCCCGCTACGCCCTGCATCTGCCCGACGGCCGGTGGGCGTACTACCTTCCCAACCCCGAGCGCCCCCCGGGCACCCGCACCGCCGTCTACGCCGACGGCGACCCGGCCAACCAGCTCGAGCCGGTCACGGAGACCACGAACCACTGGTTCGCCGGTGACCGGCACGCCGAGCAGATCACGGCCCTCTACCAGCCCAGGCCCCGGACCGTCCGTTACGAGCTGAACGACTCGACCGCGCTGTCGAAGCGGTACCCCCAGACGCTCAGCGTCGAGGACTGGAACGAGCGCACCGCAGCGCACGAGGAGTACTGGGAGCTGTACGAGGCGGTCACCGAGGACCTCGACCCGGTCGAGCACGTCTACGAGGGGCCGTTCATGCCGCTCGAGGGCCGTGTCCCGCCGGGGCCGGACGAGCTGCAGTGGAAGGCCGACCTCCCCGAGGAGCTGACCCAGCGCCCGGAGTACCGGCACCTCTTCCCCGGGCACATCCCCGGGCTGCGCCAGCACCTCGAGCCGCTCGTCAGGGCCATGCCCGGAGTGGAGTACTGCTTCGTCGACTACCAGGGCAAGCCGGGCCTGCACGTGACGGTGAAGGTGCCCTTCGACCAGCCGCGTACGGAGTTCCGAGCCAACCTCGGGCGCGGCGGCAAGCCGCTGAAGTCCGGGCGCACCGTCCAGGTCATGGTCAACCGCAGCATCGACCTGCCGGTGCCCGCGGCGGTGTTCGGACACGACTACGACACGGCGGTGGACGACTGGCACGAGCAGGTCGCCTACTGGCTCGCCCAGGTCAAGGAGGCCACCGTCGCCGCGTGCTCCGCCTGCGACGGCACAGGCTACGTCGTCCCGAAGGGCGGCAAGGCGTCGGTCTCGGAGGCGCGGGGCCGCCTGGCGGCACTGGTGACCCACGAGTCCGACACCGAGGCCGCCGAGTTCGACAAGCGCGTCGACGACGTCGACGCGGCCGAGACCGCCGAGCTGCGCGAGCAGGTCGCACGCGTCCGGGCCTGGGCGACCAGCCACGAGTACCGGTGGCTGCACGAGCTCCTCGACGGCTACGGCACCCACGGCGGCGCCCTGTGATCGAGGGCCTCACCCTCGGGGAGGTCCGCAGGGAACTGGAGCACCTGGTGGCGCTCGCCCAGTCCGGCGAGCGCCCCCGGCCCACCCGGATCAACCCGGCCGACCACCCGATGGCGGGCTGGGAGTGGGTCATCGAACAGCGCACCGTCGGCCCGCGGCGCACCACGCCCACCTGGTGGGTGCGCACCGTCGACGACCCGGACACCAGCGGAGCCGTGTACGTGTCCTCGCCCGACTGCATGGCGCCGGGCGAGGACTTCGGCGCGATGTTCCCCACCGACGCCCGCCGCCTGGGCCTCGCCCTGATCGCCGCAGCCGACCGCGCCGAGCACATCCACGCCGGCGTACCCCGCCTCGAAGACCGACGGGACTGACCACCAGCCCACCCACCGCACCGTAAGGAGCACGCACATGCGCCACGTCTACCTGGACACCGAGTTCGACCCGAGGAACCCCACCCTGACCGGCCTGCTGTCGATCGGCCTGACGGACGACACCTTCCCGGCAGCCGACTACTACGCCGTCAACCTCGACGCCGACCTGCGCGCCCTGGTCGACCACGCCTTCATCCCGGACCACGTCCTGCCGCACCTGCCGGTGAAGGTC
This sequence comes from Streptomyces sp. NPDC127100, assembly GCF_042724095.1. Lineage (NCBI taxonomy): Bacteria > Bacillati > Actinomycetota > Actinomycetes > Kitasatosporales > Streptomycetaceae > Streptomyces > Streptomyces sp. NPDC127100. The sequence continues at coordinate 53,642 of NZ_JBHXFL010000043.1, forward strand.
CACCGCTGGTCGGACGGCACCGTCACCGACATCACCTGGGACACCGACCACCCCGACTACGAGCGACACGGCCGGTCCGCCGCCCAGATCGCCGACGAGGTCGCCGCGTACTTCCCCGGCGAGACCGAGCCCGAGCTGCTGGCCGACTGGGGCAAGGACGACATCGGCTACCTGCACCGCCTGTTCGGCAACGACTGGAACACGATGCCGCCGGGCGTGCCCCGCATCTTCATCGACCTCGAGGTCTGGCGCCGTCAGCTCGGCGCACCCCTGCCGGTTCTGGAGCGCGACGAGATCGGCGACGCCCACCACGCCCTGGCCGACGCCCGGTACAACCGGGCCTTCCACAGCCACCTCCTGGACTTCCAGAAGGAATCGGAGGTCGCCGCGGACGTGCTGGCGGTCCGCCTGCACACCGTGCAGAGCCAGCGGCCCAACTGGGTGATGCTGCCCGCACCGCAGCGCAAGCACCACCTCAACGCCGCCAAGGCGCTGCTGGCCCACTACGAGATCCGACCGCGGCGAAAGGCCGGCGAGTGACGGCGGCTCTGGCAGAGCCGGTGCTCGTGGACCTGGTCGCCGAGGAGGACCACGGCTTCGAGGACCGCCCCCTGGGCACGGCCGTCTTCAACAAGGCCCGCACCCACCGGTACCTCCTGACCCGGTTGTGGGACTCGACCCGGCCGCCCGCCGTGTTCGTGATGCTCAACCCCTCGACGGCGGGCGCCCGGGCCAACGACCCCACCGTGACCCGCTGCATCTCCTTCGCGCGGCGCGAGCGGGCCGGCGGGATCGCGGTCGTGAACCTCTTCGGCCGCTGCGCCACCGACCCGGCCGCGCTGCGGAAGGACCCCGACCCGGTCGGCGCATACGCCGATTCCTTCCTGCACCACACCGTGGCCACCTCACCACTGGTGATCGCGGCCTGGGGCGCGCACGGCACCTTTCGCGGCCGCGCCGACCAGGTCGCCGCCCGGCTCTGGCGGCGCGGCATCGGCCTGCGGTGCTTCGGCACCACGCGGTCCGGCCAGCCGCTGCACCCGCTCTACCTGCCCGACGATGCCCCGCTGGTGCCCTACGCGCCGGCGGACTGCTGACCCACGACGAGAGGAACACGCTCGTGAGCGAGACGACCGACCGGACGACCGACGAGTCCGAGGACCAACCGCCCACGGTGGCCGAGACACTCGAGGACCTGGCCCACCAGTACCTGCGCACCGTGGTGTCCCCACAGCCGGTCAACCCGGCCACCCTGGGCTGGCAGAGCATTGCCGGCACGCTGGCGGCGCTGTCCCTGCGGACGCTGCACTTCCTGAACGGCATCGACCCGAAGTACGGCCAGGCGTTCGCCGACTTCTACCACGGGCCCCTCGGCGACGGCCCGCACCAGCTCGGCGTCAGCCTGTGGATCGAACGGAACATCGCCCATCCCGCCGGCGTCGAGGTGACGGAGTGGACGGAGCGGGCCAAGAAGGAGGCCGAGGCGGCGTTCGCACAGGCCAGCCGCCCCATGGGCGTCACGGACCTCGCCGAATACCTCGGGGAGGACGTGCTGTCCCTGCTGGCCACCGGCCTCGACGCGAGCTGGAAGCAGTGGGAGGAGCACGGCAGCACCAAGCGCAACTGCTTCCTGCCCGGCTGCCTGCGCGAGCTGGACATCGTCGACGTGTGGCAGGGCAAGAACGGCCTGCACGGCGAAGGGTGGATGTCCGGCTCGGCCGTCGGTTTCGCCTGCCCGGAGCACGCCGGCCAGCTGTGGGCCAACGATAAGCAGCACCTCCCCTCCTGGAGCCGGCCCACCACGCAGGACGCCACCGCGCTGGAGTGCACCTGCGGCTGGAGCTCCGGCCCCGCGGCCTTCCGACAGCACGGCACCGTCCTGTACCAGGTGCACGCGCTCGAGGTCCTGGGACTGCGGCGGTGAGCGCGGGCAACTCCGCTGACGCGCGGGCCGACGCCGTCCTACGCGCGGCACGCCCCACCGGGCTGTTCGCCCGCCTCAAGGCCGCGCTCGGCTTCCCCGCAGCGCTCCCGGCCGAGGCCGTGACCCTGGCACGGAACTCACGTGCCGGCGCCGAGGGGGAGCGCCGGACCGCCGCCCTGGTCCGGCCCCTGGCCAACGAGGGCTGGTTCGGCCTGTTCGACCGGAGCATCCCCGGCATGCACTCGGCCAACGTCGACATCTTCCTGGTGGCGCCGAGCGGCGACGTCGTCCCAGTCGACGCGAAACTGTGGCACCGCAACGACGAGGTGTGCGAGGTCAACGGCCGCCTGTTCCACGGGGAGAAGGACTACGGCTCGGTCATCGGCAGCGTCCGCTTCGAGACGTCCCGGATGGCCGAGGCCCTGCGCAGCGCCCTGCGCCGGCGCGGACACACCCGCCCGGTGTCGGTAACCCCCCTTATCGCCATGCACAACGCACCCGTAGCCGGAGGCGGCTTCACCCTCGACGGAGTCCGCATCGTCCCAGCCGAGGACCTGGTGGCTGTCCTGCAGACGATGACCGGCCGCCCCGACCCCTGGTGGGCCGGGACCGTGGCCGCCCTCGCCTCCAAGGTCCTGCCCCGCTACGAGGAAGGCGACCCACGATGACCACGGTTCGCCTGCGGGCCGAGCGCGCCGCGACCACCGCCACGTACGGCCTGGCCACCGGCATGGCCGGCGCCCTCGTCGGCGGCGTCACCGGCGGTCTGGGCTGGGCCCTGCTCATGGGAGGAACAACAGCGGTCGCCGGCGCCCAGGTCGGCCGTTCGCAGCCCGACCGCACCACCCGACGCCACGCACGGCTCACCAACCGCACCGCCGGGTACCTGTCGACGCTGCGCCACGACGGATGGCGGCTGCTGCACGCCCGAGCGATCGGCCAGGACCCCGACCGGGTCTACCACCTGTGCGTGCCGCCCTCCGCGAACCTCGTCGTCGTCTGCATGGACTGGGAGTGGCCCGAGGACGCGCAGGTCCGCCTCGGCGACGACGGCCTGCAGGCCGGCGAAGTCGACGGTGACATCGCGGTCGACTGGGTGCTGCACGCGGCGGACACCGTGGCGCAGACGCTGGACGGCAACAGCAAGGAGCTGGGCCACATCGGTGTCGCCCAGGCGCTGCCCGTGCACAAGGCCAGCGTCGCGGGCGGCGGCCACGTGCAGTTCCGCCGGGAGCACGGCGACGAGAAGCGCGAGATCAACGTGCTGCACGCCAGCGTCCTGGCAGACAAGCTACGGACCGTCCCCACCCAGGTCACCCGGCACACCCGGCGGACCGCCCGCGACTGCGCCGACCTCCTGGACGCGACCTTCCCCTGAGCACACCGGGGTAGCCCGACTGCTCTGCTCACACCCGTACATCCGAGAAGGGAACAGGCAATGACCGCAACCGTGCAGGAAACCGCCGACGTGGTCTGCGTGAGGGGGGATGAGGTCCTCCTGATCCGACGCGGCTGGCCCCCGTACAAGGGGAAACTCGCCCTGCCCGGTGGATACGTGGACGACGGGGAGACTCCCCGTGCCGCCGCGGCGCGAGAGCTGCTGGAAGAGACCGGTGTCCGCGTTACCGAGACGGACCTGGTCGAGGTCGGCGTCTTCGACCGTCCCGGCCGAGACCCGCGCGGCAACTACGTCAGCACCGCGTACCTGGTGAACGTCCCCGAGGAGACCACCGCCCAGGCCGGGGACGACGCGGAGGCCGTGCGATGGGTACCGCTGGCCACCACCGACGACCTCGCCTTCGACCACGACCAGATCCTGCATGAGGCCCGGCAGAAGCTCACGCGCTGACCGTCCTCACCGAACACCTTGTGGGCCGCCTCCTTGCAGAGGCGGCCCACACGCGTACCGACAGCCAGTCCCAGCGACCGCCCTGGAGGCTCCCTGATGACCAGCTCCCCTCGACCGTCCACACGCGGTGGATCCACACGCGGTCGGCGCCGCGGCCCCGGCCGCAGCCGTCCCCGCCCCGCTCCCAGCGTCGAGCAGGCAGACAGCCTCGGCCGACTCGATGCGATCCCGCAGCCCCGCGCCGACGCCAGCGGCCTCGAGGCCGAGGTCGCCGTGCTGAACGAACTGCTCGCGGAGGCCAGCCACCAGCTGGAGGAGGCGGGCCGTACCGTCCGCCGGACCGAGGAGCAGCTCCGGGAAGCGGAGACCGCGCGGGAGACGGAGATGGAGGATCACCTGCTCACCCTGGGCGAGCTCGAGCACGCCCGCGCCGAGGCAGGCGCCTTGCGGGCACTGCTGCTGAAGCAGGGCCGCTACCAGGACGTCGCCGCCGCCACGGAAGGGCTGCTCGACCTTCCAGCATCGTTCGCGGAGCTGTGGCAGCGCCTGAAGGCCTTCGCGTACGTAGAGGTCACCGCGGACCAGCGAACCGCCCTCTCCCTCGACGAGCACACCGCCGCCCGCACCTGGGCGGCCAAGGCGTGGCAGGGCCTGTGCGCACTCGAGTCATACGCCGAGCACCGCCAGAGGGGGTTCGCGGGCGGCTTCCACCAGTTCTGCCAGCGTCCCCCGGCCGGCGCCCGGGCGTACCCGTCGAGTCAGCTGGCGATGACGGAGACGGAGGCGACCATGGGCGCGCACGGCCGGGAGCGGTACTTCCCCGGGATCGGCGGGGCGAGGGTGGAGATGCAGGCGCACCTGAAGCTGGCCGGTCGGGGCAACGTCTGCCCGCGGGTCCACTTCCGCGACGACCTCGCCGGCAAGGGTGCCTCCGGCCTGGTGATCGTCGGCTACATCGGCCCGCACCTGACGAACCGGCGGACGAACTGAGACCCGCCCCCGCGCGAATAGAACAGAGTTTCGATAACCTGGGGAGGGTGAGCACGCCAGCACCAGACCCGCGCGAGGACGCCGCCCTGCGAGCGACCGTGCTGCACCTGCGCGTCCCTCCGGGCACACCCGAGCCCCTGTACCGCGCCGTCCTGGAGGTCCTCGAGCCGATCTCGCCGGTCGTCCAGGTCGTCCCGCCCGGAGCGGCCCTGGTCGACGTCGCCGGGGTCCTGCGCCTGCACCGGCGGACCCCGTACGAACTCGCCGAGATCATCCGCGTCCGCGCCCTCGCCCTGGCCGGCGTCGATGTCCACGTCGGCGTGGCCGCGAACTGGGCGCTCGCCGCGACGGCGTCGGCCCGCCCGGGCCCGCGCGGCATCCGGCTCGTCCCCGACGCCCCCGAGGAGGTCGCCGCCTTCTTGCACCCGCTGCCCATCGACGCCCTGTACGGCATCGGCCGGCGCCAGGCCGCGACCCTGCGCGACTACGGCATCCGCTCCATCGGCCTGCTGGCCGGTGTACCCGCCCTCACCGCCCAGCGGCTCCTGGGCGGCCGGGACGGACGGCTGCTGCAGCAGCGGGCCCGCGGCGAGGACCACCGTCGCGTCACGCCGACCGACCTGCCCCGTTCCACCAGCGAGAGCAGGCGCTTCGACCGCGACGAACTCGACAGCGACCGCATCCGCGCGGCCATCCTGGAGACGGTCGTCGTCATCGGCGCCCGGCTGCGCGAGCGCGAGCAGGCCGCGACCGGCCTCCAGCTGCAGCTGCGCATGGCCGACCGGTCCCTGCTCACCCGCGCCCGTAAGCTCCCGGCCGCGACCGCGCATGACGCCGACCTGCGCGAGTGCGCCTACCGCATCTTCAACGGCCTGTACCTCGAGCGGGCCCGCATCCGGGCGGTGACCGTCCGCGCCGAGCAGCTCGTCGACGCCGACCGCGTCGCCGAGCAGATCTCCCTGGACCGCGGCGAGGAGAACGTCCGGCGCGCGGAGACGGCCATCGACCGCGCCAACCGCCGCTTTGGGCCAGGCACCGTCCGCCCGGCCGCCCTCGCGGGCAGGCGCATCGCGTAGGGCTCACCCGCCGCCCCGGCCCCCGGCTGGGGTCGGGGCGGCGGCTGCAGCTGTCAGGTCTCGGCGGCGGCGACCAGGCTGTCGAGCAGCTCGGAAAGGGTGGCGTACTCCTCGCCGTACAGGGCGTCCTTGTGCTGGTGGAACTCCATCCGGGCCCGGCCGAGGGCTTCCGGGCTGCCGGTCGCGGCCGCGTGTGCCACCGCGTCGATCAGGGCTTCCATCTCGGTGCACTCCTCGCCGTACAGGGCGTCGAAGTGCAGGAGGATCTCGGTCTTGGCCTGCTCGAGCTGGGGTGCGGTCTGCATCGTCTCTCCTCGGTGCGGGGTGTTCGTACGACCACGACAATACAACGTAGTGTTGTAAAGTCAAGATCGATATATGTGCCGCCGGCCGAGCCCGGGCCGCGCCCCGCGGGTGCCGGCGCACCGCCGGCGGGCCCCAGAGCCCAGTTCTCCCACGGCAGACGGCCACATCGCGCACACCGCTGGATGTCCTCGCGGGATCCACGCGAATGTCTCGTCACCCCGATGTTGCCGATCTTGAAAAGGGGGACGGCCATGGCCGTCACGACACCCACCGCCCGCGAGATACCCGAGGTCAGAGCCGACCTCGCCGCCTGGGCCGCCGACCACGGCCGCGACGGCATGGCGAACTGGCTGCACTGCATGCTGCCGCCCGCCGCCCGGACCTCCTTCGACGACCTCCTGCCGCCCGGCATCACCACCCCGCAAGGCCTGGCCGCCCGCACGGCCGCCGGGCTGCGCGCCGCAGAACTCTTCTACGTCACCAGCGACATGACCGCCCTGGCGCACCACGCCGCCGAAAGCCTCACCGACTTCGAGATGCGCCCGGAGGACCTGCCCGCCCCGGTCGGCATGCTCGCCTTCGAGGACCCGCCCCTGCGCTACGAGGCGGCGGGCAACCAGCCCATCCGGCTGGTCACCTGGGGCCCCTGGCTCGGGCACCTGGCCATCGACTACTGGAGCGGCACCCGCGAGTACCTCGACCAGGTCAACGCCTCTTTGGCCGCACAACCGAGCGACCAGGACCTGGCCGAGAACGAGGCGTGGCTGCGCCGCCACTTCGCGCACGTCGCGCCCGGCCGGATGGCCAACATCCACCCGATCCACGGGTTCACCTACCAGCGGACCACGCTGATCGAGGCGGGCAAACCCGACCTGAGCGACACCCCGGAGGCCGACGTCGCCCTCCTGCGGCTGATCCAGGCGACCTGGCTGCTCATGGGCCAGACCCTCGCCACGAGCGAGCGTGTGGCCGCCGACAGGGCCTCCCGGCGCCGAATCCAGCGCATGGACCGCGACTACGGCACCGAGGTACGGCTGATCCGGCTGCGCCGGGCCCGCACCGAGCGCGACACCGACCCTGCCGAGCAGCCCGGAACCCGCGAGTACCAGCACCGCTGGGTCGTACGAGGCCACTGGAAGAACCAGTGGTACCCCTCGCGCGGCGCGCACAAGCCGATCTGGATCAGCCCCTACATCGCCGGGCCCGGGGACGCCCCCCTGATCGGAGGGGAGAAGGTCCTGGTCCTGGCCCGCTGAGGAACGCGACGGGGCCCGCCCAACGGCGGGCCCCGCTCGCGCGGTTGGGTCCGGCACCGCCGGCGGTGCCCCGCGCGCCGCTGCCGGCACATGTCCACGGGCCCGGGCCGGCCTGGAGGCTGCGGCGGACGGCACGAAGGCCGACCCGCCCCGGGTGGGGGCGGACCGGCGGCGGGTCAGTCGGCGGGCTCGGCCCGCCAGGAGCGCTTCTCGGTGGCCCGGGCCTTGCGGCGCTGGAGGGCGCAGACCTTGCCGCGCTGGCGCGGGTGGGGCAGCGCGCCCCGGAAGTAGTAGCAGGTGCAGCCCCGCCCGGCGTAGCGGCAGGGGTGTCCGGCGTGGCGCCGGGTGGTCGTGCTGAGCATGCGGGCCATGAAGTCCTCCTCGGGGCGGGGGCCCCCCCCCCCCGGGGGGGGGGGGGGCCCCCGGGGGTTGGGCGCCCGAGCGCGG